>NZ_LT984884.1:2736162-3072324 GCF_900258515.1 Lentibacillus sp. Marseille-P4043 | reverse complement strand
TGCTTTTGGTGATATGGATGTTTCTGTTATCGATGAGATGCCTTCCGGGAGAAAAGAAATCGAGACGTATTGGACAAAAGAAAATACACTTGAACGGGTGTTGCAGTTTATTGAAAAACGGATTGCCGAAGGGGAACAAGCCTATGTTATTTGTCCGCTAATCGAAGAATCGGATAAGCTGGATATTCAAAATGCAGTAGATCTCTACAATCAATTACAGGCGTTTTACCCAGCTACGATAAATGTTGGGTTAATGCATGGTAGATTGCAAACCGATGAAAAAGATGAGGTCATGAAGCAATTTGCCGCGAACGAAATCCAGGTTCTTGTTTCGACAACCGTTGTAGAAGTTGGAGTCAATGTCCCAAATGCTACGATTATGGTGATTTATGATGCAGAACGGTTTGGATTATCCCAATTACACCAGCTAAGAGGTAGGGTTGGTCGTGGGGACAAGCAAAGTTATTGTATCTTGATAGCTGAACCCAAAGGAGAAGTTGGTAAAGAACGGATGCGGATCATGACCGAAACAAATAATGGCTTTGAATTATCGGAACAGGATTTAAAACTTCGTGGACCTGGTGACTTTTTTGGAAAAAAACAAAGTGGTGTTCCTGAGTTTAAAGTTGCCGACATGATTCATGATTATCGTGCATTGGAGACAGCCCGGAACGATGCCCAAGAAATCATCGATGCAAATTTGTTAGATAATAACGAAGAGTTTTCCAAGTTGCGAACAATACTTGAGAATGATGCTGTTTTAAACAGTAAACTTGATTAAAAGATTGTTGCATAATTAATAGGTGTATTATATATTACTATTAGGACCTAGTCTTAAATTTAATGAATAAAGATTTTCCAATAATAGCGGATGGTGCCAAAAATGAAACGTAGCAAAGTGGAACGACAACGGTTATTAAAAGAGACGATCGAACATACACCGTTTATAACAGATGATGAACTGTCAAAAATATTTTCAGTTAGTATTCAGACAATCCGATTAGATCGTATGGAGCTTGCTATACCGGAATTACGTGAACGAATTAAAACAGTTGCGACAAACCAATGGAATGAAACAGTAAAGGCACTACCTTTAGATGAAGTGATTGGTGAAATTATTGATTTAGAATTAGATAGTCGAGCCATTTCTATTTTAAATATTAAACATGAGCATGTTTTTTCACGTAATAAAATAGCCCGTGGGCACCATTTATTTGCCCAAGCAAACTCACTTGCTGTGGCCGTAATTAATGATGAATTAGCTCTAACAGCAAAATCAGAACTAAAATTCACCAGACAGGTTACAGAGGGAGAACGTGTCGTAGCCAAAGCATCCGTTAAAGAAGTAAACGACAATGGTTTAACGACCGTTTTAGTGAATAGTTTTGTCGATAATGAAGTTGTGTTTACCGGGTTGTTTCATATGTATCGATCAAATGAGCAACAGAGGAGATAGTTCAAAATGAGAATAGTAATTGATGCCATGGGAGGCGACAATGCACCAAAAGAGATTGTTCTCGGTGCGATGGATGCCGTAGCTCAAATTAATAATTTACACATCACGCTAATTGGTGATGAAAAAAAAATCAAACCAATTTTAACGGATGATACGAACATTAACGTGATTCACACAGATGAAGTTATTACAGGAGATGATGAACCTGTTCGAGCAGTACGTCGCAAGAAAAATGCATCACTCGTGTTGATGGCTAAGGAAGTTAAAGAAAATCATGCAGATGCATGTATTTCAGCAGGAAACACTGGTGCATTGATGAGTGCAGGTTTGTTTGTTGTTGGAAGAATACCTGGAATTGATCGTCCGGCATTAAGTCCGACACTACCAACAATTGATGGAAAAGGATTTTTATTATTGGATGTTGGAGCAAATGTTGATGCAAAAGCACATCATCTTGTACAATATGCAATAATGGGAGCCATTTACACAGAAAAAGTCCGATCGATTAAAAACCCTACAGTCGGGCTATTAAATGTTGGTACGGAAGATGGGAAAGGGAACGATCTTACGAAAAAGGCTTTCACACTATTAAAAGATGCCCCTGTTCATTTTGTTGGTAATGTGGAAGCGAGAGATTTATTGGATGGGGCTGCGGATGTTGTTGTCACAGATGGTTTTAGTGGAAATATTGCATTAAAAACGATTGAAGGTACGGCATTAACGATGTTTTCGATGCTAAAGCAAACATTTATGTCATCGATGAAAACAAAAATCGCCGCAGGATTAGTAAAAAATGACCTGAAAGGATTGCAGGACAAACTCGATTATTCTGAGTATGGTGGTGCAGGTCTATTTGGGTTAGCAGCGCCAGTTATTAAAGCACATGGTTCATCAAACCGTCGAGCAATTTTTAATGCAATCAAACAAGCTTGTCATATGATTGAACACAATGTAACAGATACGATTCAGTCAACGATCATTCAGGCAGAAACGGAGAAGGGGGAAACCGAATGAAACGCGTAGCATTAATGTTTCCAGGACAAGGATCACAAGCAATTGGTATGGGGAAAGTGTTTTACGAAAACTACCCAGAAATAAAGGAGTTATTTCAAGAAGCTGATCGAACACTTGATTTTTCACTATCTACTCTAATGTTTGAAGGCCCAAATGAAACATTAACATTAACCGAAAACGCCCAGCCGGCATTATTGCTTTCCAGTATTGCCGTACATACATTACTAATTAAAGAGGAGATTCAACCTGTCATGGCAGTAGGGCACAGTCTAGGTGAATACAGTGCCCTAGTTGCTGCGGGTGCATTATCATTAGAAGATGCGTTACCATTGGTTGCTGCACGAGGTAGGTTAATGGAAGAGGCTTATCCTGCTGGTAAGGGAGCGATGGCAGCTGTGTTAGGAATGAAGCAGGAGGAAATTGAAGCTGCAATCGAAGGAATGGATTCAGATGAAATTGTTGACATTGCTAACCTAAATTGTCCGGGACAAATTGTAATCTCTGGTACAAAAGCGGGAATCGAACAAGCATCAACGGTGTTAAAAGAAAAGGGAGCTAAACGTGTACTTCCATTAAATGTAAGTGGTCCATTCCATTCTCGTTTAATGAAACCAGCAAATGAGGCGTTTGCTAAAAAGCTGGATGAAGTGGCGATAACAGAAGCAAGTATACCTGTATATGCCAACGTAACAGCAGCACCTGTAACAGATGATAGTGAAATTAAGGAATTATTATTAAAACAACTCTATTCGCCAGTGCGTTTTGAAGAATCAATTCGCAATATGATCGAAGAAGGCGTTGACGCTTTTGTAGAAGTTGGTAATGGGAAAGTATTAAGTGGATTGGTGAAAAAAATTAGTCGCAGAACACCAACGTTTGCTATTCAGGATCAGGAATCAATGGATGCGTTTATTTCGTGGTACAGGGAGGAATCCTAGATGTTACAAGAGAAAAATGCTTTGGTTACTGGAGCATCACGTGGTATCGGTAGAGCAATAGCGTTAGAGTTGGCAAAACAGGGTGCTAATGTAGTAATAAATTACGCGGGCAGTGAAGCAAAGGCTCAAGCTGTTGTCGAAGAAATTGAAAAAACAGGTGTGAAGTCATTTAAAGTTCAAGCCGATGTCGCCAATGAAGCGGATGTAAAAGATATGGTCAAACAGGTCATCGGTGAATTTGGCAGTCTGGATATTTTAGTAAATAATGCTGGGATTACACGAGATAACCTGCTAATGCGTATGAAAGAGGAAGAGTTTGATCAAGTTATTAACACGAATTTAAAAGGTGTATTTGTTTGTACAAAAGCTGTAACAAGACAAATGATGAAACAACGCAGCGGAAAGATTGTTAATGTAGCATCAATTGTCGGTGTTAGTGGGAATCCAGGACAAGCTAATTATGTTGCTGCAAAAGCAGGCGTAATCGGACTAACAAAATCAACCGCAAAAGAATTGGCAACAAGGAATATTTTTGTCAATGCCGTTGCACCTGGATTTATTTCAACAGACATGACCGATGCGTTAACAGAAGAGCAACGTAAAGGGATGCTTGACATGATTCCATTGGCAAAATTAGGCGAACCGGAAGATGTAGCTAGAGTTGTCCGCTTTCTGGCCTCAGATGATGCAAATTATATCACTGGACAAACCATTCATGTAGATGGAGGAATGGTGATGTAGGCATAATTTACATATTCATTTGAAAGGAGGTGAAAGATAGTGGCAGATGTATTCGATCGTGTAAAAGATATTATTGTTGATAAACTTGATGTGGAAGAATCAAAAGTAACAATGGAAGCTTCTTTTAAAGATGACCTTGATGCAGATTCATTGGACGTAGTTGAATTAGTAATGGAATTGGAAGATGAATTTGACATGGAAATTGCTGATGAAGAAGCCGAGAAAATTAATACAGTGGGTGATGCTGTTAATTACATAAACAGTACACAATCTTAATTATTACATTTTATTTTAGTAGGAAGTCTCGCAATGTGCGGGGCTTTCCATATATTTTAATAAGGTCGAAGCAGGTGACATAAATATGGATGTTGCAAAACTGGAAAAACAACTTAATATCACATTTAACGATCATGCTTTAGTTAGGCTGGCGTTTACACATTCATCCTATGTGAATGAGCATCGAAATGAAGTATTTTCGGATAATGAACGATTGGAATATTTGGGTGACGCGGTATTAGAATTAGCCGTTTCTCAATATTTATATCGCAATAACGCAAACATGCCTGAGGGTGAAATGACCAAATTACGAGCGGCAATTGTTTGTGAACCTTCATTAAATAATTTTGCTCGAGATTTAGAATTTGGTGAGCATTTATTGTTAGGGAAAGGCGAAGAACAAACAGGCGGACGCGAGCGACCAGCAATACTTGCAGATGCATTCGAAGCATTTCTTGGTGCATTGTATCTGGATCGCGGCTTTGATATTATTTTAAAATTCATGGATAAATTTGTCTTTCCGAAAATAGATACCGGTGCTTTTTCGCATGCGATGGATTATAAAAGTCAGCTTCAAGAATTAGTTCAGCAATATCGAAATTCTACAGTAGAATATAACATTGTTGAAGAAAAGGGACCATCACATGATAAAGAATTTGTTTCAGAAGTTGTGATAAAAGGTAAGGTTTCAGGCCGCGGAATCGGTCGTACTAAAAAAGAAGCGGAACAACGAGCTGCAAAACATGCGTTGGATTCGTTTAATAAATAGGTTAAAAGGCAGTAGCGCATAGTGTTTGCTACTGCCTTTTTAGAAAATATGGAAAAAGAGCTCTATATCATTATTTTTTTCTCACCGATCGCAATTCATCAATAAAGGCTTGTGTCTCTGATGCGCTTAATTGTCCTTTTTGTTTAACCATATCGTACATAAATTTCAAATCCTCGTATTTATTCAAATCGTAATCTTCGGGATCCATGATCGATCGATTTACGACACCAAGTATGTCGGCAAATTCCTCGAGGATTACTTTTAAATTTTCTGTAGAAGGATTTTCTAACCCCATATGAACACCCCAATTTCGTAAAGTATCGTCAAAAAAAGATCAGCTACTATGTATGAAATCAGTCTTCCTCTTCTTTTGTTTCTCTCTTTATGATAAAATAAATGCGGTAAAAAGCCAAATCAAAATTGGTTGGCGATGTACGTGATAGGAGAATGAATATGTATTTAAAACGGTTGGAAAGTGTTGGATTTAAGTCATTTGCGGAACGAATCAATGTTGACTTTGTTCCTGGTGTTACGGCAGTAGTCGGCCCAAATGGAAGCGGAAAAAGTAATATAACCGATGCACTGCGTTGGGTTCTTGGAGAGCAATCGGCTAAATCGTTACGAGGCTCCAAAATGGAGGACATTATATTTCAGGGAAGTGACACGAGAAAACCGTTAAATGTCGCCGAAGTAACACTTGTTTTAGATAATACAGATCATACACTGCCACTTGATTATGAAGAAGTTAGTGTGATGAGACGTGTTTATCGTTCAGGGGATAGTGAATTTTATATTAATAAACAATCATGCCGTTTAAAAGATATAGTCGATTTATTTATGGACTCAGGGCTTGGACGAGAAGCTTTTTCTATCATCAGTCAAGGGAAAGTAGAGGAAATATTAAGCTCAAAAGCAGAAGAGCGTCGGACTATTTTTGAAGAGGCAGCAGGAGTTTTAAAATATAAACATCGAAAAAAGAAAGCAGAATATAAGCTTGCTGAAACACAGGAAAATTTAAATCGTGTGGAGGATATTATTTATGAAATTGAAACCCAAATCGATCCGCTGAAGCAGCAAGCGGAAACGGCACAAACATACCTTAAGCAAAAGGATCAATTAAAAGAACAGGAAATTTCGTTATTAATTACGGAAATTGAACAGCTTCATGAAGAATGGCAAACATTGTTAAACGAAATAGAAAAAGAAAAACTGACAGAAATCGAGTTAAAAACAACGATTCAGCAAAAGGAAGCAAAACTGGAAAATGAACGGCAGCATATACAGACATTAGATGATCAGATCGATCAACTGCAAACAACATTACTAACAATCACACAAGAATTAGAACAATATGAAGGGAAAAAGCAAGTTTTAAATGAACGAACGAAACATTTTACCGAAAACAAAGCCGAATTAGAGTTACAGCAACAAGAAGCAGCTGACCGGATCGAAAAGTTACAGCAAGAATTAGCTGAAGAGAAGAACAAACTTGCGGAAATCACCAAAACTAGAAATGAAACGAAACAAAAGGTAGAGCAGCTTGAAGGAAGGCTAACTGCTGAAAAAGAAAATATTACTGATCGGATTGAGGACTTAAAAACAGAATACATTGAGTATCTGAACAATCAAGCAGCCAAGCGAAACGAAAAGCAATCCATTCAACAGCAGTTGCAACAAATTACAGCAAAAAAAGATAGGCAGGTAGCGAAGTTCGGTGATCTATTATCAGCCAGAGAAGAATTGGACGAGAAACAAATACAAACAAATGAAAATCTCTTACACCAGCAGCAACGTTTTCAAGAGAAAGAATCATCCATTAAACAATTAAAGGATGAATTAGATCAAAATAGAAATCAGTTTCAGGAATCACAAACAAAGCTTTATCAAGGTTACAACTATTTAGAAAAACTGAAATCAAAAAAAGAAATGCTTGAGGAAATGAAAGAAGACTTTCAAGGATTTTTTAATGGTGTAAAGGCTGTCTTGAAAGCTAGGAAAGAGCAAAAGCTTGAAGCTATCCATGGTGCAGTCATTGAATTGGTTGATGTACCAAAAAACTACATAACAGCGATTGAAACAGTCCTTGGTGGTCAAGCACAGCATATTGTCGTACAAGATGATGCAGCCGCAAGAAAGGCGATTACATGGCTAAAGCAAACAAATCAAGGACGAGCAACGTTTCTACCATTAGGGTCCATTCAGGCACGGTATATCACAAAAGATATTTTGACAAAAGTAGAAGATCATCAGGGCTTTGTAGGTATTGCTGCGAATTTAGTTTCCTGCCAGGCAAAGTATAAGAAGGCAATCGATCATTTAATGGGACATGTAATTGTGGCTAAAACATTAAAAGATGCCAATGAGATTGCGAAAGTTGCGCTGCGCAGGTTTAGGGTTGTTACGTTGGATGGTGATGTCGTCAACCCTGGTGGTTCGATGTCAGGTGGGGCGAAAAAGAAAACGAATCAATCATTGTTTACGAGAGATAAAGATTTACAAGAGATTACGAAAAAGCTGAACGAATTTCAAGCGAAAGCAACCACCTTTGAACAAGGTGTAAAAGAACAAAAACGGACCATTGAACAGCAGGAACAAGAGCTTGAACGACAGCAAAATACGTCCATTTCTGAACAACAAGCATTACAAGAGATACAAGCTGACCTAAAAGAAATTGAATTAAAACAAGCTACATTAAATGAAAATTTAACGTTGTATGACCGAGATAAACAACAATTTGATGTCGATACAAAGGAACTGCAAACGAGAGATACGCAGTTGTCTAAAGACTTAAACGAGATTGGACAGCAACTGACAACGATACAGAAACAAATAGATGAATTAACGGTGCAAGATTTGCGTTACAAGGAAAACCAAGAGCAAATGCAAGATGATTTTCATCGATATCAAGTGATGCTTGCTGAACAAGAAGAACGTTTAAAAAGTCAACGTGAAAAGACGAACACGCTCACGTCTCAGTTGAATGATTTAAGCGAACAAAACAGCTCATATATGAAAAAACTGGAAGAAATAAACGATCTTGAACAAAATGAGGTTACTGAAGAAGAACTTACAGAACATATTCAGATGAAACAAAAGAAAAAAGATGAAGTTACGGGTGAAATCCAACAAAAGCGTGCAGATCGTTCCGAACGGACACAGCTTAATCAAGATCAAGAACGGGAAATAAAAGAAGAAAATAAGCAGCATCAGGCATTGGTAGAAGTAATTCAAACGAAGGAAGTAAAAGCTAATCGGCTTGATGTCGACTTAGAAAATCGCTTGTCGCGTCTACAAGAAGAGTACACACTAACATTTGAACGTGCGAAACAGACTTATGCAAAAACAGAAGATACAGAAATGGCAAAACGAAATGTAGAGCAGATAAAACAGGCAATTGAGCGATTGGGGAGCGTAAATCTTGGCGCAATCGATGAATATGAACGCATTTCTGAGCGATATACTTTCTTGTCCGATCAGCAAAATGATTTAGTGGAGGCAAAACAAACGTTATACACTGCTATTGCTGAAATGGATGAAGAAATGGAAAATCGTTTTGAAACAACTTTTTCACAAATTAAAGCAGAATTTACTGTCGTGTTTAAGGAGTTGTTTGGCGGTGGACGTGCAGAATTAAAATTAACTGATCCGAAAAACCTCCTTGAAACCGGCATTGATATTGTCGCTGAGCCGCCAGGAAAAAAATTGCAGCACTTAGGTTTGTTATCAGGCGGGGAACGAGCACTGACGGCAATTGCGTTGTTGTTTGCGATATTACGGGTTCGGCCTGTTCCGTTCTGTGTGTTAGATGAAGTAGAGGCTGCACTTGATGAAGCAAATGTTGCACGGTTTGCCAAATATATAAAAATGTATAGTGAACAGACGCAATTTATTGTGATTACACACCGTAAAGGTACAATGGAAGAAGCAGATGTTTTGTACGGTGTAACAATGCAAGAATCTGGTGTATCACGGCTCGTTTCTGTTCGTTTAGAAGATACAAAAGAATTGGTGAAATCATAAGGAGGTTGTTAATGTATGGGTTTTATGGATAAATTGAAAAATAAATTTAAACAAACTGATAACGAAGAAGAAGTGACGACGAAATATAAAGAAGGAATGAAAAAAACACGGAATTCTTTTTCGGGAAAAATAAATGATCTAATTGCTCGATATCGTAAAGTGGACGAAGATTTTTTTGAAGAGCTGGAAGAAGTACTTATTTCCGCTGATGTCGGCGTGATGACGGTTATGGATTTAATCGATGAATTAAAAATGGAAGTAAAACGCCAAAACATTAAAGATACAAAGGAAGTAAAAGAAGTAATTTCCGAAAAGTTGGTTGCAATTTATTATGGTGATGATGAAGAAGAAATAGAAGAATTAAATGTGCAGGAGAATGATTTAACTGTCATTCTTGTCGTAGGTGTGAATGGGGTTGGTAAAACAACATCGATCGGCAAATTGGCTCATAAGTTTAAGCAAGAAGGAAAAAAGGTAGTATTAGCGGCTGGAGATACTTTTCGCGCTGGTGCCATTGAACAGCTTGAAGCATGGGGTGAACGTGCAGAAGTAGATGTTATCAAACAAAATGCTGGTAGTGACCCTGCAGCTGTTATTTTCGATGGAATTAAAGCGGCAAAATCCCGTGGTGCAGATGTATTATTATGTGATACTGCTGGTAGATTGCAAAACAAGGTCAACTTAATGAATGAGTTAGCTAAAGTAAAACGAGTTATCGAAAAGGAAATACCTGGTGCACCACATGAAGTATTACTCGTATTAGACGCGACAACGGGACAAAATGCAATGAGTCAAGCAAAAACATTTTCGGAAGCCACGGATGTTTCAGGTATCGTCTTGACGAAGCTTGATGGGACTGCTAAAGGTGGGATTGTCCTTGCGATTCGTAATGAATTGCATATTCCGGTGAAATTTGTTGGACTAGGTGAACAGGTGAATGACCTTCAAGCGTTTAATGCAAATGCATTTGTATACGGCTTGTTTGCGGATTTACTTGAAGAGGACAGCGAATAATGGTAGTATAATTTTGTAAAGGGCTTTCACTTAACAAGGGGTGAGGAGATTGCTAGAAAAGACGACACGAGTCAATTATTTATTTGATTTTTATCAAGCATTATTAACCCCTAAGCAGCGAAGTTATATGGAAATGTACTACTTAGAGGATTATTCATTAGGTGAAATATCGGAACTGTCGCAGGTTTCAAGACAAGCTATATATGATAACATTAAACGTACAGAGATGATGCTTGAATCCTATGAGGAAAAATTGCATTTATACGATAAATTTCAACAACGTGCAGAATTGCTGGATAAACTGGAACAAACGGCAGCTGCAGGGGATACAAGTAACGCTATTATTGCGATGATTAACCAATTAAAAGAATTAGATTAGGGGGACACCTTCTATGGCATTTGAAGGACTGGCCGACCGCCTGCAAAGTACCATAAAAAAAATAACCGGTAAAGGTAAAGTCAGTGAGCAAGACGTTAAAGAAATGACACGCGAAGTCCGCCTGGCTTTACTTGAAGCCGATGTGAATTTTAAAGTTGTCAAAGATTTAATAAAACGAATAAAAGAACGTGCTGTTGGACAAGAAGTGATGGAGAGCCTCACACCTGGCCAGCAAGTTATAAAAGTTGTTAAGGAAGAACTAACTGAGTTAATGGGTGGCGAACAAAGTAAAATTGCGGTTGCTGATAAATCGCCAACCGTTATTATGATGGTTGGTCTGCAAGGTGCAGGTAAAACAACCACGACAGGAAAGCTTGCCAATTTACTGCGAAAAAAACATAACCGTTCACCATTACTTGTTGCATGCGATATCTATCGTCCAGCGGCAATCAAGCAGTTGGAAACATTGGGAACGCAATTAAATATGCCAGTGTTTTCCATGGGAACAGAGGCAAATCCGGTTGATATTGCAACAAAAGCAATTGAACAAGCAAAAGAAGAACATCATGATTATGTCATCATTGATACTGCGGGACGATTACATGTCGATAATGAATTAATGGATGAATTGCAACAAATTAAATCAACTGTCAAACCGGATGAAATTTTCTTAGTTGTTGATTCAATGACAGGTCAGGATGCCGTTAATGTTGCGGAAAGTTTTAATGACCAGCTGGATGTATCTGGCGTTGTCTTAACAAAACTTGATGGGGACACTCGTGGTGGTGCTGCACTTTCCATTAAGGCTGTCACAGATAAGCCAATTAAATTTGCTGGTATGGGTGAAAAACTTGACGAATTAGAAGCATTCCATCCAGAACGTATGGCCTCAAGAATCCTTGGTATGGGTGATGTGCTAACACTAATTGAAAAAGCACAAACAAATGTTGATGAGAAGCAGGCAAAAGAATTAGAAGAAAAAATGCGGACCGCGTCATTCACCTTTGATGACTTCTTAGAGCAAATGGGTCAAGTGAAGAAAATGGGGCCGTTAGAAGATTTGCTTTCGATGATTCCAGGTTCAGGAAAAATGAAAGGCTTAAAAAATGCGCAAATTGATGAAAGTCAACTTACTCAAGTGGAGGCTATCATTCAATCGATGACCAAAAAAGAGCGACAAGAACCTGAAATTATGAATGCAAGTCGTAAAAAGCGTATTGCTAAGGGATCAGGGACTTCCGTATCACAAGTCAATCGACTACTCAAACAATTTGGCGAAATGAAAAAAATGATGAAACAAATGACCAACATGCAAAAGGGTAAAAAAGGTAAGGGTATGAAGTTTCCATTTATGTAGGAAAAATGATGGAAGCGGGAAAATGAAGTGTATTCGGAATGCGGCCAAGAGTTTGGTGTGTAAAAATGAAAGCAAAATGGCTCATAAAACAAACTAAAAATAAGATGTAATGGAAAAACACTTTACAGACAAACAAGTTTCTGATAGAATCTAAACTTGTGATAGATAATTAATTGGAGGTGCAAAAACATGGCTGTAAAAATTCGCTTAAAACGTATGGGATCTAAAAGAAATCCATTTTATCGTATCGTTGTAGCTGATTCACGTTCTCCTCGTGATGGACGTCAAATCGAACAAATTGGAACATATAATCCGGTAGTGAACCCGGTTGAAGTTAAAATTGATGAAGAGAAAGCACTTAGCTGGATGACGAATGGTGCAAAACCAAGTGATACAGTACGTAATCTTTTCTCAAAACAAGGCATCATGAAAAAATTCCACGACCAAAAAAATCAATAGTAAGGTAGTGAAATATCATGAAAGCCCTAATCGAATCAATTGTTACAGCGCTAGTCGATTATCCAGATGATGTCGTTGTGACAGAAACAGAAGAGGAAGCAAAGATTGTTTACCATCTAACTGTGAATCAACATGATGTTGGTAAGGTTATTGGCAAAAATGGTCGTATCGCTAAAGCAATCCGTACCGTTGTCTATGCAGCACGTACGGATGCTAACAAACGAATTTATTTAGATATTATGTAAGGTTGTTTTCTAAAAGACTGTTGTTTTGAAGAATTATTTAAACATATGTTTCCTATCGAGCAGCCCGTATACACGTAGACTCCTGGGGGAAGAGAGGCATAGGTGAGACCCCGCAGTGCGTTAGCACAAGGAGGCTCTCCAGCCGCCCCCGGAAAGCGAAGTGTATACGGGCTGCGGGGTTAGAAGCAACAATCTATGTGAAAATAGCTTTACGTAAAAAGGGAGAGGCGGATACCTTTCCCTTTTTACACATGACTGTTTTAAATCGTTTTAGGAGAGCGAGGAACAGGTATGAAAATAATCAAAAAGGTATTAATCAAACAAATTGTAACAGAAAAAAGCAAGGCAAAGTTACAAACAAATTTTGACCAACATAAAATGCGGCTTGAACAAGAGTGTCAACAACTACTGTTTGAACAACGTAAACTGCAAAATAAGACAGGTATCTCCAAACAAGAAGTTACCAGCCGTTTTCAACAGGAAATCAAAAATCGTAAAGAAAAAATGAAATTGCTCGATTTTAAGATTGAGCAGTTGGACATGTTAGAAATAGGTAGTGAAATTGTGGAAAGTGAAGTTGAAGCTCTTGTTGAAGTAGATGTAGGTACGCATTGGAATGAAATAATGGATGATCGGGCAATTGTCATTAAAGATGATGTTGTCATTCGGATTGATGAATAGTAGGTGGATTTATGAACGAAGTAGAATTTTTTAATGTTGGTAAAATCGTCAACACGCACGGGATTCGCGGAGAAGTAAAAGTAGTCCGTATTAGTGATTTTGCGGAACGCTTTGCTATTGGTGAAACGTTATATGTGGTCATGGAGAAAAAGGATCCTCTTCCAGTAGTAATTGATGGGCACCGAACACATAAAGGTTTTGATCTTATCCATTTCAAAGGCCTTGACAGCATTAATGATGTCGAATATTTAAAAGGTGCACAATTGAAAATCACGGAAGCTCAACTAACAGATTTGGATGAAAATGAGTATTATTACCACGAAATCATTGGATGTGATGTCCAGACAATTGATGGAGAGATGCTAGGAACCATTAAAGAAATTTTAGCACCGGGAGCGAATGATGTGTGGGTGGTAAAACAGCCCCAGGGTAAAGATTTATTAATACCATATATTGAGGATATCGTGAAGCAAATTGATGTTGAGGCAAAAAAAGTGGTTATCGAGCCAATGGAAGGACTGCTTGACTAATGCATATCGATGTTTTAACACTCTTTCCAGAAATGATCGCAGGGGTTTTTAATTCTTCTATTCTGCAAAAAGCTCAAGATAAAAATAAATTCAGTTTCGATCTGATTAACTTCCGTGATTACACGGAGAATAAACACAAAAAAGTAGATGACTATCCATATGGTGGAGGGGCTGGTATGGTTTTAACCCCACAGCCTGTATTTGATGCTGTTGATACGATAACGAAGAAAAAAACGACAAATCCTAGGATAATTCTAATGTGTCCTCAAGGTGAACCGTACAACCAAAAAAAAGCTGAAGAATTGGCAACGGAGGATCATCTTATTTTTATTTGCGGCCATTATGAAGGCTATGATGAACGGATCAGGGAACATCTTGTAACAGATGAAATTTCGATTGGCGATTACGTCCTGACCGGTGGTGAGCTTGGGGCAATGGTTGTGATTGATAGTGTTGTTAGGTTGCTACCGGACGTACTTGGTAACAAGGAGTCTGCTCCAGAGGACTCCTTCTCGACCGGATTGTTGGAACATCCACACTATACCCGTCCAGCAGATTTCCGCGGCATGAAAGTCCCTGATGTATTGCTATCAGGTGACCACGGTAAAATTGAACAATGGCGCAGGAAGGAATCACTGAAACGGACATATGAACGACGGAGAGATTTGATCGAGCGGGAAGATTTATCGGAAGAAGATAAATCTATCGTAAATGAAATTATAAATAATGATGTTGCTAAAAACAGTTGAACTCATGTTTTTGTTATGGTATATTAATTGTTGTGCTTAAGTGTCGGCTTAAGCATTAAAACGATGTTCCGCTGTCCCCTAGTGAGATATGAGCATTAGTTTGGAAGGAGTGAAGTAGGATGCAAAAATTAATCGAAGACATCACAAAAGATCAGCTTCGCACAGATCATCCTGATTTTCGTGCGGGTGACACTCTGAAAGTTCATGTTAAAGTTGTTGAAGGAACTCGTGAACGTATTCAGGTGTTTGAAGGCGTTGTTATCAAGCGTCAAAATGGTGGAATTAGCGAAACATTTACGGTAAGAAAACTTTCTTATGGTGTAGGTGTTGAACGTACTTTCCCATTACACTCACCAAGAGTTGCGAAAATTGAAGTTTCCCGTCGTGGTATTGTACGTCGTGCTAAACTATACTATCTTCGTAATCTACGTGGTAAAGCTGCACGTATTAAAGAACGTCGGTAATCATAATTCTGTAGGAAAGGAGCTTGGCCTTGTGTGCAAGCTCTTTTTTACTTTAGAATAGCGAAACATTTGTAGCAAAACATAATGTATATATTGTAACTGCTGGAGGTTAGATGATGACCAAGCAAGAGAAAAGTGAGTGGTTCGGTTGGGTCAAGGCATTACTTTTTGCATTTGGACTAGTCTTTGTTGTAAGAATGTTCTTTTTTGCACCAATTGTTGTTGATGGTCCATCCATGCAACCCACATTACACAATCGGGACCAAATGATTGTTAATAAGTTTGTTTACCATCTCCATGAACCGGAACGATTCGATATCGTCGTGTTTCATGCAACTGAAAAAAAGGATTTTATTAAACGGGTAATTGGATTACCGGGTGAACATGTAGCTGTTGAAGACGAAACATTATATATTGATGGCAAGAAAGTTGCAGAGCCGTTTTTAAAAGAACAGAAGGAAGACTTGCAACCTGGTGAAGTTTTGACTGGCGATTTTCGTTTAGAGGATCTTCCTGGTGGGTATGAGACAATTCCAGATGATTATGTATTAGTGCTTGGTGATAACCGCAGTAATTCAACGGATAGCCGGATGTTAGGTCTGATTTCTATGGATCAAATCGTTGGAAAGACAAGCCTCATTTACTGGCCGTTTGATCATTTTCAGATAGTAAAAGAATAGGGTGAAATTAGTTATGCCAATACAATGGTTTCCAGGCCACATGGCGAAAGCGCGCCGAGAAGTGGAAGAGAAATTGAAACTTGTTGATTTTGTTATGGAATTAGTCGATGCACGTGCACCATTATCATCGCAAAATCCCATGCTTCAGCAGGTTCTGCAAAGTAAGCCTAAAATGATCGTTTTAATGAAAAAAGATTTAGCAGATCAACGCGAAACAGCTAAATGGATTCAATATTTCAATCAAAAAGGCAGTACAGCAGTTGCGATTAATGTAAATGACAAGTCAGATATTCAAAAGGTCATTCAAATTGCCAAAGAACTTGGGGAAAAGAAAATGGAAAAATTAAAGCAAAAAGGCATCCAACCTCGTCCTGCCAGAGCAATGATTGTTGGGATCCCTAACGTCGGGAAATCAACCTTGATTAATCGAATTGCGAATAAAAAAATTGCCAAGATAGGTGATCGGCCTGGTGTAACGAAACAACAATTATGGATTAAAGTGAAAAAAGACTTTGAATTACTTGATACACCGGGGATATTATGGCCTAAGTTTGAAGAGGAACTAGTTGGCTATCGTTTGGCAGCATTAGGAACAATAAAAGATCAATTACTTTCCTTGCAAGATATAACAGCCTTTGTGATCAACTATATGCAGGAACATTATCCAGAATTAATTGAAGATAGATATCCGATTGATCGTGATATGGATGACATGTGGGATGTTTTTGTTGCAATTGGAAAACAGCGCGGTTGCCTAGAAAGTGGAGGTAACGTTAATTTTGATAAAGTAGCCGATATTGTCATTCGCGATCTTCGCACAGGGAAACTAGGAAAGATCACATTAGAATCGGCTGTGGATTAGTTGGCATACATCTTCGGGTGCGTGTCAACTTTTTTCTTTCATAAACAAGTAGATAAACCGATATAAACAGTAGAGGTGTACATATGGATAAAAAGTCAATTGCTGTTTTAAAGCAATTATTTGAAACAAATGAAGTGAATAACAATGTAATAGCTGAATTAAGAAAAGATGAACGTAAAGGAGTTCAGAAATTACTCCAACGCTACGATCGTGAAAAGCATAAAGAACAAGTATTGAAACAAAAGTTCGCAGAGATGTGTCATTTTGAACAAATAAATTATGATAAAGGTTGCCGGTATATTGCAGGAATGGATGAAGCTGGCAGAGGTCCACTTGCTGGTCCGGTAGTAGCCGCAGCAGTTGTTTTACCAAGGGATTTTACGTTACTTGGTTTAAACGATTCCAAGCAATTAAATGAAGCAACACGTAATCGTTTTTTTGAAATTATAAAAAGACAAGCGGTAAGTTATGGAATCTCTATCGTCAGTAATCAAAAGATTGATCAAGTTAATATATATGAAGCAACGAAACTTGCAATGTATGATGCCATAAACCAACTTGATCCAAAACCGGATCATGTTTTAATTGATGCGGTTAACCTTGATAATCTTCCTTGTACATCTGAAGCAATTGTAAAGGGAGATCAAAAAAGTATTAGCGTTGCAGCTGCCAGTATTTTGGCAAAGGTTTCACGGGATCAGTTAATGAAAAAAATACATACAGAATTTCCAATGTATGATTTTGCGTCAAATATGGGGTACGGCACAAAGCACCATATGGACATGTTAGAACAACATGGGATTACGCAATATCATCGGAAATCATATGCACCTGTTAGAAATGTAGCTAAGTGAATCAAGTAAAATGAAATGGGGTGAATCTAATTGCGTCTTCAACAACTAACTCGTCTTGCTGGTACTAACATACAAGAATCGCAACCTGTACTACGACAAGGTCAAATTATCCAAGGTAAAATTTTACATTTATACCCAAATAACAAAGCGCAAATTCAGCTTGGTACCAAGCATTTGATCGCACAATTAGAAGCCTCATTAACAACAGGAGAATCATATCATTTTCAAGTACAGGCTACGGGTGACCTTATTCGCTTACGGGTACTTGGTGATCAGTTGAAAAACCAGATGCAGCAAAACGTTGAAAGTTTACTAAAAAAATTGGGGCTAAAGGCTACAAAACAACATGTCGCTCTTTTAAGGTTACTCATGACTGAAAAGATTCCGTTTGACAAAGAACAACTAGTAAAAGCATTTCAATTAATAGAAGCCACGAATAATAAAATCCCAGCTCGACAAATTGCTAAAGAAATGATCGCGCATAAATTGCCGCTAACAGATTCCGTTTTCCAAGCCTTATATACGAATCGTACAAGTGGATATTCTGATCAAATGAAGGCATTGTTGTTTCAGCTAAAGCAGGATACGAACCAAACGCCGTTACAACACCAGCTAATGGAACAACTATCTTCCATGACTGAGCGTCCAACTGATGGAAGGGCTGCTTTTATGAAACATATCATGAATGAGGTAGACCAAAACAGGCCGCAATTTTTTAATGTGTTAAAGCAAGCCGGAGTGGTGGACACGGAAGTTAGTTTTGCATCATGGAAAACGGAATGGAGGAAGGTTAATGAACAACCTAATCGAACTGGTAATTTAACATTTCCATTCCGAATGGATTACGAAACAAGCATAAAAAAATTAGACGCATTTAGTAAAAAAATCGGTCAGGATGTACAGCAGTTTCTAAAAAGCTGGACAAACGTAATTGGTCAGGCACAGCAAAACCATACCAACTTAACTCAGAATGAATTCGCTGTACTAAAACAGCAAATAGAGAAAACGTTGTTACCAGTACTTACGAGTAAACAAGCACAACAAATTCAAAAGCATGTACAAAATAACCCGGAATCACTTCGGCATCTTTTAACCGCTTTTGAGTCAATGAACAATGATCAAGTCAAAGCGAAAGTGGATCAATTGGTAGCGAATGCAAAACGAAATGAAGTTTTATCCTTACGAAATCCAAGAGATCAATTTTTACAACAGATTCGGCAAGTGTTGAACTTTACCGGTCTTAATTACGAAAATCAAATTCAAGATGAAAACCAATCAACGACAATAAAGTCAATGTTAATTCAACTGTTGCAACACAGTGATGGTGTGACCCATGATCGATCTCAACAGTTACTCCATTTCATCAATGGTATGCAAATTAACTCCGTTCATGATTCAGCAAATTTTATCCAGGCAAGTATCCAATTACCAGGTGAAAAATTAGCATTAAATCAGGATGTGCAACTTGATTTTACGGGAAAGAAAACAGAAAAAGGAGAAATTAGTCCGGATTATTGCCGAATCTTATTTTATTTGGATTTAACGAATTGGAAGGAAACGGTTATTGACATGAACGTACAAAAGCGATCCATAGCTATAACCATTTATAATGATCATAATCAGCTAAATGATCAAACACAAGCACTGAAACCGATATTAAAAGATTCGCTAAAGGAACTGAATTATCATTTATCGACAGTTACGTTTAAACCATT
The DNA here is from genome assembly GCF_900258515.1 of Lentibacillus sp. Marseille-P4043. Classification (NCBI taxonomy): domain Bacteria; kingdom Bacillati; phylum Bacillota; class Bacilli; order Caryophanales; family Bacillaceae; genus Lentibacillus; species Lentibacillus sp. Marseille-P4043. Next base: position 3,053,121 of record NZ_LT984884.1, on the reverse strand, counting down.
AAAAGGAATGAAATCAACAGATAGCATAACAAATAATCAATCGTTATCTACTCAAGGGGTGGATTTTCGCATATGAATACAAAACGAAAAAAGGCTACTGCATTGCGATATGACAAAACTCAAGATCATGCTCCTAGAGTTACTGCTACAGGAAAAGGTTTAACCGCGGAGAATATAATTGAAAAGGCGAAAGCGAACAATGTGCCAGTTCAAGAGGACGCCTCGTTAATCGAGTTGTTGTCTGAATTGAATATTAATGAAACAATACCAGAGGAACTGTATCAAGCAGTTGCGGAGGTTTTTGCATTTGTATATAAAGCAGATCAAAGTGCTGGCAATGCTAAGAAGGAATAATGCCTTCCGCTTTTGTGATTTTGTTCCTTATTCTTGTGAAATGTGTCGTTTTTTTATACAATGGGAATGCAGTGATTTTTGATGGGAGGATGAAGGATGAACATTCATGAGTATCAAGGCAAAGAAATTTTGCGTGGATATGGTGTAAACGTTCCAAACGGCCATGTCGCGTATACTGTAGATGAAGCTGTTGAAGCTGCAAAAAAATTAGGCACATCTGTAACAGTAGTAAAAGCACAAATTCACGCTGGTGGCCGTGGTAAAGCAGGCGGGGTTAAAGTTGCTAAAAATTTAGATGAAGTGCGTACATATGCTGAAGAAATTTTAGGTAAGACACTTGTTACGCATCAAACAGGTCCAGAAGGTAAGGAAGTTAAACGCTTGCTTATTGAAGAAGGCTGCGATATTAAGAAAGAATATTATGTAGGAGTTGTCTTAGATCGTGCTACTTCCCGTGTCGTTATGATGGCATCAGAAGAAGGCGGTACTGAAATTGAGGAAGTTGCTGCAGAAACTCCAGAAAAAATATTTAAAGAAGTAATTGATCCAGTTGTTGGCTTGTCTCCTTATCAAGCTCGCAGACTAGCATTTAACATCAACATTCCGGATGAATTGCTATCCAAAGCCGTTAAATTCATGACTGGTCTTTACCAAGTGTTTGTTGAAAAAGACTGTTCCATTGCGGAAATCAACCCACTAGTTACAACTGGTGATGGACAAGTTATGGCGCTTGATGCGAAATTAAACTTTGATGATAATGCAATTTTCCGCCAAAAAGATGTCCAAGAATTTCGTGATTTGGACGAAGAAGACGAAAAAGAGATTGAAGCATCTAAATATGACTTAAGTTATGTTGCGCTAGATGGAAACATTGGCTGTATGGTTAACGGTGCTGGACTTGCAATGTCAACAATGGACATTATCAAACATTCTGGCGGCGAACCTGCAAACTTCCTTGATGTTGGGGGCGGTGCAACTGCTGAAAAAGTTACCGAAGCATTTAAAATTATTTTGTCCGATCCACATGTAAAAGGAATTTTCGTTAATATTTTCGGTGGAATCATGAAATGTGATGTTATCGCTGAAGGTGTTGTCGAAGCTACAAAACAAGTTGGCTTAGAAATGCCATTAGTTGTGCGTTTAGAAGGTACGAATGTTGATTTAGGTAAGCAAATTTTAAACGAATCAGGCTTAAATATTACTTCTGCTGACTCAATGGCTGACGGAGCAGAAAAAATCGTTTCTATGGTTAAATAAATAAGGCTAACTAAACAAGAGATTAAACGTATGAGGATTGCGTAGAAAGGACGGACGAGAATGGGTGTATATGTAAATAAAGATACAAAAGTAATTGTCCAAGGAATCACTGGCGGAACAGCTAGATTCCATACAAAACAAATGCTTGAATATGGTACAAAAATCGTTGGTGGCGTTACACCAAAAAAAGGCGGTACAGAGGTTGAAGGCGTTCCTGTATTTAATACAGTGCAAGATGCAGTTGATGCAACAGGTGCAACTGCGTCCGTAATCTATGTGCCGGCTCCATTTGCTGCAGACGCAATTTTGGAGGCGGTAGACGCAGAACTTGACCTTGCCATTTGTATTACTGAACATATTCCGGTTATGGATATGGTTAAAGTAAAACGTTATATGGAAGGTAAGAAAACACGTCTAGTAGGACCAAACTGCCCAGGTGTTATTACTGCAGACGAATGTAAAATCGGTATTATGCCAGGATATATTCATAAAAAAGGACACATTGGCGTTGTTTCACGTTCAGGAACATTAACATATGAGGCTGTGCATCAATTAACAGAGGCAGGCTATGGCCAAACAACTGCTGTAGGTATTGGTGGAGATCCTGTTAACGGAACAAATTTCATTGATGTCTTATCAGCATTTAATGAAGATCCAGAAACAGAAGCTGTTGTTATGATTGGTGAAATTGGTGGTACTGCTGAAGAAGAAGCTGCTGCATGGGTAAAAGCAAACATGAAAAAACCTGTAGTCGGCTTTATTGGCGGCGCGACTGCACCTCCAGGAAAACGCATGGGTCACGCTGGTGCTATTATTTCTGGTGGTAAAGGTACTGCAGAAGAAAAAATCCGCGTGATGAACGAATGCGGTATTAAAGTTGCAGAAACACCTGCTGTAATGGGAGAAACGATGATTGAAGTACTAAAAGAACATAACTTAGATGAAAAATGTAAAACACATTAATTTTAGGAGGGGGTTATTGCCCCCTCTTTGTCTATAATGGAAAAATAAAGGATAGGATGTGATTGGTAGTGAATCTGAACAATTTACGAAAAAAATTAATTCACTTACATCGTTGTCGCGGGATTACTAGACGTACGATTGGAAAAATGCTTCTTTACGATTCCTCTTTGTCAAACATCTATAAGTTCTCCTCGACACAACTCAGTCAGCTTTATGGTTTACCTCAAAAGAACGCCCAACAGCTCTACACAGACCTTCATAACCAACAAGTTCATCAGTCGATTAAAAAGGATATAGATAACTATATGGTTTTAACGATAGTTGACGAGAACTATCCAACCATGTTAAAAACAATTAAAGATCCGCCATTGGTGCTTTACGCATTAGGGGATACATTTTTATTAAACCATAAACCCGCCTTAAGTGTTATTGGTACGCGGAAACCTTCACAACATGCATATAGGAAAATGGATTTTATTTTAAACCCATTAATGGAGGAAGATTGGCTTCTGGTCAGTGGAATGGCAAAGGGAATTGATAGTTATGCACACCAACTGGCATTGAGGAATAAAGGAAAGACCATTGCGGTTTTAGGTGGTGGCTTTCACCATATTTATCCGCAACAAAATACATTATTATTTCAGCAAATTGCTCAAAACGGATTAATTCTGTCCGAATACACGCCGAATACAACCCCAAAGCGATTCCATTTTCCTGAAAGAAATCGAATCATAAGTGGTCTTGGATTTGGTACACTGGTAATCGAAGCGACTGAACGCAGTGGAACATTGATTACAGTTGATCAAGCATTGGATCAGGGGAGAGAGGTATATGCTGTACCTGATTCTCCACTAATACCTCAAACGGTTGGCTGTCATCGAATGATCCAAGATGGGGCGAAACTCGTCCGGACTGCAAATGATATTGCCGAGGACTGGGAATCATTGAAAGATATTCAACTGGAAAAAATGTAAGAAAAAGTTTCGAATAAGAGAAAAATTATCTCAACATGTTTGACAAAAAGAAACTATATATTTAATATTAGTGAAGATTTCTCAGTTGAATTATGGTAACCTCATTTTGGGAGGAAAGATATAAATGTCAGATTATCTTGTAATCGTTGAGTCGCCTGCAAAGGCAAAAACGATTGAACGATATTTAGGAAAAAAATATAAAGTAGAAGCTTCCATGGGACATGTTCGGGATTTACCGAAAAGCCAGACGGGGGTCGATACAGAAAATGCATTCAAACCAAAGTATATTACCATTCGCGGTAAAGGTGATGTACTAAAGAATCTTAAATCAGCCGCAAAAAAGGCGAAGAAAGTCTATCTCGCAGCCGACCCCGACAGAGAAGGGGAGGCTATTGCATGGCATTTAGCTCATAGCTTGAAAATTGATGAGAATTCAGATTGTCGGGTTGTATTTAATGAAATTACGAAAGACGCAATTAAAGAGTCATTTAAACACCCACGTTCCATTGATACGGATTTAGTAGATGCACAACAGGCGAGAAGAATTCTTGATCGGTTAGTTGGTTATAACATTAGTCCCTTGTTATGGAAGAAAGTGAAAAAGGGTCTTAGTGCTGGCCGTGTTCAATCGGTTGCAGTGAAAATGATTATTGACCGTGAGAAGGAAATTGAAAACTTTAAACCAGAAGAATATTGGTCGATTGAAGCAAACTTTACGAAAGGTAAAGAAACTTTCGAGGGATCCTTTTATGGAATCGATAACAAAAAGCATGAATTAAAAACGGAAGATGATGTAAAAGACATCCAGAAGAAATTAAAAGGTGACACTTTTACGATTGATAAAGTAAAAAAACGTGAACGTAAGCGTAATCCAGCTTTACCATTTACAACATCATCACTGCAACAAGAAGCTGCTCGTAAGTTAAATTTCCGTGCTAAAAAGACAATGATGGTAGCGCAACAGCTCTATGAAGGTATTGATCTTGGTAAAAAAGCTGGCGGTATAACAGGTTTAATAACGTACATGCGTACAGACTCTACACGTATTTCCGAAACCGCAAAAGAAGAGGCAAAGGGCTATATTGAAGAGAAGCATGGCAAGGATTATTTAGGTCAAGCTAGAAAGACGAAACAAAAAGAAGGTGCTCAGGACGCCCATGAAGGGATTCGTCCCACTTCCGTCATGCGTGATCCAAAATCCTTAAAAGCCATTTTATCCCGGGATCAAATGCGTTTATACAAATTAATTTGGGAACGTTTCTTGGCAAGTCAGATGGCCCCAGCAGTTATGGATACGATGACTGTCCATCTGTTAAATAACGGGGTGGAATTCCGCGCAACAGGATCAAAGGTGAAATTTAAAGGATTCATGTCGGTTTATATTGAAGGAACAGACGATAAAAAAAATGAGGACGCTAAATATTTGCCAGATTTGCAGGAAGGTATGGAAGTGAAAGCAAATGAAATTGCACCGAATCAACACTTTACCCAGCCGCCACCAAGATATACAGAGGCAAGACTTGTAAGAACAATGGAAGAACAGGGACTTGGCAGACCTTCCACTTATGCACCAACACTTGATACAATCCAACGCAGGGGTTACGTTAGCGTTGATAATAAGCGATTTATTCCGACAGAACTAGGCCAAATCGTGACAGGGTTACTACAGGAGTTTTTCCCAGAGATTATCGATGTTGACTTTACAGTAAAGATGGAAGAGGACCTGGATTCAATCGAAGAAGGAAAAACGGATTGGGTTAGTATTTTAGATGAATTTTACCAAGGATTTCATAAACGGCTGGAAACTGCCGAAGAAGAAATGGAAAAAATTGAAATTAAAGATGAACCCGCTGGTATTGATTGTGAGAATTGCGGGCATGAAATGGTTTATAAAATGGGACGCTACGGTAAGTTTCTCGCATGCTCAAATTTCCCGGAATGTCGTAACACCAAACCAATTTTAAAAGAAATCGGTGTTAAATGTCCAAAATGTAAAGAGGGCAATGTAGTTGAACGTAAGTCGAAGAAAAAGCGAACATTCTATGGTTGTGACAGGTACCCTGACTGTGACTTCGTTTCTTGGGATAAACCAATTGCTAGACCGTGTCCTAAATGTGATTCACTATTGGTGGAAAAGAAAAGTAAAAAACAAACACAAATACAGTGTACAAATTGTGACTATAAAGAGAAAACGCAAGATTAAATGTGAACTGCTCGTAACTGCGGGCAGTTTTTTCTGTGACAATATTCGTAACGTGTACATGATCTCCACCTGCAAAGTTTTACTAACATGAAAAAGGGTATTATGTAAATGTGGAAGGAGGAAGACATGAAGATGGAACGAAAAACTTATTTTGTTACTGTTGATACAGAGGATATCCGTGAAGTGTCGGTTCCTGAAAGTGGAATTGAATATGAAATAAAAGCAACCCAAGAAGAAATAAAGGAAATTCAAATGCTATTTTCAAAAAAAGATAAAAACGCAAAAAATGCAGTTAAATATTTAGGAAAACCGTTTGATGAATGGGGCGCCGATGATGAACGAACAAAATACGGTAATCATTTATTTTCCATTTATCGCAAGTTGTATACATTAGGGACAGAAAAGACAAAAAAGAAGATAAATGAATTGAACTTATTTTAATGTGTTAGCTATACAATTTTTTGTCCATACTAAAATAAAAATATATTTGAATTCTTCAATTGTTGTTTGTTGACTATTTAATTTGGAAAAGCTATAATTACCTCTTGGTAAGTTTATTCACTTGACAGTGTTATGTATTAAAGTGAAGATAATCTTAGTGGTTAATATGGTCAATTCAGAATTTTATTACAATTTTGTTAAGTTTATTGCTTTCCGGATTATAATATGATATGATTTATTCGCTGTTTAGGCGAGGTGAAAATTTGAATAACTTTTCAACTAGTAGCGAGGCATTTGTAGAGTATTTGCAAATTGAAAAAAATGCCTCGCCGTATACTGTGGAGTATTATCTGAATGATCTGGAAACGTTCTTCCGCTTTTTACAACGAGAGGGGATAAATAACTTACAAGAAGTTGATACTCAAGTTGTACGTCTTTTTTTAACTACGCTTTATGATGATAACCTAAGCAGGCGGTCTGTATCCAGGAAAATTTCTAGTTTACGAAGCTTTTATAAATTTTTGGAACGTGAAGAAAAACTAACAACAAATCCTTTTCTTCATGTAACACTACCAAAAGCACAGAAGCCAATTCCAGGGTTTTTATATATGGAAGAATTAGAAAAACTATTTGAGATCAGTGATCTGACAGACCCAATAGGCCAGCGTAATCAGGCTATGTTGGAGACGTTTTATGCAACGGGAATGCGTGTAAGTGAGTGCCAAGGATTAAAAATTCAGGACATTGATTTTTCGATTGGTACCGTGTTTGTAAAAGGAAAAGGCAGGAAAGAGCGCTATATTCCTTTTGGACGATTTGCAGAAATAGCACTGGAAACTTACATAAATGAGGGGAGAAAACAACTTCTTGCTAAAGCAAAAACAACAGCAGATAATGTATTTCTTAACGCCAGAGGCACACCGATAACAACAAGAGGAATGCGGGGAGTGCTAAATAAGATGGTAGAGAAGGCAGCATTGACCGTTCATATTCACCCACATAAATTACGGCATACATTTGCAACACATTTGCTAAATGCTGGGGCGGATCTTCGTACTGTGCAGGAACTACTCGGTCATGAAAACTTATCATCTACGCAAATATATACACACGTTACCAAAGATCACTTGCGTAACGTTTATATGAACAGCCACCCTAGGGCTAATGATCAAAAATAAGGTCAAGAGGTGATGATCGTGAATAATGAAATGCATGCAACGACTATTTTTGCAATTATGCACAATGGACAATGTGCAATGAGTGGAGATGGGCAAGTAACATTGGGAAATGCAGTGGTAATGAAACATAAAGCGAAGAAAGTTCGTACATTATTTAACGGGCAGGTTTTGGCTGGTTTTGCTGGATCTGTCGCAGATGCATTTACATTGTTTGAAAAATTTGAAGGTAAACTGGAAGCCTTTAACGGAAACCTTGCTCGCGCTGCAGTTGAATTGGCACAAGAGTGGCGGAGTGATAAAGTACTTCGGAAATTGGAAGCAATGCTGATCGTGATGAATAAAGATAATATGTTTTTGGTTTCTGGGACTGGTGAAGTGATTGAACCAGACGATGGTATCTTGGCTATCGGGTCTGGGGGTAATTATGCATTGAGTGCCGGTCGAGCATTAAGAAGACACACTGAAAACTTAACCGCAAAGGAAATTGCCCAATCAGCATTAGAGATTGCAGGTGAAATCTGCATTTACACGAATGATCACATCACATTAGAAGTACTTGATTAATAAGGAGGCCTTATTAACAATGGGAATTGATTTAACTCCAAAGCAAATTGTTGATCAGTTAGATAATTATATAATTGGTCAGCACCAAGCGAAAAAATCTGTTGCTGTTGCACTTAGAAATCGTTATCGTCGAATGAAACTGGATGAATCGATTAAAGATGAGATCGTACCAAAAAACATTTTGATGATGGGCCCTACAGGGGTAGGGAAAACAGAGATTGCCAGAAGGTTAGCTAAACTTGTTGGTGCGCCATTTGTAAAAGTAGAAGCAACTAAATTCACGGAAGTAGGCTATGTTGGTCGTGACGTTGAGTCGATGGTTCGTGATTTGGTTGAAATGGCTATACGGATGGTAAAAGAGGAAAAAATGGAAGAAGTAAAAGGTAAAGCAGAAGTGGAAGCAAATAAGAAACTTGTACAGCTTTTGATGCCTCAAGCTAAAAAACAATCCAACATGAAAAATCCGTTTGAAATGCTTTTCTCTAATGGATCCGAAGACGATGATGATAATGATGAAAAAGATCAAGATAAAAGCGAGGAAATTAGAAACAAGCGAAAACGGATTGAACACCAACTTGCCCTTGGAGAAATGGAAGACCATATTGTAACTGTGGAAATCGAGGAACTTCCTCCTTCCATGTTTGATATGCTGCAAGGTTCGGGTATGGAGCAAATGGGTATGAATATGCAGGATGCACTTGGTCAATTTATGCCGAAGAAAAAAAAGAAACGAAAGCTCCCGGTTTCAGAAGCTAGAAAGGTATTAACGCTGCAAGAGGCACAAAAGCTTGTTGATATGGAAGAAGCTGCCCAGGAAGCAATTGAACGGGCTGAGCAATCCGGTATTTTGTTTATTGATGAGATTGATAAGGTAGCTGGTAAACAGGATAACCAGGCTAATGTATCACGAGAAGGTGTGCAGCGGGATATTTTGCCGATTGTGGAAGGGTCTACTGTTGTGACCAAGCATGGTCCGGTAAAAACCGACCACATGCTGTTTATTGCTGCGGGTGCTTTTCACATGTCAAAACCTTCTGACTTAATACCAGAATTGCAAGGAAGATTTCCGATTCGGGTTGAATTAGAAAAGTTGGTTGTAGAAGATTTCAAACGAATTTTACAAGAGCCATCGAACGCATTATTGAAGCAATACCATGCATTGTTGAAAACAGAAGGTATAAATGTTGCGTTTACAGACGAAGCTGTGACTAGACTAGCAGAAATTGCCTATCAGGTGAACCAAGAGACAGATAATATCGGAGCAAGACGATTGCACACGATCTTGGAAAAGCTACTTGAAGATTTATCATTTGAAGCACCAGACGTTACGATGGAGACAGTAAAAATCACCCCGGAATATGTTGATAAAAAATTAAGTACAATCGTAAAAAATAAAGATTTAAGCCAATTTATATTATAATTTAAACAATTGAAATGGAGGATTATCATGGAACTTTTAGATCGCGCAAGAAAAATTAATGCAATGTTACAGAAAGCAACAGGGAAATCAGTAAACTTTAATGAAATGTCGGCATCATTGAGAGACGTAATTCGGGGTAATGTATTCATCGTAAGCAGAAGAGGGAAATTGTTAGGATTTGCTATTAATCAGGAAATCGAAAACGAGCGTATGAAATCAATGCTTGAAGAACGTCAATTCCCTGAAGAATATACTAGAGGATTGTTCAATATTCATGAAACAACAGCGAACTTGGATATTGATAGCTCCTATACAGCATTCCCTGTAGAAAATCGTGAATTATTCCAAAATGGTTTAACAACAATCGTACCTATCATTGGTGGTGGGGAGCGACTTGGAACACTTGTACTAAGTAGATTAACAGAAAGCTTTAGTGATGATGACTTATTACTTGGTGAATACGGCGCTACTGTAGTTGGAATGGAAATTCTTCATGAAAAAACAGAGGAAATTGAATTGGAAGCTAGAAGTAAAGCGGTAGTTCAAATGGCAATCAGTTCACTTTCCTATAGTGAACTAGAAGCAATCGATCATATCTTTGAAGAATTAAATGGAAATGAAGGTCTATTAGTGGCAAGTAAAATTGCTGATAGAGTAGGTATTACCAGATCAGTTATCGTTAACGCACTTAGAAAATTAGAAAGTGCCGGTGTAATTGAATCCCGTTCATTGGGAATGAAAGGAACATTCATTAAAGTTTTAAATGATAAATTCCTTGTAGAACTAGAAAAGTTACGTTCTAGATAAGATAAAGGAAAAAAGACTAGCGGAGCGCTAGTCTTTTTTTTATGGCAGATTATTAACAAAGTCCTATATCAACTATCAAAACTCGACAAAATGTGATAAAATACTCATTGTTGCATAACTTTTTGATATAATATTCCAATGATGAGTGTTTTTTCGAGACTTAAATCCTAGTTATTTGTAACTATTTTATTTTCCTAAGTCGGAATATGTCGAAATAACATAGACATTGTTCGTTGGATAAATTACAATATTCGTATGGATAATATAGTTTATGTCCGTTAGAAAGGTTTCCATTAAATGAAGGAGGAATTGTAATGGATTTGTTTGGTGGAACATTCCGAACACTTGAAAATTCGCTTGATTATGCAAGTGTTAAAAATAGTACGATATCAAATAATATCGCGAATGTAGATACTCCGAATTATAAGGCGAAAGATGTAACCTTTAAAAATGTATTACATAAAGAACTGGGGAATTCATTAGCGGCAAAACGCACAGATCCAAGACATTTGCCATTTAACAATGGAACATCACAAAATTCCTATCAAATTAATACAAAGAACGATACCATGTACAATCATAACGGTAATAATGTTGATATTGATAAAGAAATGGCAGAACTTGCAGAAAATCAAATCTATTATCAATCATTAGTTGACAGAATGAATGGTAAGTTCCGGGATTTGCAAACAGTTGTTAGAGGGGGAAGATAATAATGTCGATTTTTAACGCGCTAAATACGAGTGCAAGTGCATTGACGGCTCAACGATTAAGGATGGATGTTATTTCTTCAAATATTGCCAATGCTCAAACGACGAGAGCCACTGTTAATGAGGATGGCGAATATGAGCCGTACCGTAGAAAAATGACCGTTGTTGAACCGAAAGAAAAAAGCTTTCAATCATTTCTACAAAAAGCATCAAATACAACTTCGTCACCAGGTTCGGGTGTCAAAGTTAGTGAAATAGTGGAAGATGATGAACCGTTCAAACTTGTTTATAACCCCAACCATCCAGATGCGAATGAGGCTGGTTATGTTGAATTACCAAATGTGGATCCCCTAAAGGAAATGGTTGATTTAATGAGTGCAACCAGATCATATGAGGCGAACATCACCTCGGTAAATGCAACAAAAAGTATGTTAATGAAAGCTTTAGAAATAGGCAAATAGGGATTAGGGAGCGTTTATTATGAATCAAAGTATAACTGGTATAGCACCATCATATTTACCCGCTAAAGCAAGCGCCAAACCTAAAATTCCAGCTGGAGAGGCACAAGCTGATTTTGCGAATACATTAAAAGCGGCAATACAGCACGTTAATGACACACAAGTCGCTTCAAATCAAAAAACGGAAAGCTTAGCAAAGGGTGAAATTAACGACTTGCATGATGTGATGATTACTGCGCAAAAGGCAAGTATTACGTTAGAAACCTCTGTTCAAATTCAGCGAAAAGTAATTGATGCCTATAACGAAATCATGCGGATGCAAGTATAGTGATTGGACGCTAGAAATAATTGTGACCGGGTCTTAACACAAACTAGTAATATAGGTATTGTATGCTCTAATAGATTTTGAATTTGGCGGGGGAATATATGAAAGAGAAAATTTTACAAATTAAAGATAAAACAAAATCTTTTTGGACAAATCGATCAAAAAGTCAAAAAGGTATACTTTTGGGTTCCATCGCTATCGTTATTGCTTTGATCATCGGTATTGTAATATTTTCATCGAATACGAAAATGGTCCCGTTGTATAATAATTTATCATTGCAGGAAGTTGGTCAGATTAAAACGGAGCTTGATACAAGAGGAGTTCCATATGAATTGGAAGATGCAGGGAAGACCATAACCGTTCCGGAAGAACAGGTAGATTCATTGTTGGTAGATCTTGCTGGTCAAGGGATTCCTAACAGCGGCAACATTGATTATTCGTTTTTTAGCGACAATGCTTCCTGGGGTATTACCGATAACGAGTTCGACATGATTAAATTGGATGCTATGCAGACGGAATTAGCCAACTTAATTAAGGGCGTTGATGGAATTAACGATGCAAAAGTAATGGTTAACATGCCTGAAGAACCGGTGTTTGTTAGTGATAATGCAGAAGAAGCGAGTGCATCAATTGTTATCAACACTCAACCAGGACAACAATTTCAAGGCAACCAGATTGATTCACTTTATCGGTTAGTTTCCAAGGCAGTACCAAACCTACCTGCTGAAAATATTGTTATCATGAATCAGTATTTCGAATATTACGACCAGGATAAGCAAACAGTTTCTGGTGGCCAAGATGCGTACACATCACAACAATCGATCAAAAAGGATATCGAACGTGATATCAAGAGAAGAGTACAGCAAATGCTTGGTGCCATGGTTGGTCCGGAAAATGTTATCGTTTCGGTCACTTCAGACATCGATTTCACGGAGGAGAACCGTGTTGAAGAAATTGTTGATCCGGTAGATGTCGAAAATATGGAAGGTGTACCAGTTAGTATCGAAACGGTTCACGAAACATATACAGGAGATAATCCTCCGGCTGGTGGTGTTGCAGGAACTGGTGAAGAGGACATAACGAACTATCAAGCCGAGGATAATGATGGAGACGGTGAGTATGAACTTGTAAAAGAAACAGTGAATAATGAGTACAATCGTATTCATAAAGAGATCGCTGAGAGCCCATATAAAATTCGTGATTTGGGCATTCAAGTTGCTGTGGACAATGTGAAAGATAAAGATGGAAAAGATGTCCAATACCTTAGTCAGCAAGAACAGAATAGTGTACAAGATGGGATATCTTCTATTTTAGATTCCATTATTACAACATCAATCGACAAAGAATATGGTGAAGTACAACAACCGGATGAAAAAGTATCGATTGTTTTCCAAGAATTTAGTGGTGACACTGCATTTCCAGAAACACCGCAATCTGCTATTCCAATGTGGATGTATATTGCTGGGGGTATTTTATTAGTCATCATTATCATTCTAGTTATTATGTTAATTCGCAGACGAAAAGATGACAGCGAAGAAGAAGAAATAGAAGAAGAGACGGTGGCAGTAGAAGAAACAGCTGCAGAAGTACCAGAACTAGGTGGAGAACCAGATACAGAATCCGTGGTTCGACGGAAGCAGTTGGAGAAAATGGCAAAAGAAAAACCAGAAGACTTTGCTAAACTTTTAAGAAGTTGGATTGCGGATGATTAGGAGGAACTATTTATGGCAAGACAAAAAGGGGAATTAACCGGAAAACAAAAAGCAGCAATTCTCTTAATTTCCTTAGGTCCAGACGTATCCGCTCAAGTATATAAGTATTTATCTGAAGAGGAGATCGAGAAGTTAAGTTTAGAGATTTCTTCAGTTAAAAAAGTAGAATCAAATTTAAAAGAGGATGTGCTAGAGCAATTTCAGCAACTTGCACTAGCACAGGATTATATTGGACAAGGTGGAATCGGCTACGCGAAGACAGTTCTTGAAAAAGCGTTTGGCTCACAAGAAGCATCCGATATTATCAATCGGCTTACATCATCACTGCAAGTTAGACCGTTTGATTTTGCGCGTAAAGCTGATCCACAACAAGTATTAAATTTTATCCAAAACGAGCATCCGCAAACGATAGCACTTGTCTTAAGTTATCTTGATGCCGAACAGGCTGGTCAAATTTTATCTGAATTGCCACAGGAAATGCAGGCGGATATAGCAAAAAGGATTGCGACGATGGATTCGACATCACCGGAAATTATTAACCAAGTTGAACAAGTGTTAGAACGCAACATATCCTCAGCACTGACAGAGGATTACACACAAACTGGTGGTATTCCAGCTGTTGTGGAAGTATTGAATGGTGTTGATCGTAGTACAGAACGAACCATTTTAGATGCATTGGAAATTCAAGATCCAGAACTTGCTGATGAAATCAAAAAACGCATGTTTGTCTTTGAAGATATTGTTATTCTTGACAATCGTGCCATTCAGCGTGTTGTTCGTGAAGTGGATAATGAAGATTTACGACTTGCACTTAAAGTTGCTAGTGATGAAGTGAAAGATATTGTCTTCAAAAACATGTCACAACGAATGGCAGAAACGTTTAAAGAAGAAATGGAATATATGGGCCCTGTTCGATTGAGAGATGTTGAAGAAGCGCAAACGAGAATTGTTTCGGTTATTCGCAAATTAGAAGAAATTGGTGAAATTGTTATCGCTCGTGGTGGAGGTGACGATATTATTGTCTAATAGCAACTCTTACAATGCGGTAAATGGCAAAGAGATTAAAATTAAACCGATAGAACAAATTAGACAGACGGAACCTAAACAGAACGATGATAATTCACTAGAAAACGAGCAGATTACATTACAACATAAATTGAATGACATGCGTGCTGAACTGAAACAGCTTGAAACAAAGAAAGTACAAATCCTCCAAGAGGCACAACAAACGATTGAACAAGATAAGGAAGAATGGGAAAAAACGAAAGAAACCTATAGGAAACAGGCGCAGGAAGAAGGATATAATGAAGGTTTTGCAACTGGAAAGCAAGAAAGCTTGGAACAATATCAACAATTGTTAGACAAAGCAAACCAAATTATTTCTTCTGCAACTGTGGACTATCACGCTACCATTGAACAAAGTGAAGAAATAATAATCGATTTGGCAATTCATACGGCCGAAAAGATCATCAACCAAACGTTAGTAGATAGTCCGGAAACATTTTTATCGATTGTAAAAGCAGCTATAAAGGAAATTAAGGATCAATCCGTTATTACTGTAAATGTAAATCCGGATAATTATGAGTTTATTGTCCAGCAAAAAGATGAATTATATCAATTGTTGCCTGAAGATACAAAACTAACGGTACATTTAACAGAGGAATTAAATCCGGACAGTTGCATTATTGAGCATCCATTCGGACAAATTGATGCAAGTGTTGATACGCAATTAAAACAGCTTCGAGAAATTTTACATGAGCTTACACTGGAGAATGAACAATGAACCTAGGAAATTATTTGGCAGCTATTGAACAAGCGGACACATATAAACGTTATGGAAAAGTACTGCGTGTGGTCGGGCTTATGATCGAATCACAGGGACCGGATGCAAATATTGGAGAAGTTTGTTTTATCCATGCATCTTCAGCGAAACAGCGTACGGTAATGGCTGAGGTTGTTGGGTTTAGTAATGAAAAAATCATTCTTATGCCATATGCGGAAGTAACGGAAATCGGACCAGGTTGTCTGGTCGAATCTACCGGAAGTGCCTTAACAATAAAAGTTGGCCGTGGTCTGATTGGTAAAGTAGTAGATTCACTAGGTAGAAGTTTAGACAATACAAAATTGCCAAAAGGATTAACAAACTATCTAACCGAGCAATCTCCACCAAATCCGTTATCCCGACCGCCGATTGATGAACCAATTCAAGTTGGTGTGAAGGCGATTGACTCCTTGTTAACAGTTGGTAAGGGACAGCG
Source organism: Lentibacillus sp. Marseille-P4043 (assembly GCF_900258515.1). Classification (NCBI taxonomy): domain Bacteria; kingdom Bacillati; phylum Bacillota; class Bacilli; order Caryophanales; family Bacillaceae; genus Lentibacillus; species Lentibacillus sp. Marseille-P4043. Next base: position 3,037,497 of record NZ_LT984884.1, on the reverse strand, counting down.
AATTGGGATTTTTGCGGGAAGTGGTGTGGGTAAAAGTACATTGCTAGGTATGATTGCTAGGAACAGTGGAGCAGATATAAATGTGATTGCCCTTATCGGTGAACGTGGTCGAGAAGTTAGAGAATTTATTGAGAATGATCTAGGTGACGAAGGATTGAAAAAATCGATTGTCGTTGTTGCAACTTCTGATCAACCAGCTCTAATGCGGATTAAAGGTGCATATACAGCAACAGCAATTAGTGAATATTTTCGTGATTTAGGTTTTCAGGTAAATTTGATGATGGATTCGGTGACAAGGGTGGCGATGGCTCAAAGGGAAGTGGGTCTTGCGACTGGTGAACCACCAACAACGAAAGGATATACACCATCTGTATTTGCTACGTTGCCAAAATTGTTAGAACGGACAGGGACAAGTAGTAAAGGAACAATTACTGCGTTTTATACCGTGCTAGTTGATGGGGATGACATGAACGAACCGATTGCTGACACTGTTCGTGGTATTTTGGACGGGCATTTTGTATTAGATCGAAAGTTAGCTGAGCAAGGTCAATTTCCTGCCATTAATACGTTAAAATCGATTAGTCGTGTAATGAATCAAATAGCAAATAAAGAACATTTAGAAGCTGCTCAAGAATTGCGCTCGCTAATGGCGAAATATGAAGAAAATAGTGAACTCATTCAAATCGGTGCATATAAGCGGGGAACAGACCATGAAATTGATAAAGCTATCGCCTATTATCCAAAAATACAACGCTTTTTAAAGCAGGCGATTTTTGAGTATATCACACTCGATGATTCGATTAAACAAATGCAAAAGCTGCTTAATGGAGGTGCTGATTGATGGCAGAAACTATGGCTTTATCTAAAATTCTGCATGTTCGAGAGCAGGAAAAAAATGACGCACATAAAGCATATCGTAATTCCATGGAACTTTTTGAAAAAATTGCCACGAAACTATATACACTGTTGCGAAAAAAGGAAGCGGCTGAAGAATCATATGAAAGTTATCTTCAGCAAACTACTCCGATTGATCAATTAAAGGAGCAAGTAAGATATATTGAAATATTAAACAAACAAATTGTTACCTTACAACATTCCGTTCAGCAGGCAAGAAGAGAAATGGAAACGAAACAAGAGAAGTTAACGAGTGCACATGTGGAAGTAAAAAAGTTTGAAAAAATCATCGAACTAAGGCAAAAGGAACAAGCGGAAATTATCCTTAAGCAAGAAAAGCAGTCAATGGACGAAATATCTATCCAGCAGTTTTTAAGCAGGAAAAATGGGTGACAGGTATGGCAAATCAATCAAAAAAATCAAAGGCACAATCAGAACATAAGACAAAAACAAATCCGATTTTATGGTTCTTCTTTGCAATTGTTATTCCAATCATTGTTGCGATTACACTAGCGATTATTATTTTTTCCGTAGCAGGGGTAAATGTCATTGACTGGGTTAAAAAGACTGGAAATGACATCCCAGTGGTATCGTCGTTGATTTCGACCGATGAAGAAAAAAATGTTCAACAAACGGAAGAAAAAATGAAAACTACTATCAAAAATAAGAATGAAGAAATTGACCAATTAAACCAAAATGTAACTGATCTTGAGGCAACAATTGATCAAATGGAGCAAGAAATTACCAAACTTGAAAATCGGACAACGCCTGATGAAGCCAATACGGCAGAAAGTGAAAACAAAGATGAGGAACAAGATACGGTTAAAACAATGTCCTCATCATTCAAAGATATGGATCGTGAACAGGCTGCATTGATTTTTCAAAACATGGACAACGATTTAGCGATTTCTATCTTAAAAGAAGTACCAAATAAAGTTCGCGGTGAAATTTTTGCAGAAATGGATCCCAAATTAGCTGCCAAATTAACAAAACTGTTTGTTAATAGTAATTAGTGGCAGAGAAACTTGAAAGGAGGTGAGAATCGTGAACGCGATCGGAATGATTTCGCAGCAAGTGACACAAGCAGGAAATATAGGGCCAAAAAACACGGGGAATAAGTCTGATAAATCATCTGTTTTTCAAGGGCTTTTAACCAATGAACAATCTTCTGTATCACCAAAGATGCAAGGATCAAAGCAGAAGGATAATGATCAACTAAACATTGCGGATTTACTAGCATTGCTTAATGGTTCATTGAAAATGATGGATTCAGAAGGTAAAGAAAAGGAACAGTTAAACATAGCAGATTTACTAGCTGTGCTTAATCAATCATCAAAAGTGCAAGGGCTTGAGAAACAAAAAGAAGGTGTGCTGAACATAGAAGATTTGACAGCACTACTTAAGGACTTACCCGGAATTGGTGAGCAGTTATCAGAGAACATATTAGACTCGGCCGATATTCAAGGTTTGAGTGGTATTGATGCATTAGGAAAGATAATCAATAAGCTTGAAAAATTACTTGGTCAAACTGCAAACGAACAAGATCATACGGAAAGTTTGACTATTAACCCTGAACTTATGAATATCCAGATGGCAGTTGCAGTAAATGATGGCACTATTGAGCAACAATTAGCAGCCATTTTCAAACAAGCGAAAGAAGTTTTAGGACACGTAACAAGCGGTGAATCTATTTCGAAAACCGATGCTTCCGCTCTATTGAAATTATTGGAACAATGGACATCATTGGCAAAAAAGCTACCGGGAGACAAAGCTGCACTTGATACACTCGTATCTGGAAAAGGTACCAGTGGAACAAAAGAACAAGCAATGTGGCGCGAATTGGTTCAGTTTTATCAAAAGCGCAACCAGTTTGTTACCAATCAGCAATATAACACCAATGCAAAAGTAACCAGTAATGATGTGGCAAAGTTATTACAGAAAGTGTTGAATGATCAAACACAGGTTGATAAGGCCCCATCACAATCACAACACATGACGGCTTCATCTATGCCAATGTCAAAAGTCGAACAATATGTTATCTATATGAATCAGAATCAAGGTTCCCAAACAGTTGATCAACAATTGATTGAACAGTTTCAAAAAGTAATGAAAACAAGCAAATTTTTCTCAATGAATAATGGGACATCACAATTATCAATTGCCTTAAAGCCAGATAATCTTGGCGAGATGATGGTTAAATTAACCCAAATCAATGGGGAAATGACTGTGAAAATCATGGTAACATCACAAGCAGCCAAAGATATGCTGGAGTCCAACATGCATCAACTGAAACACATGTTTTCGCCACAGCAAGTTGTAATTGAAAAACAGGATTTGAGCACGAACCAGGCGCAAAACTTTCAAGGTGAACAAGAGAATCAATCGATGAATGATCAAGAACAAGACCAGGGACAAGCACAGCATTCAAATGACGAAGATTCAAGTGGACAAGAGCAGAATGATTTTGAAACGCAATTCCAAGAAGTATTAATGAATGAGAAAGTGTAGGTGAGGAATGTGACGAAAATTGATCCATCGTTGTATTTACACAATCAACCTGATGCTAGAACACCAAGTCCAGATCTTGGGAAAGACGAATTCATGAAAATTTTAATGACGCAATTACAAAATCAGGACCCAACCAACCCAATGGATGACCGTGAATTTATTTCACAAATGGCCACTTTTTCATCGCTAGAGCAGATGATGAACATGACGAATTCCATTGATAAACTTGTGCAAAATCAAATGGAATCGCCAGTAGTTAAGTATAGTCATATGATTGGGAAAGAGGTTTCGTATCAAGCCTATGATCAAGAAACAGGTGAAAAGCTTGACGTAGAAACAAGTAAAGTAGCTGCAGTCAGTCAACAAGACGGATGGGCTATTCTGGAGCTGGAAAATGGTGAGAAAATATACGCAGATTCTATCTTACAAGTGAGCGATCCAGAAGCAGAGGTTGATACGGACAATACTGAAGAAAAAGTAGCAGGTCCTGAACCATCTGAAGGAAGTGAATAACATGGATCATCGCATCCATCAAACACAAGTAAATAAGCCTTTATTTCCGACCGTAAACAGGCCAGTAACAAAGCAAAGCTCTTCAGCCAACTTTAAAGATATATTATCGGATGTTCAGGTGAAAGTAAGCAAACATGCAAAAGAACGTCTGAACGAACGTAATATAACCATTCACGAAAACGAGTGGCAACAAATAACAACTAAAATGGCTGAGGCAAAACAAAAAGGTGTCACCGACTCACTAGTTCTAACAAAAGATGCTGCATTACTGGTCAGTACAAAAAATAATACAGTCGTTACGGCAATGAATCGGGATGAAGCAACAAGCAAAATTTTTACAAACATTAACGGTACGATTTTAATTAATGAATAGGCTGGACCCTTATGGGAAGCCAAATGACTGTTGAATGATCGATACAGCCAAAATGATAAAAACCAAAAAAGGGGAGAAATTATATGCTACGTTCCATGTATGCAGGTATTTCAGGAATGAAAGGTTTTCAAACAAAATTAGATGTTATCGGTAATAATATTGCCAACGTTAATACGTCAGGCTTCAAAAAAGGTCGTGTTACATTTCAGGATATGATGAGTCAGATGACATCAGGTGCGCAAGGTGCAACAGACACACGCGGTGGTGTAAATGCTAAACAGGTTGGGCTAGGATCGCAGTTGGGTACGATTGATAACATTCATACACAGGGTTTCCGTCAAACTACGAATAATCCTCTAGATTTTGCTTTAGAAGGTGACGGGATGTTTGTTGTTGCGAGTGATATTGGGGAAACGCTAGAAGAAACAAATGTGTCTTACACAAGAGCGGGAAACTTTTATTTAGACGAAGAGGGGGATGTTGTTAATCCTCAGGGGTTGTACTTAATAGCTTATGATGTTGATGATGACGGGAACCCAATTGTTGAAGATCAAAGCACAGATCCAGCCACTCAATATACGGTTGATAAAGACGGGAATTTGCTGGATTCAGCAGGCGAACCCACTGGAAATACGGTTGATGATACAGATGTAACTTATTTATATAAGCCTATCAACATACCCGACACTGCACAAAGCTTTAGTGTACAAACAAATGGGATTGTAAATTATATAGACGCTAATGGAAATACAGAAGTTGCTGGACGAGTTGCTTTAGCTAATTTTTCCAATCAAGCAGGTTTACAAAAAGACGGTAGCAATCTTTTCTTAAATACAGAAAATGCAGGATACAATGGTTTGGCTTTACCGGAATCAGACGGTGTAGCTTCCATTGTCAGCGGTGCTCTTGAAATGTCCAATGTTGACTTGTCTGAAGAATTCACGGAGATGATCACAGCCCAACGTGGGTTCCAGGCAAATACGAGAATTATTACAACATCAGATGAAATTTTACAAGAATTAGTAAATCTAAAACGATAAATAAGGGGGTAGGGGGTGCTGCTTAAGAAGCTAGCCCCCACCATAACATGATTCAACTGACACGATTAAACGATGAAACATTTACGTTGAATGCATGCATGATTGAACAAATCCAATCCCATCCGGATACAACAATTACATTATTAAATGGCAAGAAATTAGTTGTAAAAGAATCAGAGGCAAAGGTAGTAGATTTAGTAACCTATTATTACCGGGACATTGGGGTTCAACGCGTGTTAAAAGAGGCAGGTGAAGCTAATGAATAAGTTGGCTAAAACGATGATAGCAACTCTGAGTATCTTGTTAATTGCAGGTGTCGCAGCATTAATCGTTGTGTTAAATGTAAAAGATGACGAAAACAACAGCAGTGCGCAAACTTTAGATGACATGGTTGAATATTCCTATCAAACATCGGAAATTACCACTGATTTAGAAGATGGTAGCTTTGTCCGTATCCAATTCCAAATTATTACCGATAGCAAAAAGGCAAAAGAGGAAGTAGGAAAACGGGAATTTCAGTTGAAAAATATTCTCATAAAAGAATTAGCAAAAATGGAAGAAGAGGACTTTAAAAGTGGGCTTGGTTCTTTAGAAGATGTCATCAAGTTAAAGTTAAATGAAAAGATGTCAGAAGGTAAAATTACAGATGTTTACACAATCAGTAAAATTTTACAATAGCTTTAATTACTCCACAATGGAGGTGAGGATTTTTGGTAGAAGAAGTACTTTCGCAAAATGAGATCGACGCTCTGTTATCTGCTATATCATCAGGTGAGATGAATGCGGATGAATTGAAAAAAGAAGAAAAGGAAAAGAAAGTTCGGGTCTATGATTTTAAACGTGCGCTCCGATTTTCAAAAGATCAAATTCGTAGTTTAGCTCGAATTCATGAAAATTACGCACGATTATTAACAACTTTTTTCTCCGCACAACTACGAACATATGTCAATATATCGGTTGCGTCGGTTGACCAAATTCCTTATGAAGAGTTCATACGATCTGTTCCGAAAATGACAGTATTAAATATTTATAGTGTCGCCCCTCTGGAAGGTAGAATTTTAATGGAGGTTAACCCGAACATTGCATATGGAATGCTTGACCGTGTTCTTGGCGGTAAGGGGACTAGCGTTAACAAGGTTGATAATTTAACAGAAATTGAAACAATGCTGATGTCACAGCTGTTTGAGAAGGCCATTGTTAACCTTCAGGAAGCTTGGTCATCTATTGTAGAAATTGATCCGGTTTTAGAAGACTTTGAGGTGAATCCTCAGTTCTTGCAAATGGTCGCACCGAACGAGACTGTAATTGTTGTTTCGTTAAATACGACAATTGGGGAAGCAAGTGGAATGATCAATATTTGTATTCCGCACATTGTATTAGAACCGATCATCCCAAATCTTTCCGTCCATTATTGGATGCAAACAACAACGAAGAATCGAGATCCTGAGGCATATGAGAAGTTAACTAAGAATATTCAGCAAGCTAAAGTTGAGGCCAAGACATTGTTAGGAGAAACTAATATTTCCATTCAAGAATTCCTACAGCTAAATAAAAGTGATGTTATTGGTCTAGATCAAGCAATCGATCAACCGTTGACGCTGAAAATAAATAACGAACCGAAATTCCATGTACAGCCAGGTAAATTTAAAAATCGAATGTCTGTGCAAGTATTAGAGAAAATTATAAGGGGGGACGATGACGATGAATGATGGAATGCTTTCTCAAGAAGAAATTGATGCACTATTAAATGTTGGTGCAGACGAAGACGAAGGGGAAGAAAGTCAACAAGGTGAGCAAACAGAACAAACAGAGCAAACAGATGTAAATGATTATTTATCCTCCCTGGAAATCGATACGTTAGGCGAGATAGGTAATATTTCGTTTGGTAGTTCTGCTACAACATTATCAACGTTATTAAATCAGAAAGTGGATATTACCACACCAACCGTTTCCGTGATAAAAAAAGCAGATATAACGGATGAATTTACTTTTGAGCATGTCAGTATCCAAGTAAACTATGTGGAAGGTTTTAGTGGACAAAATGTTTTTGTCATTAAATCTGAAGATGCTGCAGTAATCTCAGATATAATGCTCGGCGGCACTGGAGAATCTCCGGATGATGAATTAAATGAGATTCACTTAAGTGCAGTACAAGAAGTGATGAATCAAATGATGGGTGCTGCAGCAACAAGTATGTCTACTATTTTTTCCAAGCGAATTGATATATCACCACCATCTATTAAACTGATTGACTCGGGCAGTGACGAAAATACCGAAACAATACAGGATACGGAAGTTTTTGTAAAAGTTTCTTTCCAATTAAAGGTAGGGAATTTAATCGATTCGAACATCATGCAATTAATTCCGGTTCCATTTGCTAAACAGCTGGTTGATCAATTGTTAAACGGACCTGAAGAGGAAGCACAGGAAGCACAGGAAGAAGTTGCTGCTGCTGTTGATCAATTGGACAAGCCTAAGGAAGAGGCACCTGTACAAAATATACAAACCAGTGAGCCTCAAAATGGTTCCCCACAATATTTAGGGGATCGTGTTGACCAAAAAAGTTCAACGGTTCAGCAAGCGAATTTTTCTAACTTTGAGCCCGTTGAATTGAACAAAAATGAACAACGTAATCTGGATATGTTATTAGATATTCCGTTAAAGGTTACTGTTGAACTTGGTCGAACTAAACGGACAATTAAAGACATACTGGATTTATCATCTGGATCTATCATTGAACTGGATAAACTAGCAGGTGAACCAGTCGATATTTTTGTCAATGAGAAATTAATTGCTACAGGTGAAGTAGTTGTTATTGATGAAAACTTTGGCGTAAGAGTTACCGATATTATTAGTCAATCTGCTAGATTAATGAAACTAAAATAGGGGGCGTATTAGATATGGCACAAAGTATTTTAATTGTTGATGATGCAGCATTTATGCGAATGATGATAAAAGATATTTTAACGAAAAATGGTTTTAATGTTGTTGGTGAAGCACAAGACGGAGCACAAGCAGTAGAGAAATATAAGGAATTAACGCCAGATCTAGTGACAATGGATATTACAATGCCGGAAATGGATGGCATTACAGCCTTAAAGGAAATTCAAAAGGAAAATCCTAGTGCAAAAATAATCATGTGTTCAGCAATGGGACAACAGGCAATGGTAATTGATGCCATTCAAGCCGGTGCGAAGGACTTCATTGTGAAACCATTCCAGGCAGACAGGGTAATTGAAGCTATTCAGAAGGCCCTAAGTTAAGAAACGAGTGAGTATGGTGAATAAAAAGATTTGGATAACGATCGGACTCGTTCTATTAATGTTTACAACATTTTATCAGCATGCCTATGCCGCATCACCAAATGTTAAGGACTGTATGGAGGATAAGGCAGACTGTTCTAAAGAAGAAGGGTCGACATCTAAGAAAACAGAGGATTCGGATGACACTTCATCTGACTCTTCTAGCATCAAAAATGACAATGGGTCGTTACTATTTGAATTAGTTAAAATGGTGTTTGCATTACTTTTGGTTATCGCACTCATTTACGTACTACTAAAGTTTTTGAATAAACGTAACAAACTTTTTTCGCAAGTCAAAGCTTTAGAAAATATTGGTGGTATCTCGGTTGGTCAAAATAAATCGATTCAAATCGTTCGGATTGGGACAAAAGTATATATTATCGGTGTTGGCGATAATGTCGAGATGCTCCAAGAGATAACAGACGAAGAAGTGAAAAATGATTTATTAAAAAGTAATGATACGAAAGACTTTCAAGCAGGTAATCTCGTAACATCACTTTTTCAAGCTAAATCAGATGAAGATCAAACTTCTGCTAAGCAAAAGAAAAACGAATTCAAAAAACTATTTTCTACTGAACTGGATAGATTGAAACAGGGCAGGAAGAAAATGATCAATCAATATGAACAGAAGGAAGATAAACATGAATGAATTTGTTGATATGTTTTCTGGTTCAGATCCTTCATCTGTCGCAACATCTGTAAAACTTTTATTATTAATGACCGTTTTATCACTGGCTCCGAGTATCCTTATTTTAATGACTAGCTTTACAAGGATTATCATCGTGCTGTCGTTTGTGAGGACATCGCTTGCAACACAGCAAATGCCACCTAACCAGGTTTTAATCGGGATCGCCTTGTTTTTAACATTTTTTATTATGGCACCAACATTTAACCAGGTTTATGATGATGCATTACAGCCACTCTTTGATGAAGAGATTACGTTAGATGAGGCATATGATCGTGCTAGTGAACCAATGAAAGATTTTATGGCAAAACATACAAGGCAAAAAGATTTGGCATTATTTATGAACTATGCGGAAATAGAAAAACCTGAAACAGTACAAGATATTCCAATAACTACTTTAGTGCCCGCTTTTGCAATCAGTGAATTAAAAACTGCTTTCCAAATGGGTTTCATGATATTTGTACCGTTCCTAATTATTGATATGGCTGTCGCAAGTGTTCTGATGTCGATGGGGATGATGATGTTGCCACCGGTTATGATATCTCTGCCATTTAAAATTTTATTGTTCGTTTTGGTAGATGGCTGGTATTTAATCACCCATTCTTTATTAGAAGGCTTCCAGTAGAAAGGGGTGTGTTTGTTTGAATAGTGAATTTGTTTTAGAACTAGCAGAAAAAGGAATTTATACAATTTTACTAATTACAGGTCCATTGCTTATTTTGGCACTTGCTGTTGGGCTTCTTGTTAGTATATTTCAGGCGACAACACAAATTCAAGAACAAACGCTTGCCTTTATTCCTAAAATAGTCGCGGTATTAGTTGGATTGGTGTTTTTCGGCCCATGGATGTTAACAAGAATGATCGAATTCACTGTCGATTTATATCAAAATTTAAATCAGTTTGTAGGGTAAAGCATGTTAGATATCATTAATTTAGCTAGTGTACCGGTTTTTTTGCTTATATTTGTACGTGTTGCTGCTTTTTTTGTAACATTACCGTTATTTTCCTATCGCACCATTCCGATGCAGTTTAAAATCGGATTTAGTTTTTTTCTCGCTTTAACCATGTTTTATACAGTTGATGCAACAGGAGTGGCGCTTGACGAAACTTATTTTTTATTACTTATTAAAGAAGTGATTGTTGGCCTTTTGATTGGTTTAATCGCTTATATCATTCTCGCTGCAATCCAAATTGCTGGTGGGTTTATTGATTTTCAAATGGGATTTGCAATTGCGAATGTGATAGACCCTCAAACAGGTGCACAAAGTCCATTAACAGGTCAATATTTTTATATAATTGCACTTCTATTTCTATTATCGGTCAATGGACACTATTTGTTAATAGACGGAATCTATTATAGTTATAATTTAATTCCAATTGATGCATTCGTCCCATTTCAAGATGAATCGATTATTGATTATGTAATTGATGCGTTTAATCAAATGTTTCTGATTGCATTTCAAATGTCCATCCCAATCGTTGGCTGTTTGTTTTTAGTCGATGTTGCTTTAGGAATTATCGCTAGAACAGTGCCACAGCTAAACGTTTTTGTTGTAGGTTTACCGTTGAAAATCGTTGTCAGTTTTGTCGTTATTTTGCTCTTTTTAAGTTTATATATCATGTTGGTGAAAAGTTTGTTCGCTACCATGTTTGATACGATGAGGGGTTTAATGCAATTATTCGGAGGTGTGTAACTTGCAATTAAAATTAGATTTACAATTCTTTGCAGGTGAAAAGACCGAGAAAGCAACCCCTAAAAAACGAGAGGATTCGCGGAAAAAGGGACAAGTTGCCAAAAGTCAGGATATTAACACGGCGTTTCTATTGTTGTTCTGTTTTTTGATTTTATTTGTTTTTGGCAGCTTTATGAAAGATAGCCTGGTCTCAATTTATCAGCATGCTTTTACCGAGTATATTCAATGGGATGTTACAGAAAGCACGGTTCATCAGGTTTTTACAGAATCTACAATAGAAGTAGCAAAAATGTTGGCACCAATTATGTTAATTGCTATTATAGCCGGCTTGGCTGCTAATTTTACGCAAATTGGCTTTTTATTTACAACAGAACCATTAAAGTTTGATTTAAAAAAACTCGACCCCATTAAAGGTGCAAAAAAAGTTTTTTCAGCGAGAGCGTTGGTAGAACTTGTTAAATCGTTATTGAAAATTACTTTTATTGGAGTTATTACATTTTCAATTATATGGATTTATAAAGATGAAATGATGATGCTATCCTTTAAAAACATTGATAGTGCATTAGCTTTTTTTGGCAGAGTTACGATTATTATGGGAATAGCAGCTGCCATTGCGCTACTATTCTTAGCCGTATTTGACTATACCTATCAGCGATATGATTTTGAAAAGAACATTAAAATGTCAAAACAGGATATTAAGGATGAGCACAAAAACATGGAAGGCGATCCTTTAATTAAATCAAAAATAAAAGAGAAACAGCGGCAAATGGCAACCCGAAGGATGATGAGTGAAGTTCCGACTGCGGATGTAGTCATTACGAACCCAACCCATTTCGCCATCGCGATTAAATATGATGAAGAAACAGCCAGTGCGCCGTACGTCGTTGCAAAAGGGGTCGACCACACGGCATTTCGTATCAAGGAAATTGCTAAAGCGAATGACGTAATCACAGTAGAAAACCGACCATTAGCACGAGCGTTATATGACGCTATTGAAATAGGTGACGTTATTCCAGAAGAATTTTATCAAGCGGTAGCAGAAATTTTAGCATATGTCTATCGCATGGAGAACAAAGTTTAAGCAAAAAGGGTGACATCGATGAAGGCACGTGATTTATCTGTTCTATTAGGAGTAATTTTAATAATTGTTATGTTAGTTGTGCCGCTTCCGGGATGGCTCTTAAGTATTTTGATCTTGTGTAACATATCACTTGCACTTATTGTTATTTTAGTTTCTATGAATACACAAGATACATTGCAATTTTCCGTTTTTCCAACTTTAATTTTGCTGTTGACTTTATTTCGCCTGGGACTTAACGTTTCCACAACAAGGTCAATTCTGTCAGAAGGGGAAGCTGGTGGCGTTGTTGATACATTTGGTTCATTTGTTATTGGCGGTAATCCATTAGTTGGATTTGTGGTATTTGTTATTTTGGTTATCATTAACTTCCTGGTCATTACGAAAGGATCGGAACGTGTTTCGGAAGTAGCTGCTCGTTTTTCATTGGATGCAATGCCAGGAAAACAAATGAGTATTGATGCAGATTTAAATGCTGGATTGATTTCGGAACAACAAGCGAAAGAAAGACGTGAAAAGGTAGAAGCTGAAGCAGATTTTCATGGTTCCATGGATGGTGCCAGTAAATTTGTTAAAGGGGACGCTATCGCCGGAATTATCATTGTATTAATCAATATCATTTTTGGGCTAATTATTGGGATCGTTCAAATGGATTTGTCATTCCAAGAAGCAATCAACACTTTTATGCGACTTACTGTTGGCGATGGTTTGGTTAGTCAAATTCCAGCATTGCTAATCTCGACGGCTACAGGAATTGTTGTAACAAGAGCTACAAGTGAAGGAAATTTAGGCACAGAAGTAACGGGGCAACTTTTGCAATATCCGAAATTGTTATATATTGCTGCCGGAGCTATTTTTCTGCTTGGATTAACACCGATAAACTTTTTTATTACGACTACACTCGCTGCATTATTAGGACTTAGTGGTTATTATTTACAGAAGCAATCGAGTGAACCGGAAATACCGGATATAGAGGAAGAAGAGGAAACCGAATCATCAGAAATGAAATCGCCGGAAAATGTTATCAATCTATTAAACATGGATCCAATCGAATTCGAATTTGGTTATTCTCTTATTCCACTAGTAGATACAAGTCAAGGCGGTGATTTACTTGATAGGGTGATCATGATACGAAGGCAGCTGGCGATCGAGCTTGGAATGGTTATACCGGTTGTACGGATTCGTGATAATATCCAGTTAGACCCTAATGAATACTGTCTAAAAATCAAAGGAAATGAAGTCGCCTCAGGGGAATTGTTATTGGATCACTATTTGGCCATGACACCAGATATGGATGAGGACACATTGGAAGGTATTGAAACAAAAGAACCAGCGTTTGGCCTTCCAGCAAAATGGATAAGTGAGGAATATAAGGACGAAGCTGAATTATCTGGCTATACGGTGGTAGATCCTCCATCTGTTGTATCTACCCACATTACGGAAGTAGTCAAACAACATGCACATCTATTACTTGGTCGACAAGAAACGAAGCAGCTTATTGATCACTTGAAGGAAAATGATCCAATTCTGGTTGAAGAAGTGACACCGGAACCACTTGCAATTGGTGAAGTTCAAAAAGTTCTTGCCAAGTTATTACGAGAAAATGTATCGATACGCAATTTGCCGATAATCTTTGAGACACTTGCAGATTTTTCAAAGCTGACAAATGATACTGAATTGCTCGGGGAATATGTAAGGCAAGCATTATCATCGCAAATTACGAAACAATATATAAATAATGATGTATCTGTAAAAGTAATCACGGTTTCAGGCAAGGTCGAGAAATTAATTGCAGAAAGCATCCAACAAACAGAGCATGGAAATTATTTATCCATGGATCCAGAAACACAACAGACAATTATTAAAACGATACATGAGGAAGTTGAGAAGCTGGCATTACAAGAGGAAACAGCAATTGTTTTATGCTCACCAGCAATCCGGATGTACGTAAAACAATTAATTGATCGCTTTTTACCACAGGTTGTTGTCTTGTCATATAATGAATTAGAACCAAGTGTACAGGTTCAAAGTGTTGGGGTGGTGAATGTAGCATGAAGGTAAAAAAATATGTAGCACCAACAATGCCGGAAGTAATGCAACAAATTCGTAAAGAGCTTGGTCCTGATGCTGTCATCCTTAATTCAAAGGAAATCAAACAGGGTGGGATTTTTGGCCTCCTTAAAAAACGAAAGATTGAAGTGGTGGCTGCGCTTGATCCACAGCCAAAAAAACCAAAGCAAGAAAAGCCGATCAAGCCAGTTGTTAAAGAAACTTCCTCTACAGCAGCATCGGGTAAGACGGATCATGAGGTTTTGCAAGAAATTCAACAGTTAAAAAAAATGATCGAACTGCAATCAGCGCAAACAAAAACAAATTTTTCACCGGAATACCAGGTAGTCTATCAACATTTGCTTGATCAAGAAGTCACAGAAATGCTTGCAACCGATTTGATAGACAAAATCATTGAACAACATAATGGTAATAGTGCAACGCCAGCGATTGAACAAATTTTCCGCGATACAAAGCAGGAAATTACTAGAAGATTGCATGATTTATCATTTACTGGTGTTACGTATGATAAACAAATTATTCACTTTGTTGGTCCTACTGGTGTTGGAAAAACAACAACACTAGCAAAAGTTGCAGCATCGTGTATGTTGAATGATCACAAAAAAGTTGCTTTTATCACAGCGGACACATATCGGATTGCAGCAATAGAACAGCTAAAAACGTATGCCCGAATTTTAGATGTACCAATTGAGGTTGCTTATAATAATGATGATTATAAAGCAGCAATCAACAAGTTTTCAGATTACGATTTAATTCTTGTTGACACAGCAGGTCGAAATTTCCGTGATAAACAATATGTCGAAGAATTAAAAAAGAGTATCAATTTTGACCAAAATGTGGAGACATATCTTGTCTTGTCACTGACGGCAAAACCTAAAGATATTCTTGATATTTATGAGCAGTTTCAGCATATACCGATTAAAGAGCTGATTTTCACAAAGTTAGACGAAACAAGACAATATGGCAGTATGCTGAATGTGATGTTAAACAAGCAAATTGGGATTGCCTATCTAACAAATGGTCAAGGTGTTCCGGATGATTTAACAAAACCTTCTGCTGACGTTGTTAGTAAGCTCATAGTGGGTGAAAACGGTGAAGCATGACCAAGCAGCAAGTTTACGTCGAAAATTAACCATTGCCCAAGACCCAAAACAAGCAAAAACAATTGCCATCGTAAGCGGAAAAGGTGGCGTTGGCAAGTCTAATTTTGCGTTGAATTTTTCGTTGGAGTTACGAAATAATCAAAAAACGGTTCTCCTATTTGATTTGGATGTTGGAATGGGAAATATTGATATTTTATTAGGACTACAGTCAGAAAGAACGATAGTCGACATGTTTAACGATCGATTATCGATTCATGATATTATTGAGGAAGGTCCAAACCAACTTCACTATATTGCTGCTGGTTCTGGGTTGTCAGACTTTTTTACAATGGATCAAGCCAAAATAGATTTTTTTCTTGATCAATACAATGAACTAGTACAAATGTATGATTATATTATTTTCGATATGGGCGCTGGCGCTACCCATGATAGTCTTCAGTTTGTCATGGCTTCAGATGAGTGTATCGTTATCACAACACCAGAGCCGACATCGATTACCGACGCATATGGTATGATTAAACATATTTTAAACAATAAGCAAAATATGCCGATATATGTAGTAATGAATCGATCACTGTCAACAAAACAAGGGACGAAAGCACTAGAACGATTCCAACGTGTCGTATCACAATTTTTACAGGTTAATGTTTCACTTATGGGTGTGCTACCTGATGATAAAACAGTAACTACAGCGGTAATAAGGCAAATTCCATATGTGTTACTAAATGAAAAGGCTGCTATTTCGAAAGCGGTGAAACAAGTTGCGGCTAATTACCTAGCAAAGTCATTCAGCTTAACGAAAAAGGAACCATTTTCTTTCGTACAGAAGTTAAAACAATTAATGATCGAGAGGTAACGTAAAATGAAACCCATTCGTGTTTTAGTTATTGACGATTCAGCATTTATGCGGAAAATGATCGCCGATATCATTAATAGTGATAGTCGTTTGGATGTCGTTGGTACTGCACGAAATGGAGAGGATGGAATAAATAAAATAAAGGCTTTATCACCTGATGTTATCACATTAGACGTGGAAATGCCGATCATGGATGGAATAACAGCACTAAAGATGATTATGAGTCAAACGCCACTACCTGTTGTAATGGTATCAAGTATAACAAAGGAAGGTACAACCAAAACAGTGGAGGCTATTTCAAACGGTGCAGTTGATTTCATTACAAAACCATCTGGCTCCATATCGTTAGACATTACGAAAGTGAAACAAGAAATTATTAACAAAGTGGTTACTGCAGCACATGCGCAAATGTCTAAAAAAACGGGTACAGTTACTGATTCTGTTCAACAAACAAGAACAGACCGGATAACCCAGCAGCATGCGAAGACAGTCGTTGCCATTGGGACGTCTACAGGAGGCCCAAGAGCACTACAGCGAGTGTTAACGGATTTGCCTAGCGATATTCAGGCACCGATTTTAATTGTCCAGCATATGCCAGCGGGTTTTACTAAATCATTAGCAGAACGATTAAATACACTGGCAGGCATTCATGTGAAAGAAGCAACACATGGTGAAATACTCCAACAGCATACAGCTTATATTGCGCCAGGTGATTTTCATATGAAAATACGCCAAGTAGGTACTTCACTTGCGATTGAATTAACGCAGGAAGACGGGCTAAACGGACACAGACCTGCTGTTGATGTTTTGTTCAAATCATTAGCTACAATCAATAACGTAAACAAAATTGCGGTTGTGTTAACTGGTATGGGCCATGACGGTTCAGAAGGTGTTAAACAGTTAAAAGAAATGGACAAGCAAACAATCGTAATTGCTGAAGCTGAAGAATCATCAATTGTATATGGTATGCCAAAATCAGCCATCAAAACAAACTGTGTTAACCATATTACACATTTGCACCAAGTAGGAGATACGATTACACAGTTGGTAAAAAGCTCAGGGGGGATGTAACATGGATACGACAGAATATTTAGATGTATTCATCGACGAAAGCACAGAGCATCTGGAATCATTATACAAACATTTACTAGAATTAGAGAAAAATCCGACTGATAAAACAATCATTGATGAAATTTTCCGTGCTGCCCACACATTAAAAGGCATGTCTGCTACGATGGGGTATAGTGATTTAGCGAATTTAACACATAAGTTGGAAAATGTTTTTGATGGAATTCGGTATGATAAAATAAAAGTTCAAACAGAAATGATGGACGTATTATTTGATGCAGTTGACCACTTGAATGCAATGGTAGAGGATATTGCAAATGAAGGTGATGGCAGTAGAAATGTTCGTGAAGTAGTTGATCAATTGGAAAGAATCGAAAATGGGGAAGAAACAGGTCAAGCAAAAAGCGAACAACCACAGCAACAGCTAGATACAGCTGCTTCGCTGGAAAAAGTTGCTACATTAAATGAATTCGAATTATCTATCTTAAATGAATCGGCTGATCGGGGATTCTCCAATTATGAAATAACGGTTGAACTGCGCGAAGATTGCCTATTAAAAGGTGCCCGCGTGTTCATGGTATTTGAAGTACTAGAAAAACTCGGTGAAGTAATAAAATCAGAGCCTACGGTAAATGATTTAGAAGAAGAAAATTTCGAAAATTCATTTACAGTGTTGCTCGTTTCCAATTTCGAGCAAACGGAAATAGAGGAACGAATTTGGAAGGTATCTGAGATTAATCAAGTTACCGTAAATCATTTCTCTATTTCAGCCTATAATCAAGAACAAGAGGAACAAAAGGAACAGAAGAAACAGCAAGCTGAAGTGGAACAAGAAGCAAATACGCCAGATGATCAAAATTCAGACAAACAAGTTAAGCAAAAAACAAAAGGATCAACAAGTAAAACGATTCGAGTAAATATTGATCGTTTGGATGTTCTAATGAATTTGTTTGAGGAATTAGTTATTGATCGTGGACGATTAGAACAAATTTCCACGGAATTGAATCATAATGACTTACAAGAAACGGTTGAACGAATGACGCGAGTTTCAGGCGATTTACAGAGCATTATTTTAACAATGAGAATGGTACCAATTGATCAGGTCTTTAATCGCTTCCCTCGAATGATACGGCAATTAGCACGGGATTTACAAAAGAACGTTGAAGTCGAGATAATTGGTGCAGAAACGGAACTGGACCGGACAGTTATTGATGAAATTGGGGATCCGTTAGTACATTTAATCAGGAATGCGATGGATCACGGGATTGAAACCCCTGATGTTCGTAAACAAAAAGGCAAGCCTGAACAAGGTACAATCCAACTGGAAGCTTATCATAGTGGAAACCACGTCTTTATTGAAATTTCCGATGATGGTGCTGGAATCAACCGAGACAAAGTATTGGAAAAGGCAATAGCTAATGAAGTAGTAAGCCAAAGTCAAGCGAATTCTTTAACAGATAATCAAGTTTATGAACTTATCATGGCAAGCGGTTTTTCTACTGCAGAGAAAATCTCCGATATTTCTGGCCGCGGAGTTGGGTTGGATGTAGTAAAAAATACAATTGAATCGTTAGGTGGAAATATCTCAATTGATGCCAAAATGGATAAAGGATCGACTTTCTCGATTCAATTACCATTAACGTTATCGATTATATCTGTATTGCTAATTGAATTGCAACAAGAAAAATATGCTGTTCCATTATCATCCATTATTGAAACAGCTATTATCCATAAAGATAAAATCATGCATGCTCACAATAAAAAGGTAATTGATTTTCGTGGAAACGTAATACCGCTTGTATTTCTTAAAGATATTTTTGCTGTACCGGCAGAGGATGCGCAAGAGAATGATTACGAATCCATTGTAATCGTTCGAAAAGGGGATAAACTAGCCGGTCTTGTTGTTGATTCCTTTATCGGCCAACAAGAAATCGTTTTAAAATCACTTGGGAATTATTTAACAAACGTGTTCGCCATCTCCGGAGCGACAATCCTTGGAGATGGACAAGTAGCATTAATTATTGATTGCAATGCATTAATTAAATAAGGCTGTTTGCCAAAAGATTGGGACTGCGATACTCGCCCCATCGAAAATATTTGTTGTTTTTTATACAAAAGATATAAACTGCTACATAACTGCTGGGCTCTTTTCTATAAGTATGTGCATTTCTCGTCGTCCGGGATCGCTCCGGGTGGATGCTTTCCGCGGGCACGGCCTCAGCCTCCTCGAGAAAACCACTCTGCGGGGTCTTCGGACACGTGCTGTTCCCGCAGGAGTCACCACCCCACCGCTCACCCGGACTAGTGAAGTGGTAGGATACTTTATAGAACACTTACTACTACGGTTAATGATAGTAAATACAATACCAGCGGAGGAAATACACGGAGACTCCGGCGGGAGGAAAGGCCTAGGTGAGACCCCGCAGAGCGACGAGCAAAACTCCCACCGAGTAAGCTTCGAGTTGCGAGGAACGCTACTTCATCGAATTTCCTGCTACGCGACGAGCACCCCAGCTCGAGGAGGCTCAACAGCCGCCCGCGGAAAGCGTAGTGTATTTCCGGAGCGGGTAGACGCACCAACCATCATTTCAAGTTGTGTCGCAGTTTATATCAACTACGCCTTAAATAAAAGGTCAATATCGGACACTATGTAGGAAAAATGGAAGCGAATTTTGATAAAGAAGCTAATGGAGGGATTATGATGGAAAATGAAACGGTAATGGATCATAAGGTGATTGTATTTCAACTAAAAGATGAGGAGTATGCTGTTTCGGTACAACAGGTTGGTTCGATTGAACGGATTGAACCAATCACCAGAGTTCCACAAACCGCTGATTTCGTAAAAGGTGTTATTAATATGCGTGGGGTTGTAACGCCAATTATTGATTTACGAAAACGATTTGGAATAGAAGAAACAGAATTTAGTGATTCAACCCGAATCATTATTGTATATATGGATGATATCGAAGTTGGCTTAATTGTTGATGCAGCCAATGATGTTATCGATATTCCAGAAAGCGCAATTGAACCAGCACCTGAAGTAGTAGGGTCGGTAGATGTTGACTATATCCAAGGAGTTGCAAAACTTGAAAATCGCTTATTAATTTTATTAGACCTTCAAAAAGTTTTATCAAAGAATGAAATGAATGAGTTGAAAACAGTGGAAGGATAATGCTATATGGAATTTAATAATCGTTTATCCTATGTTCAATTGGATGTTTTACGTGAGATTGGGAATATTGGCGCAGGGAATGCAGCAACATCGATGTCAAAACTGCTTGATACGAAGGTAGATATGCAAGTCCCTGCTGTTGAAGTCGTTGCCTTTGACGAAGTTATGGATATGATCGGTGGTCCAGAAGAATTGATTGTAGCGATTTTTATTCGTATCCAAGGCCCAGCACCTGGTACGGTTTATTTTATTCTGACAAAAGATGAAGCCGAATATTTAGTTAGAGCAGTGACATCAGACCCTGAATTTATTCTTAACGATGTGGAACAGCCAAATGAATTAGCGATTTCAGCTCTGCTGGAAGTGGGAAATATTTTAGCGGGATCATATCTGTCGGCATTATCTGATTTCACAAATATCAATATGCAGCCGTCAGTTCCTTCCCTTAGCATAGATATGGCTGGAGCAATTTTGACAGTGGGATTACTCGAGTTGTCACAAGTAACAGATTATGCCATTATAATCGATACGAAAATAAATCAGCAATTAGCAGAAAACGGAATTCGTGGTCACTTTTTGTTGTTACCTGACCCGTCATCGTTTGGGAGAATTTTTGCAAGTTTAGGAATTGATGACCATGAATGACACACAAACTGTTGTCAAGGTCGGAATTGCTGATTTG
Source organism: Lentibacillus sp. Marseille-P4043 (assembly GCF_900258515.1). NCBI lineage: Bacteria > Bacillati > Bacillota > Bacilli > Caryophanales > Bacillaceae > Lentibacillus > Lentibacillus sp. Marseille-P4043. The sequence continues at coordinate 3,016,459 of NZ_LT984884.1, read as the reverse complement.
AATGTTGTACGTGCACCAAATACAATTCGTACGTCAGGGCTTGGTTCATGTGTAGGTGTTGTTATTTATGACTTGCCAAAACAGTTGGCTGGTCTTGCCCATGTCATGTTACCGGATTCAAAAATGGCAAAACAAAAAACGATCAATAAACATAAATATGCAGATACTGCAATGGATATATTAATGGAGAGGCTATATTCCATGGGTGCAAGAAGATTTGAATTGAAGGCAAAACTAGCTGGTGGAGCACAAATGTTTCAATTTACATCTACAACAGAAATTATGCGAATTGGTCCGAGAAATGTCGAAGCTGTTGAGCAGAAGCTTCATGATTTTCATATTCCAATTGTTGCAGCAGATGTAGGTGGGAATTGTGGAAGGACGATTGAATTTGAGCCAAGTACGGGTGAATTAAAGATACGTAAGGTGAATCAGGGGGAATCATTCATATAACGTGTAATACCGAGAACATGTTGAGGCTTTGAAGGTAACTCTTACAACTTCTTAAAGTAATGATGAGAGGAGCGAGTGATACAATGACAGCAAACAAATCTCCTCTGGAACAAAAATTATGGCATAACTGGGTAGAAAATAAGGATAATGATGCAGCAAATGAGTTAATCCAAAATTATATGTACCTGGTAAGTTTTCATGTGGAACGAATTGCTAGTCATTTGCCAAGTAATGTCAGCAAAGATGATATTAAAAGTTTCGGCTTAATGGGTTTATTTGATGCGCTAAAAAAGTTTGATCCAAATCGTGATTTAAAATTTGACACATATGCATCGTTCCGAATTCGTGGTGCTATTATTGATGGATTAAGAAAAGAGGATTGGCTCCCTAGATCTATAAGAGAAAAAACGAAAAAGATCGAAAAAGTGTCCGTGGAATTAGAACAAAAACTTCACCGCTCTCCAACTTCTGAAGAGATTGCCACCAAGGTAGGATTGGAAGCAAGGGAAGTGGAAACATTGATACGTGATACGCTATTTGCTAATGTCTTATCAATTGAAGATAAACCAAAGGAAGCAACTAATGAACATAAAGAAGGTATTGGTTACATCTTACCTGACGAGGCATCCGTTTTACCGGATGAACAAATGATGCAGTCAGAGCTAAACCAAGAATTAGCACAAGGTATTAAATCCTTGAACGAAAATGAACAAATGGTAATTAGCTTATTCTATCATGAAGAATTAACGTTAACAGAAATTGGTCATGTTTTGGGGTTAACAACATCAAGAATTTCACAAATTCACCGAAAAGCAATATTTAAATTGCGAAATACATTGCAAAAAATACATGCTTAAACAGATTCAATTCTTTTGATTCAAATGATATTATCTAATGAAGCGATTTCTGTAAAGGAGAATTAGTAGTGGGGGACTTGCAAGACTATTTTTATATCAAAATGACAACTGATCGTATGACGGCAGAATTATACCGAACAGATAAGCTAGAAGATACGAACTTCAAATGGACCGAAAATACATGGCGTGATTTTTTAATTAAAGATAAGATTCAGCAAGGTATTCTCGAAGATGCTGTTCAATCACTTGTTACGAGGATTGAAGACATTGATTTCCCAACCATGATTGCAAAAGGAGTTCCTGCTAAGCATGGAAAAGATGGAGAAATTCAATATGCGTTCAGTCTTAATCCAGAGTTTGATAAATCTGTTGAATGGAATTTTCGTGATGTGATGCGGATCCCATCTGTTCAAAAAGGTCAACGTTTAGCAACGGTCTACATGCCCACCGAGGGGACAAACGGGATAGATGTATATGGTAATGAAGTTCCGGCGTATCCTGGAAAACCTGTGTCAATTAAATCGGGTGAAAATGTAGTATATAATCAACAGGATCACTCTTTTTATGCGATAGCAGATGGGCAGGTGAGTGTAGATAGACGTTATATTATGGTTCATAACGTCTATCAAGTGAATGAAACCCTGTCAATGAAAGATGGCAATTTAGATTTCGTCGGATCGATTGTCATAAATGGAGATGTTCCAACAGGATATACGGTGAAGGCTAAAGGTGATATTAAAATATTCGGTATGGTAGAAGCAGCAACCCTAATTGCTGATGGTTCCATTTTTATTTCTGGGGGAATTGCCGGTTTGCAAAAGGGAATTGTCGAAGCAGACGGCAGTATTCATGTTGGTTATATTAATCAAGGTATTGTCCATGCAGGTAATGATTTATTTGTAGAAAGCTCTATTTTACATAGTGAATGTACTGCGAGAAGTAATATCTATTGTCAAAAAGGTAATATCATCGGTGGTGAATTATCAGCGGGTAAATCAATGGAAGCAAAAGATATTGGAAATCGAATGAGTACGCAAACAGAGATTGTATTTGGGTTAGATAAACCAATTGCTGAAAAAGAAAAAAAGTTATTTGAGGAAAAAGAGGAATTACAAGCGACGCTGGAGAAATTAGTGGTACTCGGTAATAAATTAGCTGATCAAGACGACACGCAAAATTCAAAAATACGGATCACCAAATTAAAACAACGACATTCCTACAATCAAACAGCTGAACGATTGGCAGAAGTTGATGAAGAACTTCATCAACTAAATGCGCATATAGGCAAGGAACAAGAAACTAAATTAATAGTTCGCGGACAACTTTACAGTAATGTAATGGTTGCTTTTGGTAAGTATAAGCGGAAAATAGATACGACAAATCAGCATGTACAGGTGAAGTTAGTTAACAATGAAATTACGATTCAACCACTCTAAACACGCACTTTTAGAATAAGGGAAGTGATCATTTGGGCTGGAAATCAATCGAAATGCAGGTAGCGCTTCCGAGAACACAAGATGCGGGGAAACTTCAAGATCAAATGACAAGGCAAAATCAACATTCTCAGGAGTCACTTATTGCGAATCAATTAAAGCAGGATGAACAAAAGCGAAAACGTGTTAATGAATTTGCCGAAACAGATAAAGTGAAAGTAAAAAAAGATCAAGATCACTCCAATCAGACTTCCCAAGATCAACAACAAGAAGAACAGAAACAAGAAGATCAGTTTATTGACCACCCGTATTTAGGCAATAAAATTGATTTTTCAGGATAGAAGGGGTTTTATGACAGCATTTATATTTTTAATTAGTTTTTTATTACACGTTATTACGCTTGCAGCAATTTATCAGTTATTAAAACAAATCAAGCAACTAAAACAACAAAAGCAAAATAACACGAGCGAAGTGATGGAACTATTTGATACGTATTTGCAGGAAATTAAAGAAGAAAATAGAATGCTTGAAGCCAGACTTGGCAATAATGATAGGAAGGATTTAGGTGAAGCCCAACAAGCAACAATGCGTAAAAATACACCAGATCCGATTAATCAAATGGAATATGCAGATACAACCCCTGATTTGCCAGAGGCTGAAGCCGATGACAGCTTTGAAACCTCTTTACAAGCACGGATTTTACAACTGTATGATCAGGGTTACTCACATGAAGAAATAGCTAGCAAACTCAACTGTGGAAAAACGGAAGCAGAGCTCGTTATAAAATTGCACGGAAAAAACACATAAAAATGCTTGCTTGTATGGGTACCATATGATATATTTATTTTTGGTGTAAATGCTATGTTTACTTAAAATAAGTGAGCAAGTTTAATCACACACGTTTGCTGATTTGCGTAAGGGGTGCCATACTTATTGATGGTCCTTAGCAAAAATGATTCAAACGGAGGAAAAAACCAATAGGAGGAATTTAATATGTCAGTAATTTCAATGAAGCAACTGCTAGAAGCTGGTGTACATTTCGGACATCAGACACGCCGTTGGAATCCAAAGATGAAAAAATACATCTTCACGGAGCGTAATGGCATTTATATCATTGACCTGCAAAAAACAGTTAAGAAGGTTGATGAGGCGTACAAATATGTAAAAGAACTTGCTGCTGATGGCGGCACTATTCTTTTCGTTGGTACTAAAAAACAAGCACAGGATTCTGTTCGTGATGAAGCTACACGTTCAGGTATGTTCTATATTAACCAACGTTGGTTAGGTGGTACATTAACAAACTTCCAAACAATCCGTAGACGTATCAATCGCTTGAAAGATATTGAACGCATGGAAGAAGATGGGACATTTGACGTACTTCCGAAAAAAGAAGTTGTTGGATTGCTAAAAGAAAAAGACCGTCTTGTGAAATTCTTAGGCGGAATTAAAGAAATGAACAAGCTTCCAGATGCTATGTTCGTTATCGATCCTCGTAAAGAACGGATTGCGATTGCAGAGGCTCATAAATTAAACATTCCGATTATCGGAATTGTTGATACAAATTGTGACCCTGACGAAATTGATTATGTTATTCCAGCGAATGATGATGCTATCCGCGCCGTTAAGCTACTTACTTCAAAAATGGCTGATGCTATCCTTGAAGTTAAACAAGGGGAAGAAACAGAAGTAGTAGAAACGGAAGAAACTGCTGCTGAAGCTGAAAAAGTAGAAGCAACAGAAGAGTAATTTTTAAGAACAAAGGTGCAGGCCGGACGTGGCCTATTATGCTGAAAGCTTAATAGCACCCCGAATATTATACTTTTTCATTTTTAAAAAAGGACAGGTGATAAGGGGATTAGCCTTTTATCACCTTTTTTAAAGAACTCGCAATCACAGCTAAAATTGAATAGTTTAAGGAGGATTTATTATGGCAATTACTGCTAAAATGGTAAAAGAACTTCGTGAAAAAACAGGTGCAGGTATGATGGATTGTAAAAAAGCACTTCAAGAAACAGAGGGAGACCTTGAAAAAGCAATTGACTTTTTACGTGAAAAAGGAATTGCGAAAGCTGCGAAAAAGGCAGATCGTATTGCTGCAGAAGGTTCCACACATATTGAAATCGACAATAATACAGCGGTGCTTTTAGAAGTAAACTGTGAAACCGACTTCGTAACAAAAAATGACCAATTTAAGCAATTGCTATCTGAATTGGGACAGCATATTGTAAAATTAAAGCCAGCTAGCGTTGAAGAAGCATTGCAACAAAAACTTCATGGTGAAGGTGATACAGTTGAAACTTATATCAAATCTGTAATAGCTAAGATTGGTGAGAAAATTTCGTTGCGCCGTTTTACTGTATTAACGAAGACAGACAATGATGCATTTGGTGCATACCTTCACCTAGGTGGTCGTATTGGTGTATTATCACTTCTTGAAGGTACAACAGATGAATCGGTTGCTAAAGATATAGCAATGCATGCAGCAGCTGTAAATCCACGTTATGTATCACGTGATGAAGTTGCTAAAGAAGATGTCGATCACGAACGTGAAGTGTTAACAACACAGGCATTAAATGAAGGAAAACCAGAGAAAATTGTTGAAAAGATGGTTGAAGGTCGATTAGGAAAATTCTTTGAAGAAGTTTGTTTATTAGAGCAAAGCTTTGTAAAAGATCCAGATCAAAAAGTCAAAAAATATGTAGCTGATAAAGGCGCTTCCGTCAAAGCGTTTGTTCGCTATGAAGTTGGCGAAGGTATGGAAAAACGTGAAGAAAACTTTGCGGAAGAAGTTATGAGCCAAGTGAAAAAGTAATGTAATGGTGGATAGGGGACACGAGTTGTTCCCTATTTCTCTAGAACTTATCTGATCCTCTAACTTCGTAAAATCAGCAGAAAAATAAACTTTCTCTGGAGGTTATTATGACAACAGCACGTTATCGAAGAATTGTGTTAAAATTAAGTGGAGAAGCACTCAGTGGGGAACAGGGCTATGGCATTGAACCGCAAGTCATTCAATCGATAGCTTCACAAGTAAAAGAAGTAGCCGAATTAGGTGTTGAAGTGGCCGTTGTTGTTGGCGGCGGAAACATTTGGCGTGGTAAAGTCGGCAGTGAAATGGGCATGGATCGCGCAACGGCTGACTATATGGGCATGTTGGCGACAATAATGAATTCTCTGGCACTTCAGGACAGTTTAGAAAATATTGGAATACCAACTCGTGTGCAAACGTCAATCGAAATGCGCCAAGTTGCTGAACCATACATACGGAGAAAAGCAATTCGCCATTTGGAGAAAAAACGGGTCGTTATTTTTGCGGCAGGCACGGGAAATCCTTATTTTTCAACCGATACAACTGCTGCCTTACGCGCTGCAGAAATTGAAGCTGAAGTAATTTTAATGGCCAAAAATAATGTTGATGGTGTGTACACCGATGATCCAAAAATCAATAAAGATGCGCAAAAATACGAAAATCTTTCATATTTAGAAATGTTAAATGAAGGTTTAGGAGTAATGGATTCAACAGCGTCATCATTGTGTATGGACAATGATTTACCGTTGATTGTTTTTTCCATCACGGATGAAGGAAATATTAAGCGAGTTGTTCTTGGTGAAACAATTGGTACAACTATAAGGGGGAAATAACGATGGCAAATGATATTCTGAAGCAAATGCGTGATAAAATGGCACAGGCTGTCCAAGCATTTTCCAAAAACTTAGCCACTGTACGGGCAGGTCGTGCAAATCCATCTTTGTTAGATAGTATTTATGTAGATTATTATGGTGCTTCTACTCCGCTCAATCAATTGGCTTCCATTTCTGCACCAGAAGCGAGATTGTTAGTCATTTCACCATTTGATAAATCATCTGTTGGTGATGTTGAAAAAGCAATCCAAAAAGCAGACTTAGGATTATCACCGTCAAATGATGGTCAAGTTATCCGGATTAATATTCCTGCTTTAACAGAAGAGCGTCGTAAAGAATTAGTTAAAGTGGTTGGAAAGTATGTGGAAGAAGCACGTGTGCAAGTGCGAAATATTCGCCGCGAAGCAAATGATCAGCTTAAAAAGGCGGAAAAAAATAGCGACTTGACTGAAGATGAACTACGTAGTGAGCAAGATGAAGTACAAAAAGAAACAGATAATCACATTGCAAAATTAGATGACCTTGCGAAAGAAAAAGAAAAGGAAATTATGGAAGTATAAATGTATCGGTGTATATGCAGAATCGTGAACAAAAAACGATCTGCTATCACTTGAAATTTTTATTTTTTAACATGTAAAATAAGAAGCAACCGCCCTCTTGTTTAAGGGGGCATTTGTTTTTTTATGGTAATCTAAATAATTAACTGTACCTAACGGGCGCTCGACTTTTGTTCACACGAAAATAAAAATCGTGCTATAATGAAGATTCATCTTATTAGTGGTTCCTAACTAACCACAATAAAGTCATATAATTCTTTTTTCCTTCATATTGATTATAGTTGAAAGGATTGTATAGGATAATCAACCGTACTCGGAGGACAAAATATGTCAATGAAACTTCCTTTTTTCAAAAAAAAACAAAATGATATAAATAGCCAATGTGATATTGAAGAAAAAAACATCCCAAAACACGTTGCAATTATTATGGACGGGAATGGCAGATGGGCAAAAAAACGAGGTCTTCCGCGAATAGCAGGACATAAAGAAGGTATGAATGTTGTAAAAGAAATAGTAAAGGCTGCAAGAAATAATCACGTAGAAATTCTAACGTTATATGCATTTTCTACTGAAAACTGGAAACGGCCAAAAACAGAAGTTGATTTTTTAATGAGGTTACCTAAAGAATTTTTACATATTTATTTACCTGAGCTAATTGAAAATAATGTCAGAATTGATACAATCGGTAATTTTACTGATTTACCGAACCATACAAAAGAAGCGATCCAATATGCGAAAGACAAAACAAAGAATAATAATGGATTATTATTAAATTTTGCTTTAAACTATGGTAGTAGATTTGAAATTATGCGTGCGATCAAAGAGATCACGATGGACATTGACTGCAGTAAGTTATCAATCGATGCACTAGATGAAAAGGTGTTTTCTGAATATCTTTACACGACTGGATTAAGAGATCCTGATTTATTGATCCGAACGAGTGGTGAGCAACGTCTGAGCAACTTTTTACTGTGGCAAGTAGCATATTCGGAATTTTGGTTTACGGATGTATTATGGCCTGACTTTAATGAGGAAATTTTTAGGGAGGCCCTCCATGATTATCAGCAGCGTAAAAGGCGCTATGGAGGTATATAGGTGTTGAGACAATTATGAAACAACGAATTATAACTGCAATTATCGCATTACTTGTATTTGTTCCATTTATATTGTACGGAGAATTACCGTTTACTTTATTTGTTTACTTAATGGCTACAATTGGTTTAATCGAGCTGATTAAAATGCGTGAAATGAGTAATTTTCTTATCCCATCACTTTTAGCAATTGTTTTCCTATGGATTATGTTGTGGGATTTTGATACCTATAGCATTCCAGCTATTGGATTGGAAAAATCAGAAGTAATGATGCTGTTTGTTATGTTATTATTAACATATACTGTTTTCGCTAAGAATACATTTAATTTTGAAGATGCTGGGTTTATGTTTTTGTCTGCAGTCTATATTGGAATAGGTTTTTACTACTTAATTGTGACAAGAGATGCAGGACTAAATTACATTTTTTATGCATTGCTTGTCATATGGGCGACAGACACCGGAGCATATTTTTTCGGCCGAGCTTTTGGAAAGAAAAAATTATGGCCAAAAATTAGTCCAAATAAAACAATCGAAGGGGCTGTTGGCGGAATTTTACTTGCCTGTCTTGTTGGAATTGTGTTCCAATTAGTTGATCCTTTCCCACATACAATGTTCTACATGATTGTTATCACCATTTTAGTATCCATTTTTGGACAAATTGGTGATCTTGTTGAGTCAGCATTCAAACGGCACTTTGGTGTGAAAGATTCGGGGAAATTATTACCTGGACATGGTGGAATCTTGGACCGATTAGATAGTTTGTTATTTATTCTACCGTTATTGCATATCATGTATTTTGTGTCCTAACGAATTGGACGAAGGATTTGAATTATGTATCTCAAAAAGGTTACACTTTAAATTAGTATTACAGCTCTAGGCGATTTTTTGCTTATTGGGAAGACAAGTGTTTAATCGACTCAGATTAAAGGAAGGTGCCCCTTTTGACAACAGTTATCGCGTTTATATTAATGTTTGGTTTACTTGTGTTTATTCATGAGTTCGGTCATTTAATTTTTGCAAAACGAGCTGGCATGCTGGCGCGTGAATTTGCAATTGGATTTGGACCGAAAATATATTCTTTTAAAAAAAACGAGACCGTGTATACGATTCGATTACTACCTGTTGGTGGGTATGTGCGTGTTGCGGGTGACGATCCGGAAATTGTTGAATTAAAGCCAGGACATCATATTGGGCTGGAGTTTAATGAACAAGGCAAGGTAAACAAAATTATCGTTAATCATAAATCCAAACATCCAAATGCACGAGTTATCGAAGTAGAGTATGCCGATCTGGATCATAAATTAATTATCGAGGGTTATGAAATTGATGAGGAAGATCATAAATTACAGTTTGAAGTAGATCAGAAGGCTTTTTTTGTGATGGATGAAAAAGAATCTCAAATCGCCCCATTTGATCGACAGTTTGCGTCAAAAAGCGTTGGGAAACGTGCCATGCAACTGTTTGCTGGCCCGATGATGAACTTTATTCTCGCCATTGTAATCTTCTTTATTCTTGGACTTATCCAAGGTGTTCCAGTTGATCGGGCAATTATTGACCAAGCGAAGTCTGGAACCCCCGCTGCTGAAGCTGGATTTGAGCATGGAGATGAGATTGTTCAAATCAATGGGAATTCAATCTCAACATGGGATGAATTTGATAAAATTATCAAAGAAAATCCAGAGGAAGAATTGACGATGACAGTGAAACGGGAAAATGGAGAGACAGAAGAGCTTGCTGTTGCACCAGCTAAGCAAGAGGCTCAAGGGCAGGTGTATGGTCAGCTTGGCGTTACCCGTGCCTTTGAAAAATCAATAACTGGTACATTACAATTTGGATTTGTACAAACATATGATACAACAAAATTAATTTTAACAAACTTAGGAATGTTAGTTACCGGACAGTATTCAATTGAAATGTTATCAGGTCCTGTTGGTATTTATGATGCGACAGATCAAGTTGTTCAAACCGGTTTTATGAATCTCTTAATGTGGACAGCAATTTTAAGTATTAACTTAGGAATTGTAAATTTAGTACCATTACCAGCACTTGACGGTGGCAGATTACTGTTTGTCGGAATTGAGGCTGTGCGTGGGAAGCCAATCGATCCACAAAAAGAAGGAATTGTCCATTTCATTGGTTTTGCTTTATTAATGTTATTAATGATTGTTGTCACGTGGAACGACATTCAGCGTCTGTTTTTATAAAAAGTTAGTGGTGTGTTCAATCTGGGAACCCTTGTCAGCAGACAAGGGTTCCCACGTGATTGTACTATGAATTTTCGTGTAATAGGAGGGTATGCCATGGCGATATCAAATATAGAGAAAATGAATCTATTGCTAACACAGTTGCATATGCCAGAGGAATATATGGAACATTTTCAAGATAGTCAAATGCTGCGATTAGAGGTTTTCAAAAAAGAACAGATGTGGCATTTTCATATACAAACCAAGAATGTATTGCCGAGTAGTATTTATCAAATTTTGTATGCCAACTTACAGCATACATTTAATCAGATTGCCAAAGTAGACCTTACATTATATACAGAAAATAAAACATGTGATGAGAAAACAATTTCTGGTTATTGGAAAAGTTTTATTCAATCGATTTCCAATTTGTCTCCTGCTTACAAAGATTTAGTGCATAACCAGGTCCCTAAAGTCGCCCATAATAATATTATGTTAACTGCGAGAAATGAAGCCGAAGCTAGTGCGTTAAAAAAGCGACTAGATGAACCGTTTCGCACCTACTGTAAAAAGGTTGGTGTACCATCCTATTCGCTTGTAATTGATGTTAAAACGGAAGAAGCTGATTTACAAAAGTTTAGGGAACAAAAGGCACAGGAAGATCAGCAAATTATTCTAAAAACCGTTCAAGAGAAGGAAAAACGGGAGCAAAATAAGCAAAATGAGGACCATGCTAAACCGTTTGCAATTGGTTATGGTATTCAGGATGAAGCTCTCATGATGCAAGAAATTCAGGATGAGGAACGTCGTGTTACTGTTCAAGGCTATGTATTTTCGGTTGATATTCGAAAATTGCGCTCCGGAAGAAGCTTGTTAATCGCCAAGGCTACTGATTACACCGACTCCCTCCAAATAAAAATGTTTTCCAAAGGTGACGACGATGCTGATAAGTTCGAACAATTGAAAACAGGGATGTGGATCAAAGCGCGCGGAAGCATCCAGACTGATATGTATACGAATGAATTGGCAATGATGGCGAATGACATGCATGAAGTACAAGTGGAAACTAGAAAAGATACGGCTCCTGATGAAGAAAAACGAGTCGAATTACATGCACACACCACGATGAGCCAAATGGATGCGGTTGTTTCTCCATCGCGTTTGGTTGAACAAGCTGCTAAGTGGGGACACAAAGCTGTTGCGATTACGGATCATGCCGGGGTACAAGGCTATCCTGAAGCACATGCAGCAGGTCAGAAGAACGGAATCAAGGTTTTATATGGAGTTGAAGCTAACCTTGTTGATGATGGTGTTCCAATCGCCTATAATGAGCAGGATGTCGAACTAGAGAACGGGACATATGTTGTATTTGACGTGGAAACAACTGGATTGTCGGCTGTTTATGATACAATCATTGAACTTGCAGCGGTAAAAATACATCAAGGTGAAGTTGTTGATCGGTTTGAGTCATTTGCTAACCCACATCATCCATTATCACAAACAACAACAGATTTGACAGGTATTACCGATGAAATGGTAAATACTGCTCCTGAAATTGATGATGTATTAAGAGATTTTCAAGGATGGGCTGACGATGGCATTCTGGTTGCCCATAATGCAAGTTTTGATATTGGATTTTTAAATGCAGGCTACAAAAAAATTGCTTACGAAAAGACGAAAAATCCTGTAATTGATACATTAGAACTAGCAAGGTTTCTATTTCCAGAGTTGAAAAACCACCGTTTGAATACTTTGTGTAAACACTTGGATATCGAATTAACACAACACCATAGGGCGATTTATGATGCCGAGGCTACTGGTTATTTGTTATGGAAACTAGTACAGCGACTACTGGAAAAGGATATTCGAAATCATGCCCAGTTGAATAATCATATGGGCGAAGGAAATGCATATCAGCGTTCTCGCCCGTTTCATTGTACATTAATGGCCAAGAATCAAGAAGGCTTAAAAAATATTTATAAGCTTGTCTCACATGCGCATATTGACTATTTTTACCGTGTTCCAAGGATCCCGCGTTCTAAACTACAAAAGTTTCGTGAAGGAATTTTGGTTGGGACAGCATGTGATAAAGGTGAAGTTTTCGAAACAATGATGCAAAAATCAGCTGAAGAGGCAGAAAAAGTCGCTGAATTCTATGATTATATCGAAGTTCAACCACCTGCAAACTATGTGCACTTGGTTGAAAAAGAGCTTGTCCAAAATGAAGCACAAGTATTAGATATCATTGCTAAATTAGTAGATTTAGGAAAGCGTATGGGCAAACCCGTTGTAGCAACAGGAAATACGCATTACATTGAGGAACATGATAAGTTGTATCGACAAATCTTAATTGCATCACAGGCGGGTAACCCTTTAAATCGACAAACATTACCTGATACACCATTTCGAACAACAAATGAAATGCTCGATTGCTTTGCTTTTTTAGGTGAGGAAACTGCAAAGGAAATTGTCATCACGAATACACAGCAACTTGCTGATGGCATAGAGGAAATTTCTCCTGTTAAAGATGGACTTTATACACCAACAATTGAAGGTGCGGACCAAGAGATGCGCGATCTGTGCTATACAAGAGCCAAAAAAATATATGGTGAACCAGTTCCGCAAATTGTCGTTGATCGGCTAGAGAAGGAACTGGAAAGTATTATTGGTCATGGGTTTGCGGTTATTTATTTAATCTCACATAAACTTGTTAAAAAATCATTGGATGATGGCTATTTAGTTGGCTCAAGGGGATCAGTCGGGTCGTCACTCGTTGCGACAATGTCGGAAATAACAGAAGTGAATCCATTGCCACCACATTATGTTTGTACAGAATGTCACCACCACGAATTTATTACCGATGGATCGGTCGGTAGCGGATTTGATTTACCGGATAAAGATTGTCCTAATTGTGGGGTTCCGTTAACGAAAGACGGACAAGACATTCCATTTGAGACATTCTTGGGATTTAAGGGTGATAAGGTCCCCGATATTGATTTGAACTTCTCTGGGGATTATCAACCTCGGGCACATAATTATACAAAAGTTTTATTTGGTGAAGATAATGTTTATCGCGCTGGTACAATTGGAACCATCGCGGAAAAAACAGCGTATGGCTACGTAAAAGGGTATGCATCAGACAAACAGCTTGTTTATAAAAATGCTGAAGTAGATCGGCTTGTCCAAGGATGTACAGGTGTAAAACGGACAACCGGCCAGCATCCAGGTGGAATTATTGTGGTACCGGAGGATAAGGAAATTTTTGATTTTACTCCGATTCAATTCCCGGCTGATGACCGAAAAAGCGAATGGCGGACAACACACTTTGATTTCCATTCGATTCATGATAATTTACTAAAACTAGATATTCTTGGACACGATGATCCAACAGTCATTCGGATGCTTCAGGATTTAAGTGGAATTGATCCGAAAACAATTCCAACAGACGATGCTGAAGTAATGAAAATATTTTCTGGACCAGAAACACTGGGTGTAACAGCGGAGCAAATTAATTGTAAAACCGGTACATTAGGAGTACCAGAATTTGGAACAAAATTTGTTAGGCAGATGCTTGAGGATACGAAGCCGACTACGTTTGCAGAACTTGTAATAATATCAGGTCTTTCACACGGGACGGACGTGTGGTTAGGTAATGCCCAGGAATTGATTAATGATGGCATATGTGAATTACCAGATGTTATCGGTTGCCGTGATGATATTATGGTATATCTCTTGCATAAAGGATTAGAGGCATCGCTTGCGTTTAAAATTATGGAATTTGTCCGTAAAGGGAAAGGATTACAAGATGAGTGGATTTTAGAGATGAAGAAACACGGCGTGCCGGATTGGTATATTGAATCATGTAAAAAAATAAAATACATGTTCCCGAAAGCCCATGCTGCAGCATATGTGCTAATGGCGATCCGAATTGCGTATTTCAAAGTTCATCATCCAATTCTTTTCTATGCAGCATACTTCACTGTAAGAGCGGATGACTTTGAACTAGATACAATGGTCAAGGGCTCGCAGTTGATAAAACAGCGAATCGAGGGCATTGTAGCTAAAGGAAATGAGGCACCGCCAAAAGAAAAGAGTTTATTAACTGTATTGGAAATTTCACTTGAAATGTGTGAACGTGGCTTTTCGTTTAATAAGGTTGATCTTTATAAATCAAGTGCAACAGAGTTTATCGTAGATGGAAATTCGCTTATCCCACCATTTAATGCGGTAGATGGACTTGGAACAAACGCAGCACTTAATATTGTGAAAGCACGTAAAGAAGGGGAATTCCTGTCAAAAGAAGACCTTCGTGAACGCAGTAAGATTTCGAAAACAGTTTTGGAATACCTTGATAATCATGGGTGTTTAGAAGGAATGGCAGAAAAAAATCAACTCTCCCTATTCTAGGTTTGGAAATTGATTTTTAGCAGTTGCTATTTGGTATGAACAAAAAATAGTTAGATGCTATGAGCAGTTGCAATATACGTAGACTCCCGTGGAAAGCTAAGTGAATTGCAACTGTGGCCCTAAGTAGCAACAATCATACATAAGCGCCTTGATTTAAATAGAACACGATAACCGCTCCGCCTTGCAAGATTATTTTTCTTATGATATAGTTTTTATTGGTAAGTATTGATACGAACGGTCAAAAGAGTGGGTGAAACCCACTCTTTCTTCATACTTCTATGATTTCTGCTGAGTGAAACTTCCCCCTTGCCACAACTTTCAGGCAGGGGTTTTATATTGAAAAGCAGAAACACGAGCCAATAAAGCACTCAAATGAAATTAAGTATGATTGTTCATAATAAGGAAAACGACAATTGAATAAAGGAGGATTACTTTTGAGTTCGCAAGTAATTAAAACAACGGAAGAATTAGTCCAGCCTATTTTGCGGGAAAATAATCTTGAATTAGTTGATATTGAATACGTAAAAGAAGGCAAGAATTGGTTTTTGCGAGTTTACATCGATAAAGATGGTGGCATTGATATAGCGGAATGTGGTCAGGTTTCTGAGCAATTAAGTGAAAGATTAGATGAAATCGATCCCATTAAAGAAGCCTATTTTCTTGAAGTATCATCACCAGGTGTTGAGCGGCCATTGAAATCAGAAGAAGATTTTACAAATAACGTAAATAATAATGTTTATGTAAAGCTATATGAACCAATAGATGGTGAAAAGGAATATGAAGGTATTTTAAAAGACTTTACCGATCATGTGGCAACGATTGAATATAAAATAAAAACGCGAAAAAAACAAGTGGAAATTCCATTCAATAAGATAGCAAAAGCAAGGCTTGCTGTAACATTATAAAGGGGGAAAAGAAAAGTGAGCAGTCAGTTGTTTGACGCGATTGATTATTTAGAAAAAGAAAAAGGCATTGATAAGGATATATTGTTGGAGGCTTTGGAAGCGGCTTTAATATCTGCTTATAAGAAAAATTTTAAGTCGGCAACAAATGTGAGGGTTGATCTTGATGAAGAAGCAGGTTCAATGCGTGTGTTTGCCAGAAAAACAGTTGTCGATGAAGTAGAGGATTCCCAACAAGAACTTACGTTAGAGGAAGCAAAAAAAGTCAATCCGAATTATGAATTGGAAGATGTAATCGAGGTTGAGGTAACACCAAAAGATTTTGGGAGAATTGCTGCTCAAGCTGCTAAACAGGTTGTAACACAACGAATTCGTGAAGCAGAACGTGGGGTTATTTTTAGCGAATATGCAGATCGTGAAGAAGATGTCATGACTGGTATTATTCAACGAATGGATCCACGCTTCATTTACGTGAACCTTGGTAAGATTGAAGCGAAATTAGCAGAAGCAGAGCAAATGCCAACGGAAGATTACCATGTGCATGATCGTCTTAAAGTATTTGTGACAAAAGTGGAAAACACAAGTAAAGGGCCGCAAATTTACGTATCAAGGTCACACCCTGGCCTATTAAAACGCTTATTTGAAATGGAAGTTCCTGAAATATATGATGGTACGGTTGAGATCAAGTCTGTTTCAAGGGAGGCAGGAGATCGTTCCAAAATATCTGTCCACGCGGATGACCCGGAAATCGATCCGGTTGGTTCATGTGTTGGCCAAAAAGGACAGCGGGTGCAAGCAATTGTTAACGAACTAAAGGGTGAAAAAATTGATGTGGTTGAATGGTCAGAGGACCCAGTTGTCTATGTTTCCAATGCACTAAGCCCATCTAAAGTAGTTGAGGTACTTGTGAACGAAGAAGAAAAAGCAACAACCGTAATTGTTCCTGACTATCAACTTTCTTTAGCTATCGGTAAACGGGGACAAAATGCTCGTTTAGCTGCTAAATTAACTGGCTGGAAAATAGACATTAAGAGCGAATCAGAGGCTAGAGAAGAAGGCCTGTTAACAGATGAGTTTGTCGGAGAAGAAGATGATGATGATACCTATCCTGACAATATGGACGATTTGTTCGAATAAGGGGGCTATCTGATGGCACAAAAGAGAAAAATCCCGCAAAGGAAATGTATTGTAACAAACGAAATGAAGCCTAAGAAGGATCTTATTCGGATTGTTCGTACAAAAGAGGGCGACATATTTGTTGACGAAACTGGAAAGAAAAATGGTCGTGGCGCATACTTGTCAAAGGATAAAGCAGTAATTGATAAAGCTGAAAAAACGGGTGCTTTAAATCGTCAGTTAAATGGAGAAGTAGATGCAGCTATCTATGATGAACTCAGAGAAATAGTAGATGGTAAGAAAGCATGAAAAATAATTACTTAAATATGATTGGTTTAGCTTACCGAGCCAGAAAGTGCTCGCTCGGAGAGGAAACGATTGTCAAAGATATTCAACAAAATAGAGCTAAACTAGTCCTTTTGGCGAATGATATTGGTGCCCAAACAAAAAAGAAATTAACAGATAAATGTAAGACATATGATATACCTTTTGCAATAGTTGATGATCGAGAAACGCTGTCGAAAGCTATTGGAAAAACACAGAGAGTAGCTATTGCTATTTTAGATGCAGGATTTGCCACTAAGATTAAATCGTTACTCGGGTAAATAAATTCGGGGGTGAACGTATGACTAAAATGCGTGTATATGAATATGCCAAGAAAAATAATGCAACAAGTAAAGATGTGATTGGACACTTAAAAAAATTAAATGTAGAAGTATCTAATCATATGTCCACTATTTCAGATGATGTTATCACGAAATTGGATGAGAGATTCAGCAAGAAATCATCTGATCAAAAACCAAATAAGCAAACGACAAATAAACCGACTTCCAAGAAACAAGCAAATACACAAAATAAAACAAAAAATACAAATCAGAAAAACAATAATAACAGTGGAAATAACAAAAATTCGAACCAAACATCGCAACAATCAAGACCAAAAAAGAATAATCAGCACCATACGAAGCAACAAAGAGGTAAGAAAGGAAGAAATAACAATAAAACATTTCAATCACCTAAGCAACCAGTGGTGAAGGAAACACCAAAAGAAATCAAATATAGTGGAACACTTACGGTAAGTGATTTGGCAGGAAAATTAAATAAAGAGCCATCAGAAATAATTAAAAAGCTTATGTTCTTAGGTGTAATGGCTACAAAAAACCAAGACTTGGATGATGATGCGGTTGAACTAATCTGTGAAGAATTCAATGTAGCTGTTGAAAAGGAAATTATTTTAGAAGATACGGACTTTGATAAATATAAACAAGAGGATGATGAGAAGGATTTAATTGAGCGGCCCGCTGTTGTAACCATTATGGGACACGTTGACCATGGTAAAACAACACTGCTTGATTCCATTCGCCATACAAAGGTAACAAGAGGAGAAGCTGGCGGTATTACACAGCATATTGGAGCATACCAAGTAGAAAACAATGGAAAAAAAGTTACGTTTCTTGATACTCCAGGGCACGCAGCGTTTACAAGCATGCGGTCACGTGGTGCACAGGTAACAGACATTGCTATTTTAGTTGTTGCAGCAGATGACGGCGTAATGCCACAAACAGTTGAAGCAATTAACCATGCAAAAGCAGCTGAAGTGCCGATTATTGTAGCAGTTAACAAAATGGATAAAGAAGGTGCTAACCCAGATCGTGTTATGCAAGAGTTAACGGAATATGAGTTAATTCCAGAAGATTGGGGCGGCGATACCATTTTTGTTCAACTTTCTGCAGTCAAAGATGAAGGTATTGATGACCTGTTGGAAATGATTTTGCTTGTTTCCGAAGTGGAAGAATTAAAAGCAAATCCGAACAATTATGCTTTTGGAACTGTTATTGATGCAAAGCTTGACAAAGGAAGAGGATCCGTTGCAACATTGCTTGTGCAAAATGGAACACTTCATGTTAGTGACTCCATTGTTGTTGGTAATACATTTGGACGTGTTCGTGCTATGGTCAATGATTTAGGACAACGGGTTGAAGAAGCTGGACCATCAACACCAGTCGAAATTACCGGACTTAATGAGGTACCACAAGCAGGTGATCAATTCCTAGTTTTTGCCGATGAGAAAAAGGGACGTCAAATTGGGGAAGCACGTCAACAAAAATTTATTCAGGAAAATCGTACAGAACAAACAAAAGTCAGCCTTGACGACTTGTTTGAACAAATTAAGCAAGGTGAAATGAAAGAGATTAATATCATTATTAAAGCCGACGTACAGGGTTCAGCAGAAGCAATGGCATCTTCTCTACGTAAAATTGAAGTAGAAGGTGTTAAAATTAAAATCATTCATACTGGTGTTGGAGCAATAACCGAATCAGATATTATTTTAGCATCAGCATCTAATGCCATCGTTATTGGGTTTAATGTACGTCCAGATGCAAATGCTAAGAAAGCAGCAGAATCGGAAAAAGTTGATGTACGGCTGCACCGAGTAATCTATAAAGTTATTGAGGAAATCGAATCAGCAATGAAAGGCATGCTTGATCCAGAGTTTGAAGAGAAAATCATCGGTCAAGTTGAAGTACGGGAAACATTTAAGGTATCTAGAATTGGTACGATTGCTGGTGGCTATGTAACGGAAGGTAAAATCACCCGTGACTCTGGTGTTCGCCTGATTCGGGATGGTATTGTTCAATTTGAAGGTGAAATTGATACACTGAAACGTTTTAAAGATGATGTGAAAGAAGTTGCACAAGGCTATGAATGTGGTATTACAATTGAAAAATTTAATGATATCAAAGAAGGCGACATTATCGAGGCATTTGTGATGGAGGAAATTGAACGCAAATGATTGGTTTTGTAGAGGTAGAGTGTATGTTGTATGAAGGCCATTCATTAAAGCAAAAACGATCTGTTATAAAACGCGTGATGGCAAAACTTCGCAACGACTTCAATGTTGCCATAACTGAACTTGATTTTCATGATTTATGGCAACGCACAAAGTTTGGAATTGTAACAATTTCAACTAGCAAAACACATGCTGACCAAATTATTCAGGAAGTGTTACGGGTTATTGACACGTTCTCAGAATTAGAGCGAACCATTACAAATGTTGAATGGTTATAATGCTGGAGAATATGGATGAAAAATCGACCTTGTGTCGATTTCGGTTAATCCGGATTTGGCGCGATTAACTTTCTAGAATGTACGTGATAACGTCTTCTAATAATGAGGTGATCTTAATGAGTGATTTACGTGCAAATCGTGTAGGAGAGCAAATGAAAAAGGAACTCGGGGATATTTTAAACCGAAAAATAAAAGATCCTCGGGTTGGCTTTGTGACGGTAACGGATGTGGAAGTGACAGGAGATTTACAGCAAGCGAAAATATTCATTTCCGTTCTTGGTGATGAACAGCAAAAGCATGATACATTAGTTGGTCTTGCTAAAGCAAAAGGATTTATTCGATCAGAACTGGGACAACGGATTCGCTTACGTAAAACACCTGAATTATCCTTTGAATTTGATGAAGCATTGGAACAAGGAAATCGAATTGAGACAATTTTACGTGAATTAAATAAAAAATAATGCACAAAATGCAAAAAGCGCTTCCCGCGTAAAGTAGCGGTTGGGAGGAGTAAGGAAATCTGACTCTTGAGATACGAGTAAGAGAGTCAGATTTTTCCTTGCTTTATAAAATTAGCTTATTAGCTTGCTGGAGGAAATTGGTATGGATGGTATCATCCCACTATGGAAACCAAAAGGATTAACATCACACGATTGTGTAGTTAAAATACGAAAATTATTACGCACAAAAAAAGTTGGACATACGGGTACACTTGATCCGGAAGTAGAGGGCGTTCTACCTATCTGCGTTGGACAAGCTACAAAAATTGTCCCATTTTTAACAGATACAAAGAAAACATATATAGCAGAAGTAACACTAGGTATCTCAACAGAGACAGAAGATGCAACAGGAGAAATTGTTGAACAAAAACCAGTGGAAATTCAACCAACAAAAACAAATGTTGAGGATGTCTTGCAATCTTTTATGGGTGAATCAACTCAGATTCCTCCAATGTATTCGGCTGTAAAAGTGAATGGGAAAAAATTATACGAATATGCTCGAGCAAATGAAATGGTCGAGCGTCCAAAGCGTACGATTACTATTTCCGAACTCACATTTTTGGAACATACAAGTGAACAATCTTTTCTTATTAAAGCCGTTTGTTCCAAAGGTACATATATACGAACATTGTGCGTTGATATTGGGGCTCAATTAGGTTATCCTGCACACATGTCGCATTTAATTCGGACGCGAACAGGAGCAATAAAACAGCAAGATACGGTAACGTTTGATAAGATAGAAGAGGCTATAATAGACGATCAATTGGATGATGTGCTCTTACCCATCGCCAATGGTTTAACCCATCTGGAGAGTGTGAGGGTGGATGAAGATACAAAGAAAAAAGTACTAAATGGACAAAAACTGGCAAAAACAAATATCATAAAGACGACACAACCATTTGTGATGATGCACAACAACCAAGTATTAGCAATCTATCAGATACACCCTGATCATGACGAGCAAATTAAACCTGTACGTGTATTTTCATAACATAGATGTAATAATGTAAACATATTGGATTAGGATTTTTTATTTTTAAAAAGTGTAGGTGAAATGGCTTGCGAACAATTAAATTAACATATCCTCATACATTAGCATTGGAAGAATTGCCAGAAACTGTAGCTGCTATTGGTTTTTTTGATGGTATCCATCTTGGACATCAAAATGTAATAAAAACAGCTGTATCAGAAGCAAAAGAAAGAAATATGGAAAGCGCGGTAATTACGTTTCATCCCCATCCGTCTGTTGTTTTGAAAAAAGATGTCCAACATGTTCAGTATATTACACCATTAAAAGAGAAACAGGAAGTATTACAAAAAATGGATGTGGATCGACTATATATTATTACCTTTAACAAAGAATTATCATCGTTGTCACCACAACAATTTATTGATCACTTTATAATAGGATTAAATATCAAACATTTGGTTGCAGGCTTTGATTATTCGTTTGGACATAAAGGGAAAGGTAACATGAACAATATTGCAGAATATACAAGGGAAGAATTTACATTTACAACAATCAAAAAAGTGGAATTAGATGATGAAAAGGTTAGTTCGACAAAAATCAGAGAACTATTGCACAGTGGTAAGGTGGAAGCTGTTAAATTATTGTTAGGACGACCATTAACGGTGAGTGGTATTGTAATTGAAGGTGATAAACGAGGTAGAACAATCGGCTATCCGACAGCAAATTTACAGTTGGATCAGGATGCACTGTTGCCGAAACCAGGTATTTATGCGGTAAAGGTAATTTATAAAAATGAAGCGTATGAAGGTATGGCGAGTTTAGGTACCAATCCCACGTTTACAGCAAATCGAAAGGATCTTTCATTAGAAGTAAATATTTTAGATTATCAAAATGATCTCTATGGGGAAGAATTGCAAATGGAATGGTGTAAATTTATCCGTGATGAGTTAAAATTTGACAATGTCGAGGCATTAATAGATCAAATTGCAGACGATGAAAAAGTTATTCGAGCGTATTTTTCAAACGAGCGCTAGAGAAATTACACTTGCAATTTTTATTGAAAAGATGTATTCTTAACAACGTAAAACCTTCGCTTGGCAAATCGAAACTCCGACGTTTGCTAGGGGACAGGGGATATGAACATGATATTAGGAGGTGAACAGGATGGCTATTACAAAAGAGCGTAAAAACGAAATTATTTCTGAATACAAAGTTCATGACAATGATACTGGTTCTCCAGAAGTACAAATCGCTGTCCTTACAGAGGAAATCACAACATTAAATGAGCATTTACGCGTTCACAAGAAAGACCATCATTCACGTCGTGGTTTATTGAAAATGGTTGGTAAACGTCGTAATTTACTAAACTATTTGCGTAACAAAGACGTTACACGTTATCGTGAACTAATTAAAAAATTAGGCTTACGCAGGTAATTGCAAAAAAAAGCAGGAGTAATCCTGCTTTTTTTGCAGTTATAGCTACATAAAATTTACATTTGCATCGATTAACTATAAAATGAAATGTGGAATGTTTTATTGAAAGGAGTATGAAAACGAATGGCAGAAGAAAAACAAGTATTCTCCACTGAAATTGCCGGTAAACCGTTTATCGTTGAAATTGGAGAATTAGCAAAACAGGCAAACGGCGCATGTATGATCCGTTATGGTGACACGTCTGTATTGTCTGTAGCAACCGCATCGCAGGAACCGAAAGATTTACCGTTCTTTCCACTTACAGTAAATTATGAAGAACGCTTATATGCGGTTGGAAAAATACCTGGAGGCTTTATTAAACGTGAAGGTCGACCAAGTGAAAAGGCAATATTAGCTTCACGATTAATTGACCGGCCAATTCGTCCGCTTTTCCCCGACGGCTTTAGAAATGAAGTGCAGGTAATTAGTACAGTTATGAGTGTTGATCAAGATTGTTCAACAGAAATTGCCGCAATGATTGGATCATCCATTGCTTTAAGTGTTTCTGATATACCATTTGAAGAACCAATTGCTGGTGTACATGTTGGACGAGTAGATGGTGAATTTGTTATCAATCCAACTATTGAACAGGAAGAGAAAAGCGATATTGATTTAACAGTGGCAGGTACGAAAGATGCAATTAACATGGTTGAGGCTGGCGCACAAGAAGTTCCAGAAGAAGTGATGCTTGAAGCCATCATGTTTGGACATGAAGAAATCAAACGCTTAGTCGCATTTCAGGAAGAAATTGTAAAAGCGGTAGGTCAAGAAAAATCAGAAGTAACGTTATTTGAGGCTGACGAAGCATTATCAGAAAAAGTTATTGATCAAGCAAAAGAGAAGCTGGTTTCAGCTATTCAAGTAAAAGAAAAACACGCTCGAGAACTTGCGATTGATAGTGTGAAAGATGAAATTGTCGCGTTATACGATGAGGAAGATGAAGATGTTGTTAAACAGGTAAAATCCGTCCTGGACAAAATGGTAAAAGAAGAAGTTCGTCGTTTAATTACAAAGGAAAAAGTGCGTCCAGATGGTCGTAAAATTGATGAGATTCGTCCTTTATCATCTCGAGTTGGTGTTTTGCCAAGAACGCATGGCTCAGGATTGTTTACACGTGGACAAACACAAGCATTAAGTATTTGTACACTTGGAGCATTAGGGGATGTGCAAATTTTAGATGGGTTAGATTTAGAAGAATCAAAACGGTTTATGCATCATTATAATTTCCCGCAATATAGTGTTGGTGCAACAGGCCCAATTCGTGGACCAGGCCGACGTGAAATTGGACATGGAGCATTAGGCGAACGAGCGCTTGAGAAGGTTATTCCATCGGATAAAGATTTCCCTTATACAATTCGTCTTGTTTCTGAAGTATTGGAATCAAACGGTTCAACATCACAAGCAAGTATTTGTGCAAGTACATTGGCGATGATGAATGCAGGCGTTCCAATTAAAGCTCCAGTGGCCGGAATTGCGATGGGTCTTGTGAAATCTGGTGATGATTACACGATTTTGACAGACATCCAAGGAATGGAAGACGCACTCGGTGATATGGACTTTAAAGTAGCTGGAACAGCAGCTGGTGTTACAGCATTACAAATGGATATCAAGATTGACGGTTTATCAAGAGAAATCTTAGAAGAAGCATTGACACAAGCTAAAAAAGGTCGTATGCAAATTCTTGATTCTATGCTGGCAACGATTAGTAAGCCAAATACGGAACTTTCTCAGTATGCACCGAAAATTTTAACGATGTCCATTAAGCCAGACAAAATCCGTGATGTTATTGGACCAAGTGGAAAACAAATTAATAAAATTATCGAGGAAACCGGTGTGAAAATTGACATCGAACAAGATGGAAGCGTGTTTATTTCATCAACAGACGCAAGCATGAACAAAAAGGCAAAACAAATTATTGAGGATCTTGTTCGTGAAGTGGAAGTTGGACAAACTTATTTGGGTACTGTTAAACGCATTGAAAAATTTGGAGCATTCGTGGAATTGTTCAAAGGAAAAGATGGGTTGGTTCATATTTCTGAATTAGCGGAAGAACGAACAAATAAGGTAGAAGATGTCGTATCAATTGGCGATAAAATTATGGTTAAAGTGAAAGAAATTGATAATCACGGCCGAGTTAATCTTTCACGAAAAGCTGTTTTAAAGGAAGAAAAGGAAAAAGCTGAAAAATCAAGTTTATAATTAGAAAATCAAGAAGCTGGCTAACCAGTTTCTTTTTTAATTTGGCTATTTTCTATAAGATTGCTGTTTTTATACAAAAGATATAAAATGCGACATAGTGAAAATCTTCTTTCATAACGCTTTCTGGTTCTAATGATGATTGTGCTTGGACTTTCGCTCCGTCAGAATACTTCGCTTTCCGTGGCACGGCCTCAGCCTCCTCAGAAGCAAAGAACGCTTCTTCCGGGGTCTTCGGACACGTGCTGTTCCCACTGGAGTCTACGTATTCTGACTCCGCTGGTTGTGGTGCTCTGATTTATCGACAGGAGAAATGCCATGGCTTTTAACGTTACACGGACTTTTTCTCCCTGAACCAAGAATTCACTCAACCAATAGCTGAATGTAATGAGTTTTTTAATTACAACACCAGTGGAGGAAATACACGTAGACTCCTGCGGGATGAGAGGCCTAGGTGAGACCCCGCAGTGCGTTAGCACGAGGAGGCTCAACAGCCGCCCGCGGAAAGCGAAGTGTATTTCCGGAACGGCAGTCCAACCACCATCACAACCTACGTCGCATTTTCTATCAACTATGAAATCAAACAGCAACAAACATTACGAAAAAGTCCCAGCCTGCCAGTACTGTTCCGCCTTCGTAGATCCTCCATCATTTCTTAGTCGGTAGTTTTTCTTCGCATACCTTGTCCCTCATTCTCATATAGATGATGGAGGGGGGATTTGGATGTACCGAAATCGAATAATTCATTTTTGTGTATTTATCATTATCGTTGCTATCTCTTTTAATAATGAATACAATCCGTTTATTATGAATGATACCCAAATGTTTTCTAACTCCGTTGCACATGTATCCAAACAAGAAGACAAATTATACAAGGAAATACAGGCAAAAAGTGACACATTTTCAATAGCTCCTCAAGATGCAACTATTGATAAAGTTTGGAAGAAAACACCTGGGAGAAATGGAGTGAAGGTAAACGTAAAAAAATCATATCAGCAAATGAAGAAAGATGGAATATTTGATAAAACGTTACTTGTCTATGATCAAGTGTCGCCCGAGGTTTCGCTCGCGGATTTGCCACCATCTCCCATTTATCGCGGGCACCCTGAAAAACAAATGACCGCATTCTTAATAAATGTTTCATGGGGGACCGAATATATTCCAACGATGTTAAACGTATTGAAAGAGAAAAATGTTAAAGCAACATTTTTTATTGAGGGAAAATGGGCGAAGGAAAATAGCGAATTTGTGGAAATGATTGATGAACAGGGACACGTGATTGGTAATCATGCCTATAATCATCCAGATATGGCACACCTGTCTAACCAAGAAATGACCGAACAAGTCAAACAAACAAATGAAATTATTAAAGCGATAACAGGTAAAACGCCAAAATGGTTTGCTCCCCCTAGTGGAAGTTTTAATAATCAAGTAGTAAAAATAGCAGATAATATGAATATGCAAACTATATTATGGACAGTTGATACAATTGATTGGAAGAATCCAACAGTATCTGTTATGGTGAATAGGGTAAACTCCAAACTTCATCCTGGTGCAATGGTATTAATGCACCCCACTGCTGCAACAGCAGAGGGGCTTGGCTCATTGATCACCACGGTTAAAGAAAAGGGATATAAAATAGGAACAGTTGATAAATTACTAAGTGAAGAACGATAAAAAAACGTCAATGTTAGACATAATTAGGAGGAAAAAACTTGATTCAGAAGCATACAAGCAAGAATGGTCTGCGAATTGTATTAGAGAATGTACCCGCAGTCCGTTCCGTAACAATTGGAATTTGGGTATTAACAGGTTCTCGTAATGAAACAGAACAAAATAATGGAATTTCCCATTTTTTAGAGCACATGTTTTTTAAAGGAACAAAAACAAGGTCAGCAAAAGATATTGCGGAAGCATTTGACGCTATTGGTGGACAGGTGAATGCTTTTACATCAAAAGAATACACTTGTTTTTATGCAAAAGTACTTGATACACATAAGGAATTGGCATTAGATATTTTGGCTGATATGTTCTTCCATTCTGCTTTTGACGAAGAAGAAATGGAACGAGAGAAAAAAGTAGTACTGGAAGAAATAAAAATGTACGAAGATACACCGGATGATATTGTGCATGATTTATTGGCACGTGCTTCCTATGGAGATCATCCGCTTGGATACCCTATTTTAGGGACAGAAGGACATTTAAAAACATTTCAACCAGATACACTTAGAACGTATATCAAACAATGCTATACACCTGAAAATGTTGTTGTATCAGTTGCTGGTAATGTGGATCATTCATTTATTAGCAAGGTTGAATCTTATTTTGGTTCCTATCAGTCCGATTATAAACGAGCAGAAATTTCAAAACCTGCTTTTATTGCAGGAAATATTGAGCGAAATAAAGATACAGAACAGGCACATTTATGTTTAGGGTACGATGGGTTACCAGTTGGCGATGAAAATATGTATAGTTTAATTATCATGAACAATGTACTTGGTGGAAGCATGAGCTCGAGATTATTCCAAGAAGTACGGGAACAACAAGGACTTGCATATGCAGTATTTTCTTATCACTCCTCTTTTCGAGATAGTGGTCTATTGACAATTTATGCGGGAACAGGCAAGGAGCAGTTACCGTTACTTCAGGATACCATCAAACGAACAATGGATACATTGATTACGAATGGCCTAACAGACAAGGAATTAAAGAATAGCAAGGAACAGTTAAAAGGCAACTTGGTATTAAGTTTAGAAAGTACGAACAGTCATATGAGTAGGAATGGAAAAAACGAATTGTTGTTAAATCATCATCGTACTTTGGATGAAATGATTCAGGAGATAGATGCAGTTAGCCATGAATCCATCCAAACTGTTATTGAACGCACCTTTAACCAATCCTCTGCCAAGGCATTGATTGCACCTAAATCTGATCAATAATAAGATTTAACAGCAGTGATCCACTATGCATAGGCTGTATTTTTAATCATAAGATGATAATACATACGGAGGTGTGTGCCTGTGCGGTATAAAGACATTAGCGGAAAAGAAATTGTTAATATTAACCAAGGATCAAGATTGGGTATCTTGGGACAAACAGATTTGGAAATTAATGAGAAGACTGGGAAAATCGAGTCCTTTATTATTCCTAATTACAAATGGTTTGGGCTTAAAAAAGAAGGAGAAGAAACAAGAATTCGTTGGAGCTCTATCAAAAAAATTGGTGAAGATATGATTATGATTGAATCTGAATAATTGTTTGCTCATATTTAAGGCTAGTGTCACTTCTTGTGAAACTAGCCTTTTTTTGTGTATAGGTAAAACTCCTAATCACTAAGATTACTTCCCGACATAAGCTATAACGAATAGTTAAAATTAGTTTTTATTTACATGGTGAGGGGTGTATTACTAGCATGAGTCAATCAATAGCTGTATTAGGAGGAGATGGACGATATCTTGAACTGATTCGTCAATTGCAGGAATTGCCTGATACAACGATATTCTTAGTCGGCTTTGATAAATTGGAGCAAGGCTTTACAGGATCAAAGCAAGTTGATTTTAATGATTTAGAACCTGAAAAATTAGATGTTGTTATTTTGCCGATCACGGGTACGAATCATCAAGGCGAAATTGATACGGTTTTTTCTGACCAACAGATAAATCTTTCTAAAGCATGGTTTAATCAATTACGACCATCAACATTAATTTTTACTGGTATAACGAATGATTATTTAACGTCGCTTACAAATGAATTGAATTTGCAATTAGTCGCCTTGTTTGATCGTGATGATGTTGCGATCTATAACTCAATACCTACAGCAGAAGGTACGATTATGATGGCTATCGAACATACAGATTTTACGATTCACTCTTCCCGTGTTATTGTCGTCGGTTTTGGTAGAGTCGGAAACACGGTCGCCAACAAATTTTCAGCCTTAGGAGCAAAAGTCTCTGTTTGCGCCCGCAGTATTAAAGACCTCGCTCGCATTACAGAAATGGGTTTGACAGCTATCCCATTATCGAGGCTGCATGAATACTCCGATGAATGTGATTTACTAATTAATACAATACCAGCTCAAGTTGTTACAAAAGATTCCATTCAGCAATTACCATCCCATGCATTAATTTATGATTTGGCCTCTAAACCAGGAGGAACAGATTTTGATTATGCAAAGCAGCGTGGTATTAAGGCGATATTGGCTCGAAGTTTGCCAGGAATTGTTGCGCCTAAAACATCAGGGAAAATTCTTGCCGATGTGGTTAAACAGTTTTTGAATAATGGAAAGGAGCAAAATTAAATGACTTTGAAAGGAAAACGAATTGGGTTTGGTATAACAGCTTCACATTGTACGTACGACAAGGTATTTCCTGAATTGGAGAGGTTAATGGAATTAGGTGCGGAAGTAGTTCCAATTGTTACGTATACAGTAAGAACAACAGATACGAAATTCGGAAAAGCGGCAGACCATATTAAAAAAATAGAATCCATTACTGGAAAACGTGTTATCACAACAATGCCTGAAGCTGAACCATTGGGTCCGAATTATCCATTGGATTGTATGGTAATCGCACCGCTAACAGGAAATTCAATGAGTAAATTTGCCAACGCATTGACCGATTCCCCAGTCTTAATGGCGGCAAAAGCAACCATGCGAAATCAAAAACCTGTTGTATTAGGAATATCAACGAATGATGCACTCGGTTTAAACGGAGTAAATTTAATGCGGCTAATGGCGAGCAAATATATTTATTTTATCCCATATGGGCAAGATGATCCTTATAAGAAGCCGAATTCATTAGTGGCAAAAATGGATTATTTAGCCAAAACAGTAGAAAAAGCACTTGATCATCAGCAACTTCAACCTGTTATAATACCGTATGAGGATTAAAATATGTTAAAATAGAAGAAATATTAGAACAGAAAATTTCAGGTGAGCTGAATGGAATACGAAGGGAGAACTTTTAATGGCTAATAAAACAGTTTATAATGTAGCAGTGGTTGGAGCAACAGGTGCAGTTGGGGAAAAAATCATACAAATTTTACAAGATAAGAAGTTCCCAATCGATAAGATAAAACTTTTATCTTCAAAACGGTCAGCAGGTAAAAAAATAATGTTTCATAATCAGGAGATTACCGTGGAAGAAGCTACTCCAGAAAGTTTTGCTGGGGTAGATATTGCCTTATTTTCTGCTGGTGGGTCTGTTTCGAAAAAATTAGCACCAGAAGCTGTAAAACACGGTGCAGTTGTAATCGATAATACAAGTGCTTTTCGAATGACTGAAGGTGTACCACTTGTTGTACCAGAAGTAAATGAGATTGATTTAAAATCACATAATGGGATTATCGCGAATCCAAATTGTTCTACAATCCAAATGGTTGCAGCATTAAAACCGATCCAAGAGGCTTACGGCTTAAATCGCGTTATTGTTTCAACCTATCAGGCAGTTTCTGGGTCTGGTATCGAGGCATGCAATGAATTGGAGAACCAATCTAAGCAATATTTAGATAACCAAGAGATGACTGCGGAAATATTACCGGTAAAAGGGGATAAAAACCATTATCCGATTGCGTTTAATGCGTTGCCGCAAATCGATGTATTCCAAGACAATGGTTATACGTTTGAAGAAATGAAAATGATTAATGAAACGAAAAAAATTATGCATGCTCCTGAATTGCCAGTTGCTGCAACATGTGTACGATTACCATTTTTTACATCGCATGCTGAGAGTGTTTATGTTGAAGTAGATAAAGCGGATGTAACGGTGGCTGATTTATGGAAAGCCTTGGATGGGGCTGATGGAGTCGTGTTAGAAGACGATCCAAGCACACAGACATATCCAACACCATTAAGTGCATCAAATAAAGAAGAAGTATTTGTTGGTCGCGTTAGAAAGGATTTAGATACAGCAAACGGGTTCCATTTATGGGTTGTTTCTGATAACTTAATGAAGGGTGCTGCCTGGAATACGGTACAAATTGCAGAACGTTTAATCCAGAATAACTGGTTAGTAAAATAAAATATATAATCAAATTCAATAGACTACGTAAGAGGTGTGATAATGCAGGTATTAATTCAAAAATTTGGTGGAACATCTGTACAAACAACAGAAAATAGAAATCATGTTATCAGACATATTAAGGATGCAATAATAAAGGATTATAAAGTCGTTGTCGTTGTATCTGCATTAGGAAGAAAACCGGATCCATATGCGACAGATACGCTGTTGGATCTGGTTGGCTTTCCCGCAAATCATAATTCTACAAGGGAATTGGATTTATTGATGTCTTGTGGTGAAACAATTGCTTCTGTTGTATTGTCAAACGAACTACAAAAAAATCATATAGCGGCGACAGCATTAACTGGTGCACAGGCTGGTTTTGTAACAAGTGATGATTTTAATCATGCAAAAATTAAAGAAGTTACACCAACTCGTGTATTACAAGAATTTAAGAATAATGATGTCGTGGTTGTTGCCGGCTTTCAAGGGCAGACAGAGGCCGGAGAGATAACGACAATTGGCAGGGGTGGAAGTGATACGAGTGCTGCGGCATTAGGAGCTGCACTGGAAGCGGAAGAAATAGAAATTTTTACAGATGTGAATGGGATTATGACGGCCGATCCGCGTGTTGTGAAAAGTGCTCGACCCTTGGATGTTGTCACCTATACAGAAATTTGTAATTTAGCATATCAGGGTGCCAAAGTGGTGCATCCGCGGGCAGTTGAAATTGCTATGCAAGCAAAAATACCAATGCGCGTGAGGTCTACTTATTCACAAGATCAGGGCACATTGGTTACTTCATCGAGAATTAGGGAATTAGGTAGTGATATTCCTGATCGACTAATTACTGGCATTGCCCACCTTGATAAGATTACTCAAATTAGAGTTCAATCAAAGGATGAAGCGCACAGGCTTCACTCTGAAGTTTTTAAAGCAATGGCTGAGGCTGGTATATCGGTCGATTTCATCAATATATCCCCGACAGGAGTTTTATATACAGTACCAGAAGAATTCACTCAAAAAGCAGTGCATATTCTGGAAACACTCGGATTTCAACCGGAGATAACCGAGAAATGTGCGAAAGTATCAGCGGTTGGTGCTGGAATGACCGGTGTTCCAGGGGTGGCTTCCAAAATCGTGCAAGCATTAACAAGTCAGGATGTGCAAATACTACAGTCGGCAGATAGTCATACTACAATTTGGGTGCTTATTCACGAAAAAGACTTAAAGACTGCAGTCAATGCATTACATGACGCATTTGAACTAAGCTTGGTTAAAGAAGCTAAGGTACTGTGAAAAACCATTGATCGTTTGGGGTAAGGGAGTGAGTTAAATGAATTTTGGCAAGGTATTAACCGCGATGGTAACTCCTTTTGACTCAGAGGGAAACATCGATTACGATCAAACATCTCTTTTAATTGATTATTTACTTAGCCATGGAACAGAAGGGTTGGTTATTGCAGGTACAACTGGCGAATCACCTACACTGTCGATGGAAGAAAAAATAAACCTTTTTACCCATGTCGTTAAAGTTGTTAACAAGCGAGTCCCAGTTATTGCTGGTACAGGAAGCAACAATACCGCTGCCTCTATTGCACTGACAAAAGAAGCCGAGGCCTGTGGGGTTGATGCGATTATGCTTGTAGCACCATATTATAATAAACCAAACCAACGTGGGTTATTTGAACATTTTAAAGCGATTGCAGATGAAACGTCATTGCCAGTTATGCTCTACAATATACCGGGGAGATCAGTTGTGCAAATAAGTGCTGATACGATAATCAAATTGAGCGAGATTGAGAACATTGTCTCCGTCAAAGAGGCAAGTGGTGATCTGGATCAAATAGCAACGATTATTGAAAATACAAGCGATGATTTCACTGTATATTCAGGTGAAGACGGGTTAACATTGCCGATGCTATCGATTGGTTCAATAGGTGTAATATCCGTTGCTTCCCATGTTGTTGGGGATGATATGCAAAAAATGGTTCAAGCTTTTTATACCGGTGATGTACAAAACGCGGCAGCAATTCACCGTAATATTCTACCAATTATGAATGGACTATTTATGGCCCCTTCACCTGTACCTGTTAAGGAAGCACTAAAAATGAACGGAATCGATGTTGGATCTGTTCGTCTTCCATTAGTGCCCCTTACAAAATCGGAACAACAAGAATTAAAGGAATTAATCAACAGGTAAATCGGCTGCTGCTGATTTACCTGTTTTTGTGTTTTTAAGTTAGCGTAAGAAGATTGCTCACGATATGATGAACACTTCTCCTTTCGATGCATGTTACACTTCTGTTTCGTTCATACTACAGATAGTATAAACGAAAAACAAAGGAGTGTTACGAAAATGAATAAGGATGTCTCGAAAAAAGAAGGGGAAACGCAAGATGATCAGCAAAATGGATCATCGTTGGTTCAAAAAATACAACAACTTGGGCAATCAAATGTTCCGCAAGCCCCTGATTCAAATATTCATGTTCTCTCGATTATTGGACAGGTTGAGGGTCATGTGCAATTACCACCACAAAATAAGACGACGAAATATGAACATCTTCTGCCGCAACTTATTGCAATTGAGCAAAATCCCAAAATAGAAGGGCTTATTATCTTGCTAAATACCGTTGGTGGTGATGTAGAAGCAGGCCTAGCCTTATCGGAGATGATCGCATCATTATCTAAACCAACTGTATCTGTTGTTTTAGGTGGTGGCCATTCAATTGGCGTACCAATCGCAGTTGCAACTTCACATTCGTTTATTGTTCCTACAGCTACAATGACCATCCATCCAATTCGGCTAACCGGTATGGTGATTGGTGTCCCGCAAACATTTGAATATATGGATAAAATGCAGGATCGGGTGATCAATTTTGTTGTCAATCATTCCAATATAAAGGAAGAGAAGTTTAAAGAACTTATGTTTGCCAAAGGAAATCTAACACGGGATATTGGTACGAATGTTGTCGGTACACATGCGGTTGAATATGGATTAATTGATGCGGTTGGAGGCGTCAAAGAAGCTATGGTTAAATTAAATGAATTAATTGAGGAGAACAATGGCAGAGAAGAGCAGGTGATCCAATAATGTTATATACACCATTATCGGAAACAGACATATTCCCTATTTCAGAAGAGGAATTTTCCAATCGACAATGTGTTACGTATCAGGGAAAATCATTATATGTCGAGCAATTAAATGATGGTAGCTATCAGTTGTTGCAGTTACTTTCCACGGATCCCCAAGATTTTTTAGATTCGACCTACACCCCTGGTACGATTTTACGATAATTGGTAATATCTATCGCAAATCTATGCTATAATATGGATGAAAGAGCTTGTCCGTTCTGTTAACCCTTGCCAATTTTCATGGCAGGGGTTTCTAATTCATCAAATTCCAAAGTCCAGGATGGAGGTGAACAAAGTGGCAAAGAAAAGAAAAAAGAGAAAGAAACAGCTGAAAAAACAGGTAAAATATGAATTATTAGGCTTATTATTTATTTTCTTAGCTATTTTCGGCAGTGGGGCCAGTGCTATTAGTGATGGTGCGATTCCTGGCTTTTTAGAAAATATCTTTCGTTTCTTTTTAGGAATCTGGTATTTTATAGCTTCTATATTTTTATTGATAACAGGTGTAATCCTACTAGTTAAACGACGCTATCCAGATTTTACGCATAAGAAAATAATTGGATTTTATATTATCTTTGCAGGAGTACTCCTATTAACCCAGATTCAAACATTTGAACGTTTGTTGCTGCTAATGGAAGATTCATCCATTATAAAAGCAACATGGGATAATTATTTTCTTTATTTGAATGGTGAAGGTACGGCAGCGCAAACAGGTGGCGGAATGATTGGAGCACTTCTCTTTGCGTTTTGCTATTTCTTATTCTCTGCTGTTGGTGCAAAAATTGTCGCTGTATTTTCGATTATGGTCGGTATTATATTTCTAACTGACTTCTCTATTGGTGATTTTTTCACAAATACAACAAAAAAACTAGGTTCGATGTTTCAGAGACTAAAAGCCCGTTTGGAAGATTCACGTGAGAAAAAGCAAGGTTTAAAGGATGAACAAATTTTAGAAGCTCACGAATCGATAGAGGATTCACCTCATGAAGATGAGCCAGTAATCCAGGATTTTACAGACGTTGCTTATTCATTTGAAACACAGCAAACAAATCCTGATCCAAAGCCAGCTGTTCAAGAGCCAGCAGAAGTAGATCAACATGGGTCGGAGGACATTGACCTTGCAACAATGCCAATGACTGAAACGGAAAACTATGAATATATATTACCGTCCCCTGATTTGTTAGCTGAACCAGCACATAATTCACAACAACATGAGAAATCACACATACAAGCTACTGTTAGAAAACTAGAAAGGACATTTCAAAGTTTTGGTGTGAAGGCAAGAGTAACCAAAGTACATGTTGGACCAGCTGTAACGAAATATGAAATATACCCTGAAGCTGGTGTGAAAGTAAGTAAAATTGTTAGTTTACACGATGACCTTGCACTAGCATTGGCCGCAAAAGATATTCGTATTGAAGCACCAATTCCTGGTAAATCAGCGGTTGGTATTGAAGTGCCGAACCAAGAAATAGCTATGGTTTCATTACGGGAAGTATTGGATTCATCGATGAAACAAGCTACAAAACTATTATTCGCATTAGGTAGAGATATATCAGGCGACGCAGTAGTTGGTGAACTGAATAAAATGCCACATCTATTAATTGCTGGTGCTACCGGAAGCGGGAAAAGTGTCTGTGTGAACGGCATTATTACAACGATATTAATGCGGGCTAAGCCGCACGAAGTAAAAATGATGATGATTGACCCGAAAAAAGTGGAATTAAATGTGTATAATGGTATTCCACATCTCTTGGCACCTGTTGTAACAGATCCTAAAAAAGCATCGAGAGCATTGAAAAAGGTAGTTGCTGAAATGGAGCGTCGTTATGACCTTTTTTCTGACACGGGAACAAGAAACATAGAAGGATATAATGAATACATTCGTAAATACAATCAAACGGTTGAAGAGGAAGATCATCAGCCGAATTTACCTTATATCGTCGTTTTGGTCGACGAATTAGCGGACTTAATGATGGTGGCTTCTAATGATGTTGAAGATTCTATCACTAGACTTGCGCAAATGGCTAGGGCAGCTGGGATTCATTTGATTATTGCAACACAACGACCATCTGTTGATGTCATTACGGGTGTCATTAAGGCAAATATTCCATCTCGTATTGCTTTTAGCGTGTCATCACAGACTGATTCTCGTACGATTTTGGATTCAGGCGGTGCAGAAAAATTACTAGGTAGAGGTGATATGCTTTACATGCCCGTTGGCGCTTCAAAACCTACTAGGGTACAAGGAGCATTTTTATCGGATGAAGAGGTAGAACGAATCGTTGACCATTGTATCGATCAGCAAAAAGCATCGTACCAGGAAGAAATGATTCCAGAAGATACAGCCGAGGTTAAATCGGAAGTGGACGATGAACTATTTGATGATGCCGTTCAACTTATAACTGAAATGCAAAGTGCTAGTGTTTCCATGCTGCAAAGAAGATTTCGCATCGGTTATACAAGAGCAGCTCGATTGATCGACGCAATGGAAGATAGAGGGATTGTTGGACCATATGAAGGAAGTAAACCAAGAACAGTCCTAATTTCCCAAGCCTCGGAAGAAAAATCATCTTAATGGTAACTTTGTAAAGCATAAAATGCAGGCAGCAATACCTAGATAATTGCTAGGTTTTTGCTGCTTTTTTTTAGACGTTCAGCTTTTTTTGCCAACATAAAAGATAATTTTTAAGAATTTTGTCCTATAACTGTTTATTTATCTTCAGAAAAATGGTATATTAATTTTCGGATATACGAGTCATACGTCAGAGGTCAGATCACAAGCTGAATTTTTCTGTGTTGCGTATGAAGGCGCTTTCTTTTTTACATAAGACCAGGTTTACAAAGGGGGGTAGTCATGTCAATCAAAATGGATTCGCGTCATTTGTATTTACAAGTAATTGATGAGGTTAAGCGTGATATTGAAAGCGGTAAGTATAAAGAAAAAGAGAAGCTCCCATCTGAGTTTCAATTATCAAAGCAATTAGGTGTCTCACGTGCCACATTACGGGAAGCACTTCGCATTTTAGAAGAGGAAAACGTGGTGACAAGACGACATGGCGTCGGTACATTTGTTAATCCCAAACCTATTTTCTCATCTGGGATAGAACAGTTAAATAGTGTTACGTATATGATTAGACAGTCGGGAAAAACTGCTGGATCTGAATATATATCAACAGAGTTCATTGAACCGACTGAAGATGATCGCAATCGATTTGCACCTAAAAAAATTCAAAAACTCGCAAAAATCGAGCGTGTTCGGACAGCGGATAATGACCCTGTTGTGTTTTGTGTTGACAAAATACCGGAGGGCCTTATTCCACTAGAACACGTTCATGAAGAAGACTCATTATTTAAACTTTTGGAGACCCACGCAAATAAGCGAATCACCTACGCCATTACGTATATTGAGCCGATCAGTTATCATGATCGGATATACGATATTTTGGACTGTGACCCTGAGCAATCATTGCTGCTACTAAAACAAGTACATTATACAGCAGAAGATGAAGCAGTATTATATTCTATAAATTATTTTCGCTCGGATGTATTTAGTTTTTATGTTTTGCGGAAACGCTTGTAAGGGGTATCATAAATTAGCGCCTTTGGGAGGTGATCGTGAGA
This sequence comes from Lentibacillus sp. Marseille-P4043, assembly GCF_900258515.1. Lineage (NCBI taxonomy): Bacteria > Bacillati > Bacillota > Bacilli > Caryophanales > Bacillaceae > Lentibacillus > Lentibacillus sp. Marseille-P4043. Next base: position 2,978,855 of record NZ_LT984884.1, on the reverse strand, counting down.
ACTATTAGCTTGTGATATTCTTATTTAGTTGTTAGCAAAATTCAAAAATAGGGGGTTTTTTGATTGAAAAATCGTAAATTTATTGTACTATTTGCTTTAATTTTAAGCATTGGAATGGTACTAGCTGCATGTGGCAGTTCGGATGACGACAGTAAAAGCAATGATGAAAAATCTGGTGATGAAGCAAGTAGCGAAGATTCAGATTTCAGCGCGGCAATGGTAACTGATATTGGTGGTGTAGATGATAAATCATTTAACCAATCAGCATGGGAAGGTTTGAAAGCATGGGGAGATGAACATGGATTTTCCAAGGGGGATGGAATTGATTATGCTCAATCAAATGATCAATCAGAATACATGCCTAACCTTACTCGTCTAGTCAAACAAGATTACAATTTAATCTTCGGTATCGGCTTTAATTTAAAAGAAGGTATTACCAAGGTTGCCAAGCAATATCCGGACACACACTTCTCAATTGTCGATGATGTTGTCGAGGAACCAAATGTTGCAAGCGTTACATTTAAAGAACATGAAGGATCATTCTTAGTAGGTGTTGCTGCAGCAATGAAAACGAAATCAAATAAAGTTGGATTTGTTGGTGGGGTTGATTCTCCGCTAATCAACAAATTTGAATCTGGTTTTATAGCAGGTGTTAAATCAATAAATCCGGATATTGATGTTGATGTACAATATGCCGAATCTTTCGGTGCTGCTGATAAAGGTAAATTAATTGCAACAAATATGTACAACAATGGTGTAGACATTATCTACCACTCATCTGGCGGAACTGGAAATGGTGTATTTGCTCAAGCAAAGGATATTAAACAGAATAATCCGGATAAAGATGTATGGGTAATTGGTGTTGATCGTGACCAATACGAAGAAGGACAAATTGACGATTACAATGTAACACTAACATCAATGGTAAAACGTGTAGATGTTGCAGTCCAAGACTTATCCAATAAGTCCATGAACGGCGAATTTCCTGGTGGTGAAGTATTAGAATATGGCTTGGAAGATGAAGCTATTAGTGTAGCAAAAACAAATGAGGATGCACTAACAGACGAAATTATTAAAGCTGTAGATGAATGGAAAGAAAAAATCACTAACGGAGAAATTGACGTTCCAAAAACACGTGAAGAAACGGAAGAATTCGTGGATGCACTATAAAAGTTAGGTAAAAATGGCTGGAATTACCAGCCTTTTTTACCCTTAAATTGGTAAAAATCTCTAAATGAAGGGATACATTATTTTCCAGCCTCTTCATTTGGTGATTTTCATGAAACCAGCATATTTTGTAAAAGAGGGGTGAAGAGAAGTGGATTATGTAATTGAAATGCTTCATATACGTAAAGAATTTCCAGGAATCGTTGCAAATGATGATATAACGATACAGTTAAAAAAAGGGGAAATTCATGCATTATTAGGCGAAAATGGAGCTGGAAAATCCACCTTAATGAATGTGTTATTTGGCTTGTACCAGCCGGAAAAAGGGGAAATACATGTTCATGGTGAAAAAGTGGACATTACCAATCCTAATATTGCTAACGATTTGGGAATTGGAATGGTCCATCAGCATTTTATGTTAGTTGATACATTTACGGTTACTCAAAACATCATCCTTGGCAGTGAACCGACCAAGAAAAGTGGAAAAATTAACCTGAAAAAGGCAGAAAAAGAGGTTCAGGAACTTTCGGATCGTTATGGTTTAAAGGTAGATCCTACGGCGAAAATAAGTGATATATCGGTTGGGATGCAACAACGTGTCGAAATCTTAAAAACATTATATCGTGGTGCTGAAGTTTTGATATTTGACGAACCAACTGCAGTTCTTACCCCACAGGAAATTAATGAGTTGATTGAAATTATGCGTTCGTTAATAAGAGAAGGTAAATCTATTATTCTAATTACACACAAACTAAAGGAAATTATGGAGGTTTGTGACAGGTGTACTGTGATTCGCAAAGGGAAAGGAATTCGTACAGTTGATGTTAAAGATTCAAGTGTTACGGAATTGGCTTCTTTAATGGTCGGCAGGGATGTTAGTTTTAAAACAGACAAGCAGATAGCAAACCCGAAAGACGTCGTTCTCGAAATTGAAAATTTGTTCGTTAAAGATGCTAGAAAAGTAGATTTGGTGAAAGGCTTAAATCTCGAATTACGTGCTGGTGAAATTGTTGGTATTGCCGGTGTTGATGGTAATGGACAGTCAGAATTAATTGAGGCTATAACTGGACTAACTAAATCAGAATCAGGAACAATTAAATTAAATAATAAAGACATTACGAATCTGTCACCACGAAAAGTAACCGAGAGTGGTGTCGGGCATATACCGCAAGATCGTCATAAATATGGTCTTGTGTTAGATTATCCGATTGGTGAAAATATGGTGCTGCAAACCTATTATCAAAAACCATATTCGAAGGGTTCCATTTTGAACTACAAAGAGATTTATAAAAAAGCAACCCAATTAATTAATGAATATGATGTTCGTACACCTAGTGAATATACGAAAGCGCGTGCACTATCAGGAGGAAACCAGCAAAAAGCAATTATAAGTCGAGAAGTAGATCGCTCGCCGGATTTATTAATTGCTGCACAGCCTACAAGAGGTTTAGACGTTGGGGCAATTGAATTTATTCATAAAAAATTGATTGAAGAAAGAGATAAAGGAAAAGCCGTTTTACTCGTTTCTTTTGAGTTAGATGAAATTATCGATGTAAGTGATCGCATTGCCGTAATGTTTGACGGTAAAATAGTGGCCAATGTGAAACCTGAAGAAACAAATGAGCAAGAACTAGGGTTGTTAATGGCAGGTAGTAAGCAAGAAAGTGCAGGTGATGAATAATGGCTTCTAACAAAATGTTTAATATACTAGTTCCAATCATTTCTGTATTATTAGGGTTGATCTTTGGAGCGATTATCATGCTGGCATTCGGCTACAATCCGATAAAAGGATATGCTGCACTCTGGCAAGGTTCGTTTGGTGATTTGTACTTCTTTGGTGAGACATTACGGAAAGTTGCTCCATATATCCTTACCGGTTTAGCTGTAGCATTCGCTTATCGTGCCAATTTGTTTAACATTGGTGCGGAGGGACAAGTAATAGTAGGCTGGCTAGCAGCGGTTTGGGTTGGTTTGGCTGTAGATGCGCCAATGTATATACATTTGCCGTTGGCTGTGATCGCTGCGGCAGTTGCAGGTGCAGTATGGGGATTTGTGCCTGGTTTACTAAAAGCAAAATTGGGTGTACATGAAGTAATTGTTACGATTATGATGAACTATATTGCGTTATATTGTACAAACGAAATAATCAGAAGTGTTCTAACAGATAATGCAGAAACGACAGATCAGATATCTGGAACAGCTTCATTGGCATCTGAATGGTTGCAAGGTTTAACGTATTTTTCCAGACTGCACTATGGAATTTTAATCGCATTATTTGCTGCAGCTGTTATGTGGTTTATTATTGATCGAACAACAACTGGTTATGAAATTAAAGCAGTTGGTTATAATCGGCATGCATCAAAATATGCTGGCATGAACGTTAGTAAAAACATTATCTTATCAATGGTTATATCTGGAGCCTTTGCGGGACTTGCTGGGGCTATGGAAGGACTAGGAACGTATGGAACTATTTCCGTTATGTCTGGTTTTACCAATTTAGGTTTTGATGGGATAGCAGTTGCACTACTTGGTGCGAATTCTGCCATTGGCGTTGTGCTTGCGGCGTTCTTGTTTGGAGTATTGAAGGTAGGAGCGGTTAACATGCCTACCGTTGCAGGTGTACCGACTGAACTTGTTGATATTATTATTGCGTTAATTATCTTCTTTGTTGCATCAAGTTACATCATTCGCTGGGTATTACTTCGCTTTAAAAAGGAGGAAAAGTAAATGGGAATTGTTGATCTATTACAATCCATTATTACACCTGCACTGTTCTTTTCAGCACCTCTTATTTTTACGGCGTTAGGTGGCGTATTTAGTGAAAAATCTGGTGTTGTCAATATTGGTCTCGAAGGTTTAATGGTAATGGGTGCCTTTGTTGGTATTGTGTTTAACTTAACATTTTCGGATGCATTGGGTGCTTGGACACCATGGATCTCCATTCTAGTGGCAATGGTTGTTTCCGCAATATTTTCCATTATTCATGCTGTTGCATCTGTATCCTTTCGAGCTGATCAGGTTGTTAGTGGTGTGGCAATAAACTTTTTAGCACTTGGTTTAGGTGTCTTTTTAACTAAACAATGGTATGGAAAAGGACAAACAGATATGGTCGATGAGCCGTTTTATACAACAGATGTGCCCATATTAGGCGATATTCCTGTGATTGGGCCAATATTTTTCCAGCATACGTATTTAACATCATATTTGGCCATTATCTTAGCATTTGTTGCATGGTATGTACTTTATAAAACACCTTTTGGATTACGTTTGCGTGCGGTTGGTGAACATCCGATGGCAGCTGATACAAACGGAATAAACGTTTATAAAATGCGTTATATTGCGGTAATGATTTCTGGAGCGATGGGTGGTTTAGGTGGTTCAGTATTTGCGTTAACAATCGCCTTAAATTTCTCACATTCAACGATTGTTGGACAAGGATTTATGTCACTTGCTGCGGTCATTTTCGGTAAATGGCATCCACTTGGTGCTATGGGAGCTGCCTTATTCTTTGGATTTGCACAAAGCTTAAGTGTTATAAGTGCAGGGGTTCCATTCCTTGATAACGTACCACAAATTTATTTGCTAATTGCTCCTTACGTTCTAACAATTCTCGCATTAGCTGGATTCATTGGACGTGCCGATGCACCAAAAGCAAATGGTGTACCATATATTAAAGGAAGCAGATAGAATGATTAAGTCTTAAATAAAAACTGATCCATAAGGGTCAGTTTTTATTTTTGGTAAAAATAGCCTATAATAATAACTAGAATAGAATAAACTAATATTGAGATAGTAAAAAGGATGGAAAAGTTTAGCAACATACATAAAATAGGAGGAAATCGAATGAGCAATGTTGCCGAAGAAGTTTTTCAAGAAAATGGATTTCATTTACATGTCATACCGAACAAAAAGCATAAAACGATTGCTTTTGTAGCAAAACTGAAAGCACCCCTGGATAGAGAAACAATTACCAAAAGGGCTCTACTTCCGTACGTATTGCAGCAAGGAACGAAATCGTTTCCAAACAGCACATCTTTGCAAGCAAGACTGGACGATTTGTATGGGGCAGTATTGTCCATTGACGGTGGAAAAAAAGGAAATAATCATATCATTAGTATTCGGTTGGAAATAGCAAATGACAAGTTTATCGCTGATGAATCCTCTGTAATTGATAAAGGGATTGCACTATTAAATGAAGTTATTTTTCAGCCTAATGTTACGGCTAACTGTTTTGATGAAAGAATTTTGGCGCGAGAAAAAGAAACATTACACCAAAAAATAAATGCGATCATTGATGATAAAATGAGTTACGCCAATATGAGGCTGATTGATGAAATGTGTGCTAACGAAGTATACCAATTACATGTTCATGGTTATCAAGAAGATCTTGACACCATTACGGCTGAGAATTTATATGACTATTACCAAACAGTAGTGGAAAAAGATCAATTGGATATTTATGTTTCTGGAGATATTGAAAGCCGCGAAATCAAAGAAAAAATAACAACACAATTGGGACGAAATGAGGTAGATCATCATACCGAGCAACAAACAGAATCAAAAAAAGAACGGATAGAATCGAATACAGTAATTGAAAAACAAGCAATCCAACAAGCAAAACTACATCTGGGCTATCGCACCAATATTACGTATTCCGATGATGATTACTTTGCATTACAAGTATTTAATGGCATTTTTGGCGGGTTTCCAAGCTCCAAACTCTTTATCAATGTTCGGGAAAAGAATAGCTTAGCATATTATGCTGCGTCTCGTTTTGAAAGCCATAAAGGGTTATTGCTCGTCTTCAGCGGAATCGCTCCACAGGATTATGAGCAAGCAAGAGAAATTATTGAACTACAAATGGAAGCTATGAAAAAAGGTGAATTCGCGGAAAATGAAATCGAAGAAACGAAAGGATTAATTGTTAATCAACTATTGGAAACGATGGATCATCCACAAGGAATCATTGAAATGTTGTATCAACAAGTAATCGGAAACAAAAAATTGCCACCGGAACAATTAATCGCTGACATTAATCAAGTTAAAAAACAAGATATTGTTGATGTCGCCAATAAACTGGAATTAGACACGGTTTACCTTTTAACAAAGAACGGGGGGAATTCGGATGAATAGGCAATCTTATCAAGATATTGAAGAGACAATTTATTCAGAGAAACTTGATAATGGATTAACTATATTTTTACTACCGAAGCAGGAAATGGCCAAAACGTACGGCATTTTTTCAACGAATTACGGTTCGATTGATCAAACGTTCGTACCTATTGATCAAGATGAGCAGGTTACAGTTCCAGAAGGTGTCGCACACTTTTTAGAGCATAAGATGTTTGAAAAAGAGGATCGAGATGTGTTCGCTGATTTTGGAAAACAGGGTGCTTCAGCCAATGCCTATACATCGTTTACAAAAACAGCATATTTGTTTGCAGCTACAGATCAAATCGAGAAAAATGTAGAAACGTTAATTGATTTTGTACAGGATCCGTTTTTCTCGGAACAATCGGTGGAGAAAGAAAAAGGGATTATTGGTCAGGAGATAAAAATGTATGATGATCAACCTGATTGGCAAGCGTTTATGGGAACAATTAAAGGTATGTTTCAAGAACATGCTGTAAAAGTTGATATTGCCGGAACAGTGGAGTCGATCAATTCGATTACGAAAGATGATTTGTATACGTGCTACAATACGTTTTATCATCCTGAAAATATGACATTGTTTATCGCCGGAAATTTTGACGTTGACAAGATGACAAAATTGATCAAAACAAATCAAAGCAAAAAAAAGTTTGCTAAACTGGAGAAAATTAAACGAAATTATCCGCATGAGCCCGAGGAAGTGGCAATGGCTGAAAATAAGATTGTAATGCCAGTTTCAGTTCCAAAATGTACAGTAGGTATTAAAGAATCGGCCAAAGAAATGAGTGGGGATGAATTCTTAAAGAAAGATTTATTGCAAGGTATGGTAATTGACCATTATTTCTCAAAGGGTGGACCATTTTACCAAGAGTTATATGATCAAAAACTAATTGATGCCAGTTTTTATTTTGAAACCAATTTAGAGAAAAACTTCGGCTATTCATTGATTGGCGGTAATACAGGTGAACCTGATCAGTTTGCCGAAAAGGTCAAGGAAATGCTGATGCGTACAAATAAAGCAACACTAACTGAGGAAGAATTTACGCGAATGAAAAAGAAAAAAATTGGCCAATTATTACGGGCTATGAACTCTTTGGAATTTATCGCCAATAAATTTATCCACTATCACATTGTAGGAATTGATTTGTTTAAGTTGATTCCAACCATTCAGTCTTTAACGTTAGATGAAGCAAATAATTTTATCCAAAACTGGATTAAGGCTGAGCGTTTATCGGTTTGTAAAATAGTTGCGGAGTAAGAGTAGGCGATATTATGGGGAGAAATATACTAATTGTTGGAGCAAGTGGCGATATTGGGATCGCCATCGCAAAGCGTTTAGCAACAGATGGAAACCAATTGATTTTACATTACCATAAAAATAAGCAAGCTATTGATCAATTGCGAAATACCGTAAAACGAGAACAAATTCTGCTGGAGGTTCAAGCAGACCTCGCAACGGTAAATGGGATTGATAGGTTGCTCAATCAATTGGTTTTTCCTGTTGATGCGATTGTTTTTGCTAGTGGTAATGCGCATTATGGCCTGTTTCAACAAACAACTGTTGAAGAGATGGATGACATGTTAACCTTACATGTAAAAGCACCTTGGATCATTACAAAGCAACTATTGCCGTCCATGATTCAACAACACTTTGGTTCCATTATTTTTATTACGTCGATTTGGGGAAATGTTGGAGCTAGTAATGAGGTCATGTATTCTTCGGTCAAAGGAGCACAAAACAGTTTTGTGAAATCGTTGGCCAAGGAGGTTGCTCCAAGTGGGGTCTCGGTTAATGCAATTAGTCCGGGCTTCATTGATACGAAAATGAATGCGAATTTATCACCAGCAGAAAAGGAAGAAGTCATCGCCCAGATCCCTATGAACAGGGCCGGGAAACCAGAAGAAATTGCACATACTCTCAGTTTTTTGCTGGATGAACGATCGAACTATATTCAAGGGGAAATTATTGAAATAAATGGTGGTTGGTAACGTCTTTAGGCCGGCATCGCTTCCTACATGTATAAACAATCGATGGTAAAACTTGTGCAAAATGAAGGAAATTTACATTAAAAATCTTTATAATAAAGAAGCTGAGGAGATAAGTCGGCTTCTTTATTTTTGTGTAATATGTTCATTAAATAATCTGAAAGTAACTTTTTGAACAACCTCTTTTAGCATATTTTTCTAGGAATCTGCATTTATATTGTTAATCTCCTTTTCACAATACAAAAAATCATTTATTATAGAGTAGGATGTAATTTTTAAGTATGGATTAAAAGGAGCGTACTATGGAGAAAACAGAATGGTATTTTGAATATGAAATTCAATACAACCGTCCTGGATTATTAGGTGATATTTCCTCATTATTAGGTATGTTATCCATCAATATCATTTCAATCAATGGTGTTGAAAATTCACGACGGGGTATGCTGCTTCTTTCAAAAAAAGATGAACAAATTACGCGGTTAAAATCAATTTTACAAACAATGGATACAATAAAAATAACAAAACTGAGGAAACCTAAGTTACGGGATAAATTAGCGGTTAGACATGGAAGGTATATTCACAGTGATGTTGATGATCGGAAGACATTTCGTTTTGTCCGAAATGAATTAGGTTTACTTGTTGACTTTATGGCAGAATTATATAAAAAAGAGGGACATAAATTAATCGGGATTCGTGGAATGCCACGTGTAGGTAAGACGGAATCGATTGTTGCAGCTAGTGTTTGTGCAAATAAACGCTGGTTATTTGTTTCGAGTACTTTATTAAAGCAAACCATCCGGAGCCAATTAATACAAGATGAATACAGTAGTGATAATTTATACATTATTGATGGTATTGTCTCAACACGTCGTGCCAATGAAAAACATTGGCAATTAATACGGGAAATTATGCAGCTTCCTGCTGTCAAAGTCGTGGAACACCCTGATATGTTCGTTCAATCTACTGAGTATGAGTTGGATGATTTTGACTATATTATCGAACTGCGGAGCAATGAAGAGGAAGAAATAACATACGAACCAGTTGAAAGATCCCAATTTAGTCAAGGAAACGGCTTTTCTATGTTTGATTTTTAAAATGGATGGTGTTTACGAATGGAAATAGGCACAAGACTAAAAGAAGCAAGAATGGAAAAAGAGTTGTCGTTGGATAGTGTACAGGAAACAACGAAGATTCAAAAACGATACTTAATGGCGATTGAGGAGGGCAATTTTCATATTTTGCCTGGTAAGTTTTATGCTAGAGCATTTATTAAGGAATATGCTAATGCTGTAGGATTAGATCCGAATGAACTATTGGAAGAGTACAAAGAAGAAATACCCGAAACAGATGAAGATAGCACTGCACAATATACCCGAATTCAGCGATCAAGAAAAGAGAGTAATTCAGCTAAAAATTCAGCAGTTTTTTCATTAATACCCACTATAATTGTTGTTTTGCTAGTGATAGGTATTGTTTTCGCTGCTTGGTATTTTTATAAAGAAGCAATCTCAAAGGACAATTCAGATCCTGTTGATAAACCAGATGACAATGAAATCATTTATAATCCGGATGACGAAGATCAAAATAAAGAAGCTTCAGAAGACGATACAGCTGCAGATGATGATGCAACACAGACTGAAGAAGATCAGGCGGACAATAGTGATGAGAAAACAGATACAGATACAACTGAGGCGAAGTTGACAGTCGTTGAAACTGGTACAGGCGCTAGCCCTGAATCAACACTGGAATTAGAGAATGCGGGGGATGATGTAACAATCACATTTGAATCAGAGGGTAATTCTTATCTTGGTGTAAAAAACGGGGATGGAAAATCATATTATGAAAAACCATTCACTGCTGAGGAGTCGCCAAAAGAAATTGATGTTTCCGAAGATGAACGTATTTATTTGAACGTTGGGAATGCCCCGCAACTAAAAATAACTATAAATGGTGTTGAGTTAGAATATCCAGTAGACCCTGCAGACACAGTTCACCAAAAACTTTGGATAAATTTAAAACCAACATCAGAATGACAAGAAATAGTTGGATGTAGCACAAAACCCTTCCCTCATTCCATGTGGAAGGGTTTTACAACTTGTTATCATACATAGGAGGCCAAAGCATTATGAATATACCAAACAGAATCACACTTTCACGTATTTGTCTGATCCCAATTTTTATTATCCTGCTCAGCGTTCCATTTGATTGGGGAGAGTGGCAAATCGGAGCTTCCGAATTACCGGTTGTTGACTTTGTAGCGGCATTATTATTTATCATAGCATCTACAACAGATTGGATTGACGGACATTACGCTCGAAAACATAACTTAGTTACGAATTTAGGAAAGTTTCTTGATCCATTAGCGGATAAATTACTCGTTTCGGCGGCACTCATCTTATTAGTTGAAATGGGGTTAGCTCCAGCATGGATCGTAATTGTTATCATTAGTCGTGAATTTGCTGTGACAGGTTTACGTCTTGTTGCAGCTGGTGAAGGAATTGTTCTTGCTGCTAGCAAAATGGGAAAGTTAAAAACAGTTACACAAATCGTTGCAATAGCGGCACTGCTGCTTCACAATTTTCCATTTTCCTATATGAGCTTTCCATTTGCTAGCGTCATGTTATATGTTGCGTTATTTTTTACGGTTCTTTCTGGGTATGACTATTTCGTTAAAAATTGGAATGTAATGAGGGATTCGAAATAATGGGACAAATTAAATCAGAAATAATAGCAGTTGGAACAGAACTTCTATTAGGGCAAATTGCTAATACGAACGCCCAATGGATTTCCGAACAATTGGCATTACACGGAATTGATATCTATTATCATTCCGTTGTCGGTGATAATTTACATCGCGTGCAGGAACAATTTTCACAAGCATCTAAACGCTCTGATGTTATTATTGTTACAGGGGGACTAGGCCCAACAGATGATGATATGACTAGAGAAGCATTTCAACGTATTTCTAATTTGGAAATTGTGGAGCACAAACCATCAATGGAAAAAATAATGGCTTATTTTACAAAACAAAATAGTACCATGACACCAAACAATAAAAAGCAAGCACGTGTATTCGCCGGAGCAGATGTGATCGAAAATCGTGTTGGGATGGCACCTGGGATGATAGTTACGCATGAAGGAAAAACGTGGGTTTTCCTTCCGGGGGTTCCAAAAGAAATGAAGGCAATGGTATCTGATCATGTTCTTCCATTTTTAGCTGAGCGGACTGGAAGCAACATGGTTATTCAATCAACGATGCTTCGGTTTACCGGTATCGGTGAATCGCGTTTGGAGCATGAATTACAATCGATTATCGCACAACAAACAAATCCAACTATTGCACCGTTAGCGCAGACTGAGGGTGTCGCTATTCGTTTAACAGCAAAGGCTAATACACATCACGCCGCAATTGAATTGATCAATCATACAAAAGAGAAAATCCTCAACAAAGTAGGAGAGTATTGTTACGGTGTTGATAATGAAAAACTGGAGGAAAAGGTTTTTCAGCTGTTACAGAAAAAAGGTTGGACATTGGCAGCTGCTGAAAGTCTAACTGGTGGGATGTTTTCTGATCGATTTGTAGCAATCCCGGGTGCTTCTACTGTATTTGCTGGAGGCATTGTTTGCTATGATACCAAAGTAAAAGAAAATGTGTTGCGCATCTCTTCTGAAACCATCCAGGAAAAAGGAACGGTTAGCTATGAGTGTGCAAGTGAAATGGCCACAAATATTTCGAAACTTTTAGATGCAACAATCGGGATAAGTTTTACTGGTGTTGCGGGGCCAGATACGGTAGAAAGTCAGTCAGCTGGTACCGTTTTTATTGCTATTTCTACTAAAACAGGTCAACAAGTAGAAAAATTCACTTTTCAAGGTGATAGAAAAACGGTAAGAAGCAAAACTGTAATGAAAGGGTATGAATTATTATTTCAATCGTTGAAATAATAAATTTGTCCTCAATTATCGATGAAAATTTATTTTTGAGCTGGTACAGCGTATGAAATACTAGTTTTAGACCAGTAATTTGTTGTAAAAAACAAGAACATTTATTCGGACTTTTCTTGGCAAATAACAAAAAACAATGTATGATAGAATTAGTTAATTAAAGGAGGTAAACTCGTTGAGTGATAGAAAACAAGCTTTAGATATGGCGTTAAGACAAATAGAAAAGCAGTTTGGGAAAGGTTCAATTATGAAATTGGGTGAGCAACCCCTGCAAAAGATAGAAACGATCCCTAGTGGCTCATTAGCGTTAGACGTAGCACTAGGTATAGGTGGCTACCCTCGTGGACGTGTTGTAGAAATTTATGGTCCAGAATCATCAGGTAAAACGACTGTGGCACTTCATGCAATTGCCGAAGCACAGCGAAAAGGTGGGCAAGCGGCATTTATCGATGCCGAACATGCGCTCGATCCAACTTATGCCCGTGCCTTAGGTGTTAATATTGAAGATTTGCTTTTGTCACAACCAGATACAGGTGAGCAGGCGTTGGAAATTGCGGAGGCACTTGTGCGTAGTGGTGCTGTAGATATTTTAATCGTGGACTCTGTTGCGGCTTTAGTTCCAAAAGCAGAAATTGAAGGGGAGATGGGAGACTCTCATGTAGGTTTGCAAGCACGTTTAATGTCGCAAGCATTGAGAAAACTATCAGGTGCCATCAATAAATCAAAAACGACTGCTATTTTCATTAACCAAATTCGGGAAAAAGTAGGCGTGATGTTTGGAAATCCAGAGACTACCCCTGGCGGACGTGCGCTTAAATTCTACTCATCTGTACGATTAGAAGTGCGGCGCGCAGAAACACTTAAGCAAGGAAATGAAGTGGTAGGAAATAAAGCTAGAATAAAAGTTGTGAAGAATAAAGTAGCACCTCCTTTTAAACAGGCGGAAGTAGATATTATGTATGGAGAGGGTATTTCCAAGGAAGGTGAAATACTTGATATTGGCTCCGATTTGGATATTGTTAACAAAAGTGGCGCCTGGTATTCTTATAATGAAGAACGTCTCGGACAAGGAAGAGAAAATTCTAAACAATTCTTGAAAGAAAATGAGGATATGATGGCAGAGATTCACGATGCCATTCGGGCCCATTATAATTTAGATGCAACGGATGATGAATCCGAGGAAACATTAGAAGAACAAGGAAGTCTTGATGTTTGATAATAAGTAAATACCCGTAGTCCTTTGCTAATTCACCTGCAAAGGATTATTTTTTTATTTATTTTTAACACTTAAGGGAAGTAAATTACTAGGATCTAAGTAAAAACTTTCACTCATTATGGAAGATAGGTTCAATGTCATCCATTTCTAAACAAATTTGCTTTAATTGTGACGTTTCCTTGACATTGGTTAACTTGGGAATTAAAATTAATATGTATAATTTTATAATTTTTGTTATACGATTTTTGGTTATTTATTCATTGAACATGGTACATGCCGACAATAATGAATTGTACAATTTTATAGCAATAGGAGGTGAATTCCGTGGATATTACTTTGATCATCTCCATTTTGCTTACCCTAATCGTCGGTATTGTTGTTGGTTATCTGATTCGTAAATCTATTGCAGAAGCTAAAATTTCTAGTGCAGAAAATTTAGCAAAGCAAATAGTTGATGAAGCACATCGAAATGCAGATGCCGCTAAGAAAGAGGCACTTCTTGAGGCGAAAGATGAAAATCATAAACTTCGCCAGCAGACAGAGGATGAATTACGAGAAAGACGAAACGAAATGCAAAAACAGGAAAATCGTCTGACACAAAAAGAAGAGAATCTGGACAGGAAAAGTGAAACACTGGACAAGCGTGAACTCTTGATGGAGAAAAAGGAACAATCGCTTACAGAAAAACAACAACAAATTGAAGAAATGGAAAGCAAAGTGGAAGCTATGATACAAGAGCAGCAAACGGAGCTTGAACGCATTTCAGGATATACAACTGACCAGGCAAGACAGGTAATTTTAGAGCGTATTGAACAAGAGGTGACACACGAGTCAGCATTAATGATAAAAGAAGCTGAAAATCGTGCTAAAGAAGAAGCTGATAAAAAAGCAAAAAGTATTCTTTCCCTTGCGTTACAACGTTGTGCTGCAGACCACGTTGCTGAAACAACCGTATCTGTTGTAAACCTTCCAAATGATGAAATGAAAGGACGTATTATCGGACGTGAAGGTCGTAATATACGTACATTAGAAACGTTAACAGGAATCGATTTAATCATCGATGATACACCGGAAGCAGTTATTTTATCAGGATTCGACCCAATTCGTAGAGAAACTGCTCGTATGGCTTTAGAAAAGCTCGTACAGGATGGTAGAATTCACCCTGCAAGGATTGAAGAAATGGTGGATAAAGCCAGACGCGAGGTTGATGAATATATACGGGAAGTTGGCGAGGAAACAACATTTGAAGTTGGGGTGCATGGTCTACATCCAGATTTAATTAAAATTCTTGGTCGTTTAAAATACCGTACAAGCTATGGTCAAAATGTGTTGAAGCATTCTACTGAGGTGGCATATTTAGCTGGGCTGCTTGCTGCAGAATTAGGTGAAGATGAAACACTTGCAAGACGTGCTGGCTTGCTTCATGATATCGGTAAAGCGATTGATCATGAAGTAGAAGGTAGCCACGTAGAAATTGGTAAAGAACTTGCAATGAAGTATAAAGAACATGAAGTTGTAATCAATTCGATTGCTTCCCACCATGGCGATGAGGAACCTACTTCAATCATTTCTGTCCTTGTAGCTGCAGCAGATGCACTTTCTGCAGCTAGACCTGGAGCAAGAAGTGAAACGCTTGAGAACTACATTAAGCGCTTGGAGAAATTAGAAGAGATTTCAGAATCGTTTACAGGTGTAGAAAAATCGTTTGCAATTCAGGCAGGAAGAGAAATTCGTATAATGGTTAAACCTGATGAAATCGACGACATTGAATCGGTACGAATAGCACGGGATATTCGCAAACGGATTGAAGGGGAACTCGATTACCCAGGGCATATAAAAGTAACGGTTATTCGAGAAACAAGAGCAGTTGAATATGCAAAATAACAAACGTGGAAGCGATAATCGCTGAAACTGGATAAAAAATAAAAGTGGTCATGTGACCGCTTTTATTTTTTATCGTTAATTTTGACAAAGACATATTTGTTATGAAACACTTATAATACTTATACTAGATAGGATGAATGCGACTTATGAAAATATTATTTATCGGTGATGTAGTAGGCTCACCAGGACGAGATATGGTACAAGAATACTTACCAAAATTAAAGGAAAAATACCGCCCGCACATGACAATCATTAACGGAGAAAATGCGGCATCCGGGAAAGGGATTACGGAAAAAATTTACAAGCAGTTTTTAGAATGGGGTGCACAAGTGATTACAATGGGTAATCATACTTGGGACAAAAAAGACATATTTGAGTTTATTGATGATGCCAAATATATGATACGTCCAGCTAACTTTCCAGAAGATACACCTGGAAAAGGTATCGTTTTCTATAATTTAAATGGTACGGAAATAGCTGTCATTAACATGCAAGGACGGACTTTCCTGCCGCCTCTTGATGATCCGTTTCGAAAAATAGATGAATTAATAGCGGAAGCACAAAAACGGACGAATATCATCTTTCTTGATTTTCACGCGGAAGCAACAAGTGAAAAACAAGCAATGGGCTGGTATGTTGATGGGAGAGTTAGTGCAGTCGTTGGTACACATACACATACACAAACAGCAGATGACCGCATTTTACCTCAAGGTACTGCATATATTACGGATGTAGGGATGACTGGACCATATGATGCTATTTTAGGTACAGAAAGGCAAGCAGTACTGAGTAAGTTCCTCACAAATTTGCCTGTGCGTTTTGAAGTCGATAAAAAAGGGAGAACACAATTAAATGGATTTTTAGTGACTATTAACGATAAAACAGGTTTTGCGTCCAACGTAGAGCGTATTTTAATTAATGATGACCATCCTTTTTTTAGTTGAAATTTGAATTATTTGAATTCTTCCTGCATAATAAGGTAATAAGCTATCATCTCCAAGAATATAGTAGCAGTAGAACTACATTAGCAAATGAAGGAGGTACTAGTAATGGAAATATTAAAAGTGTCAGCTAAATCAAGTCCAAATTCAGTAGCAGGTGCACTCGCAAACGTCTTACGAGAACGTGGCTCAGCGGAAATTCAAGCAATCGGCGCAGGTGCATTAAACCAAGCCGTGAAGGCAGTAGCCATAGCTAGAGGATTTGTAGCACCAAGTGGGGTTGATCTGATTTGTATTCCGGCATTTACCGACATTATGATCGATAATGAAGAACGTACAGCAATTAAACTGATTGTAGAACCTAGATAATTAATTCATTATAAGGAGTTGTTCAAAAAGATACCAAATAATAAGTGGTGAATCGCTTCGTTGGCTTGCTTTTTCGCTCCTTTTGTACCTTTTTATTGTACATTCCGGGGCCCAAAGCTACGCCGCATCGATCTGCTTGCTTCTAATTTGGCAATTTTTGAACATGATTTATAACATAAGTGTTGCGTTTAATGCGTAGCACTATTTTTATGTGCATTTTTTTGCAGCCTTCTACTTTGCAAAAGGTTTTTGTTTGCGATCATTGTTCATGTATTGTTTAATTTAAGTATAAGCTTTATACTGTAATAATGTACGAAAAATGATGGTAAATGCGTTTTTTATATAAAGAAAGGAGTCTCGTTATGAATGAACAACAACGAAAAGAGCAGGCGCAAATTAAACAAGTAGATGCCGCGGACAAAAAATCCGGACAGGACAAACCATTAAGTGAAAAAACAAGTGTGGATTTTGCGAAATACTTTGAAACAACCTATGAACCACCAAACCTTAATAAAGCACGTAAACGAGGTCGAGATAAAGTAAACGTGCATTATGATTTTGGCATTCCAGAAGACATGGAGAACATTGGAAAAGGCAAAAAGTTTCTTATCCGTACATATGGCTGTCAAATGAATGAACATGATACAGAAGTTATGGCAGGTATTTTAACAGATATGGGCTATGAGTCAACTTCTGATACAAATGAGGCAGACATTATTTTGTTAAATACATGTGCGATACGGGAAAATGCCGAAAACAAAGTATTTGGCGAGATCGGTCATTTAAAACCGTTAAAGCTGGAAAAACCAGATTTGATTTTAGGTGTTTGTGGATGTATGTCACAAGAAGAATCTGTTGTGAATAAAATCATGAAGAAGCATCAACATGTAGATTTGATTTTTGGAACGCACAACATTCATCGCCTTCCACAGTTAGTGAAAGAAGCCATGTTTGGCAAGGAAAAAGTTGTCGAGGTATGGTCCAAAGAAGGCGATATTATTGAAAACCTTCCAAAAGCACGTAAGGGAAAAATTAAAGCATGGGTAAATATTATGTATGGCTGTGACAAGTTCTGTACATATTGTATTGTACCGATGACCCGTGGTAAAGAACGCAGTCGCAGGCCAGAGGATATTATTCAAGAAATTCGCCATCTGGCTGCACAGGGCTATCAAGAAGTGACATTACTTGGTCAAAATGTGAATGCTTACGGAAAAGATTTCGAGGATATGATGTATGGGCTAGGGGATTTAATGGATGATATCCATAAAATTGATATTCCACGAGTTCGTTTTACAACGTCACACCCGCGTGATTTTGATGATCGCTTAATCGAAGTACTTGCCCAAGGCGGTAATTTGCTTGATCACATTCACTTACCTGTCCAATCTGGTAGTAGTGAAGTGTTGAAGAAAATGAACCGTAAATATACCCGGGAAGACTATTTAGAATTGGTCCGTAAAATCCGTAAGGCCATGCCAAACGCTACATTAACAACCGATATCATCGTTGGCTTCCCAAATGAAACAGAGGAACAATTTGAGGAAACAATGACACTTGTTGAAGAAGTTGGTTTTGAAGCGGCATATACATTTATTTATTCACCTCGTGAAGGTACACCAGCAGCACGCAAAAAGGATGATGTGCCGGAAGAAGTGAAGAAGCAGCGTCTCTATCGTTTAAATGACCTTGTGAATAAACAATCAGCCGAATCAATGAAACAATACGACAATAAAATCGTAAAGGTACTTGTAGAGGGTGAGAGTAAAAAAGATCCGGATGTTCTTGCCGGCTACACGGAAAGAAACAAATTGGTAAACTTTAAAGGGCCAAAATCAGCAATCGGAAAAATCGTTGAAGTGGAAATAACAGAAGCGAAAACATGGTCATTAAATGGTATAATGGTAGAAAATACAGTTGAGGTGAATTAAACATGGCTGAATATACACGTACGCAAATATTGGACCAAGCAAAAAAATTAGCTGGAATGCTTGCTAACACTGAGGAAATTGATCGTTTTAAACAAGTTGAAGCTAAGATTAATGAAAATAAAAAAGTACAACGATTGATCAATAAGATTAAAACACTGCAGAAACAAGCAGTTAATTTTCAAGCATATGAAAAAAAGGAAGCATTAAAAAAAGTAGAGGAAGAAATTGATCGTCTACAAGAAGAGATTGATGAAATCCCTGTTGTACAAGAATTTAAAGAAACACAAATTGTTGTAAATGATGTGTTACAACTTGTTACTGGTACCATTGCCAGAGAAGTAACCAATGATGTCATTGAATCAACTGGTGGTGACCTGCTTTCAGGTGAAACTGGTTCCAAGGTGAATAACGGCTCTGCATGCAGCCATTAAATTAGAAATCCAAGCGAGTTGCAGTCACACTCGCTTGGAATTTTTGTTCATAACCTTTCCCCGTTGTACCGTTCTTTTTGCTTTCATAGAATCAGTTATGCACTTTAGGTATTTGTCTTGCATAAAATGACTATGAGAAAAAGGAGGTATACGTAATTATGAGTTTTCTTGATCAAGAATATAGAGAAATCATTACGAAAGCCGTTTGTGGAAAGGGACGTAAATTCACGCAAGCAACGCATTCTGTAACACCATCACATAGGCCATCAAGCATACTCGGTTGTTGGGTCATCAATCATTTGTATAATGCCAAGAAAAAATCGGAGGATACGGTTGAGGTAAATGGTAGCTACGATATTAACATTTGGTATTCGTACAATGATAATACAAAAACAGAAGTCGTGACAGAGCGAGTAACTTACTGTGATTATATTCCGTTATCTGTTAAGGATGACAACTGTTTAAACGATGACTATGATGTAATTTGCAAAGTGGTACAACAGCCTAACTGTTTAGAATGCAAAATTGCGAATCAAGGTCACAAAATCGTTGTTGAAATTGAGCGTGAATTTGTTGTGCAAATCATTGGCGAAACAAAAGTCAACGTTCGAGTAAGTCCAAAAGGGCACGATTATGATGATGACGATGATTGGGGTTTTGATATTACGGATGATGAACTTAGTGATGTGAATCCTGATTTCCTAAACGAAAGCAGTAGTAGTAAAGACTAGATAACTTACGAGGGATAAATTCTCTCGTAAGTTTTTTCTTTTTGAACAATCTCTTATAACCCGGTGCATGTTATCCAGTCGCTTCAAACTTGCAATTTATGCTATAATGGAACAATATATATTCGGTTTTTGGAGGATTAATGATGGCAAAATATACACCAATGATGGAACAATATTTACAAATCAAGGCTGAGCATAAGGATGCTTTTTTGTTTTTCCGGCTAGGTGATTTTTATGAAATGTTTTTTGATGATGCAACAAAGGCTGCAAGGGAGCTTGAGATTACGCTAACAAAACGGGATGCGGGACAGAAAGAGCCAATTCCAATGTGCGGTGTACCCTATCATTCAGCGGATAATTACATAAAAAATTTAATTGAGAAAGGTTATAAGGTAGCAATATGTGAGCAAGTGGAAGATCCGAAAGCTGCTAAAGGTGTAGTGAAACGGGAAGTTGTGCAGTTAATAACACCCGGAACAGTTATGGAGACGAACATGCTGAGTGAACGGGAAAATAACTATATTGCTAGTCTATCCCATTTTCAGGATGGTACATTCGTCATTGTCTATAATGATTTATCTACTGGCGAAAACCGGTTGGCAATGGTTACACATGGATGGGAAGCGGTTATTCACGAATTATATAACCAACCAATTAAAGAGATTGTTATTTCGTCTAATCTCCCCGGGAATTGGCAGCACGATTTACAAGCAAAACTAAATGTAACATTATCTTTTCAGGATGAGATCACTTTTAACGGGGAATATCGCAACCTATGTGATGATTTAAATGATGAGCGTTTGATGAAGGCGTTCAGTCGGCTGTTAAATTATATCCAGCACACACAGAAACGTTCACTTGATCATTTACAGCCTGCCAAAGTGATCGAGCTAAACGATTATTTGTCATTGGATATGTACTCCAAACGCAATCTGGAATTAACGGAAACAATTATTAAAAAAGGGAAACATGGAAGCCTGTTGTGGGTATTAGATCGAACAGTTACAGCAATGGGATCGAGACTATTAAAGAAATGGTTGGAACGTCCATTGATTAATCAGCATCTTATAGATGAGCGCCTTGAGATTGTTGATGGATTTTATCAAGGATTTATGGAACGTGATTCATTACGGGAATCATTAAAGTCCGTTTATGACTTAGAACGATTAGCAGGAAGAATCGCCTATGGAAATGTGAATGCACGTGATTTAATTCAACTTAAGCAATCACTTAATAAAATCCCTGAATTACAAACTATTTTACAACAATTTCCACAACCACAGATCAAGGAATTATGTAACGCCATTCGTTGGCCAGAGCAAATTGTCACCATGCTGGAAGGTAGTTTAGTAGATGATCCGCCTATTTCAATCAAAGAGGGTGGCATCATTAAAGATGGTTATAACGAAATGTTAGATACGTATCGTGATGCATCACGGAATGGGAAAAAGTGGATTGCTGAATTAGAACAAAAGGAAAAGCAGGAAACAAACATCAAATCGTTAAAAATTGGCTATAATCGAGTGTTTGGCTATTATATTGAAGTTACAAAAGCTAACTTACATTTATTGCCTGAGGGAAGATATGAGCGTAAACAAACCTTAACAAACGCAGAGCGCTACATTACACCTGAATTAAAGGAAAAGGAGCAGCTTATCCTGGAAGCGGAAGAAAAAAGTGTTGAACTGGAATATAATTTGTTTATTGAAATTCGTGAACAATTAAAAGAACAAATCCCTGTATTACAAGAATTGGCAGATGTTGTTAGTCGAATTGATGTATTACAAGCATTTGCAACCGTTAGTGAGGAAAATAATTATAAACGTCCGCGGTTTGTTGAAAATAACCTGTCGATAAATAATGGCCGGCATCCGGTAGTGGAACAGGTCATGAAAGATGGCTCATTTGTACCAAATAATATTAAACTTGATAAGGAAACAGAAGTACTTCTTATAACGGGACCAAATATGTCCGGAAAAAGTACGTTTATGCGACAACTGGCATTAACTGTTATCATGGGACAAATTGGCTGTTTTGTACCATGTGATGAAGCTGATTTGATTATTTTCGATCAAATCTTTACTAGGATTGGAGCGGCGGATGATTTAGTCTCCGGTCAAAGTACTTTTATGGTTGAAATGCTTGAAGCGAATCATGCCATTGCAAATGCAACTGATAAAAGCTTAATCTTATTAGATGAAATTGGGCGGGGTACAAGCACTTATGATGGTATGGCATTAGCCCAAGCTATCGTAGAGTATATTCACAACAATATTCATGCGAAAACCCTTTTCTCCACCCATTATCATGAATTAACAGCGTTGGAAGATTCCTTGGATAAGTTAAAAAATATTCATGTGCGAGCAGAAGAACATGAAGGAAATGTCGTGTTTCTTCACCAGATAATGGATGGGGCAGCAGACGAGAGTTATGGAATTCATGTCGCAAAACTTGCCAATTTACCTGAAGCATTAATTAATCGAGCAAGTATGATACTGCGTGAATTTGAGGATGTTGATCAAGGGGAACAAACGGCAAAAATTCATGATTCCAATCAATTATCATTTTTTGTTGAAGAAAATCAGCCTGCGAAAAAGAAAGACATAGAAAAGCAGGATTCTGCCGTAGAGCAAGCATTAGCAAATCTAGATTTGTTTGATATGACACCATTAGATGCTATGAATGAATTATACCGATTGCAAAAGCTAACGAAGCAAAACTAAAGTGGAGGATTACGGAGTTTGGAATGCTTGAGAAAGGATAGGTAGTATGAAGATAACTCAAATGCCTGATGCGCTAGCAAACAAAATAGCAGCTGGGGAAGTAGTAGAACGACCAGCATCTGTCGTAAAAGAGCTAATTGAAAATAGTATTGACGCGAATAGTACATGGATAAAAGTAGAAATTCAAGAAGCCGGATTACAGCAAATTAAAATCACCGATGACGGGGATGGAATGTCAGAACAGGATTGTGAGACAGCTTTTTTACGTCATGCCACAAGCAAAATTAAAAATGAATCAGATTTATTCCATATCAAAACACTTGGTTTTCGTGGTGAGGCACTAGCTAGTATTGCAGCGGTCAGTCGACTGTCCGTGAAAACGTCACAGGGTGATGCAGCAGGTACAATACTAGAAATCGAAGGTGGTAACGTTACCGATAAACGAAAGAGCGATGCCCGGAAAGGATCGGAAATCGTTGTTGAGGATTTATTTTTTAATACGCCCGCCCGGTTAAAATACATGAAAACAATTCATACGGAACTCGGCCATATTACTGATTTACTAAATCGTTTAGCATTGTCACATCCATCGATAAGGTTTGAAGCTACCCATAATGGCAAGCAGCTTTTTAAAACAACTGGAAACGGGGATCTTCTGCAGGTTATCGCCCATGTATACGGGATGAGTGTGGCGAAAAAAATGTTACCAATTAAGCATGAAACACTTGATTTTACCATTGAGGGTTATATTGCCAAGCCCGAAGTTACGCGTGCGTCACGGTCCTATATTTCAACGATTATTAATGGACGCTATATTAAAAGTATCCCACTATCAAAAGCCATCATTAGAGGATATCATACGTTGTTACCTATCGGCCGCCAACCGATTGTCGTACTTTCGATCAATATGGATCCGATCCTAGTTGATGTAAATGTTCATCCAGCAAAACTTGAAGTTCGGTTTAGTAAGGATAAAGAATTATTTACTTCAATTGAAGAAACCATTCAAGCGACATTCCGGAAGACAACGTTAATTCCTGAATTAGAACGGAAGGAAAAACAACAACCACCAAAATCTATACAAAGCACGATAACATTTGATGATGTGCCAAAATCTGAATCGACAATGGATTGGAATTTGGAAAAACAGGTAAGTGAAACGCAGATGCCACTTGCCACTAGTTTTGATAAAGGTGTACCAGAATCAGAGTTGGATTTTTATCAAGACGTGAATTTTGATCAACAGCAAGAAACAGATCAATCACTTGCTCAACCAGCTGAAGAAGAGGAATTTACAATTCAAGAGCCACCAGTTAAAGTAGGGCGAGAACGTGTACCTACAATGTACCCGATCGGACAATTACAAGGGACGTATATTATGGCACAGAATGAAAATGGGCTATATATGATTGATCAGCATGCGGCACAGGAACGAATTAAATATGAGTTTTTTAAAGAGAAATTGGGAAAAACAACGAATGAATCGCAAGCATTATTAATTCCGTTAACATTTGATTTCTCCAAGCAGGAAGCTATCTTTATTGAACAATACAAAGAAGACCTGGAGAAAGTGGGCTTGTTTTTTGAACCATTTGGTAATCAGAGCTATATTATCCGCTCCCACCCAAATTGGTTTCCACGAGGTTTTGAAGAAGAAGTTATTCGTGAGATGATCGGACAAATTATGAATGAGGAAAAAATTAATATTGAAGCCATTCGAGAAGATGCGGCCATCCTAATGTCGTGTAAACGATCGATTAAAGCAAACCATTACTTGAATCAAGATGATATGTTTCGCCTATTAGAAGACTTGCGTTCAACAACAGATCCATTCACATGCCCGCATGGCAGACCAATAATTGTTCATTTTTCCTCTTACGAACTGGAAAAAATGTTCAAACGGGTTATGTAATGATGTATAAACAGAATAGATCTCGTCTAAGCTAGTGGAAAATGCGAGGTGTGTTTTGTGGATAATCAGCGTTTAATTAATTTTTTAAATCAATTACTGTCCAATTATTTTGTCATGTATGTAAAATTGCATCGGTATCATTGGTATGTTCAAGGAAGGCATTTCTTTCAATTACACGCTCAGTTTGAAGAAATGTATGGTGTAGTAGCGGATGATCTAGATGAAATTGCTGAGCGTATTCTAATGATTAATGGGAAACCTTTGGCAACAATGAGCAAATATTTGAAAGAAGCTACACTTGAAGAAGCAACTGCAGATGATAAAGAAAATGAGATCATTGCACAATTGCGTCATGATTACGAGCAATTAATTGATGAAATTAAAAAAGAAGGATTACCTTTAGCTGAAGAAAACAAAGACGAGCCAACAAGTGATCTCATGATCGGCTTACAAGCGAAATTAGAGAAATACGTTTGGATGCTTCAGGCACTTCAAGCATACGAATAATCGGATAACATAGGGGAATGAGGATGAAACAAAATGTTGTTGCAGTGGTTGGTCCTACTGCAGTTGGGAAGACAAAATTGAGTATTGAAATCGCTAAATCCTTTCATGGAGAAGTGATTAGCGGGGATTCTATGCAAGTTTACCAGGGAATGGATATTGGGACTGCGAAAATAACGAATACACAAATGCAGGGAATCCCCCATTATATGTTAGACATTAAGAAGCCAGATGAAGCTTTCTCTGTCGCTGACTATCAGACATATGTTCAGCAGTATATCGATCAGATTTCAGGAAACAGTCACTTGCCAATTATAGCAGGCGGAAGCGGTCTGTACATCCAAGCAGCCTTATACAACTACAATTTTTCCGAACAAAGAAGAGACAAGCAACTTACCGAGCAATTGGAAAAAGTTATTCAAACGGAAGGTCCATATACGCTGCACAATTACTTAAAGAAAGTTGATCCAGAACAAGCTAAAAAAATACATCCTAATAATCATCGCCGGTTGATACGGGCAATTGAAATCTATGAAACAACCGGGAAGACAATGTCAGGAAATACGCGAGAGCAGGGACAATCACCTTTTAATCCTGTTTTTATAGGATTAGAGATGGAGCGGCAATTATTGTATCATCGTATCAATGAACGAGTTGATAGAATGATGGAACAGGGACTGTTAGAGGAGGTTAAAAATTTATATTCCTTAGGATTTGAAAATGAGCAGTCAATGCGAGGAATTGGATATAAAGAGTTTATTCCTTATTTAAAAGGGGAACAAAGTCTTGAAGCTTCAATCGATGTTTTAAAACGTAATTCCAGAAGGTTTGCCAAACGACAGTATACATGGTTTAAAAATAAAATGAATGTACATTGGTATACTGTTACACCAGACTCAATTGATGAAAAATTTCGAACTATTTTAAATGATTTAGCAGGAATCTTAGAAGAAAAGTAGAAATAGTATATATACAGATAGAAAGAGGAGGAAATGCGATGGCACAATCAGTAAACATTCAGGATAATTTTTTAAATCAACTTAGAAAGGATCACATTTCGGTCACCATATTTTTAACAAATGGATTCCAGCTGCGAGGGATTGTGAAGGCCTTCGATAACTTTACTGTATTATTTGAAACAGACGGAAAGCAACAACTTATATTTAAACACGCCATTTCAACATTTGCACCTGTTAAAAACGTGGCACTAGAAAAAGAATAAAAAAGTTTAACGGACACTCTCCAGGGTGTCCGTTTTGCGTGATTTTGAACCGATATCACTTCTAATTTCTAACTTCTGTTATGGGCGTTTGTCACACCTATTTTACGATACGCGTATACTAAAGTGACGAAGGAGTGATGAAGTGGAAACGCAAATGGTACGCAATAAAAATGGGCAAATTAATATTGTGTTCAACGATAAAAAGGCCATAAAAATTGAAAATAGCACAGAAATAAATCGTGTTGAAAATGGCCCGTTTACACATATTGATCAGGAATTCTCATCCTTCATTGGAATGGAAAAATTAAAAAAAACCATTAAAGAAATATATGCCACGATTGTAATCAATGAGAGGCGAAAGCAAATGGGGTTGACCTGCACAAAACAGGTGCTGCATATGTTGTTTAAAGGAAACCCAGGAACTGGAAAAACAACAGTTGCCAGAAAGATCGCTAAGTTATACTTTGAAATGGGGTTATTGTCAAAAGGGCAATTTATTGAAGCTGAGCGGGCTGATTTGGTGGGTGAATATATTGGGCAAACCGCTCAAAAAACCCGGTCTATTATCCAAAAATCTATGGGTGGAATGCTATTTATTGATGAGGCTTATTCGTTAGCCCGTGGTGGGGAAAAGGATTTTGGCAAGGAAGCAATCGATACATTGGTTAAACACATGGAGGATAATCATAACGACTTTGTTTTAATTTTGGCAGGATATCCATATGAGATGGAGCGATTCTTATTGCTTAATCCAGGGCTTAAATCCAGATTTCCCTTCATTTTGGACTTCCAGGACTATGATGTTGACCAGCTTATGAATATCGCTAAACAGATGGTTTCACTACGGGAGTATCAGTTATCGCAAGAAGCTGAATGGAAGTTACAGACTCAATTATCTAAAAAGACACGAGAAGGGGAACGTAATTTTTCAAATGCCCGATATGTAAGAAATGTAATTGAACATTCGATACGTAGGCATGCAGTAAGGGTGCTTTGCAAAGACCACTACACAGCAGATGATTTAATCCGATTAACTGGTAGCGATTTAACTTTTACAGAGGAGCTATAGTGGTTCATTATAAAATGAAATTTACTATCCGTAAATGCTGGATAAAATTGTGATGTGCTTTTTTCTTTGCTATGATATAGGCATGCTGTAAGTGAAAGAGGTTGATCAACATGCCAGAACAAATTATAATCATCGCTGTAAAAAAGCCAGAACAAAATGATGAACGCTTTCAATCTTCTTTGGATGAATTAGTTTCTTTAAGTAATACTGCAGGTGGAACGGTGAAAAAAGTAATCACGCAAAATCGTAACCGAATTCATCCTGCCAACTATATCGGTGAAGGTAAAATGGAAGAAATAGCGGAAGAAATAATTGAGATGGAGATTGATTTAGTTATTTCCAATGATGAATTATCAGCTGGACAATTGCGAAATCTTGGAGAACGATTTGGTGTCCGAATTATTGACAGGAGCCAGCTGATTTTAGACATTTTCGCCCAACGTGCTCATACCAAAGAGGGGAAACTTCAAGTTGAATTGGCACAGTTGGAATACATGCTTCCAAGGTTACACGGGCAAGGTATAGCAATGTCTCGTTTGGGTGCAGGTATTGGTACACGTGGGCCTGGGGAAACAAAACTTGAAACGGATAGACGCCATATTAGACGACGAATTTATGATATAAAACGTCGGTTAAAACTTGTTGTTGGCCAACGTGAACAATATCGTAAACGCCGGAAATCAAATCACGTTTTTCAAATTGCGATTGTAGGATATACGAATGCAGGAAAATCGACTGTATTTAATCGGATAACAAAAAGTCATTCACTTGAGGAAAACCAATTATTTGCTACTCTCGATCCACTTACAAGGCAGATTCAATTCCCATCTGGTTTCCATGCGTTACTAACGGATACCGTTGGGTTTCTTCAAGACTTGCCGACGTCTTTAATTGCCTCTTTCCGATCGACGCTTGAAGAAGTGACGGAAGCAGATTTTATTTTGCATGTTGTTGATGTGGCACATCCGGATAAGGAACAGCAGCAAGACACGGTGCTTGATTTATTGCAAGATTTAGATGCGCATACAATTCCGACATTAACAGTTTATAATAAAAAGGATCTGCTAGAAGGGGATTTTATTCCTTCCAATCATCCAGCAATGCTTATCAGCGCTTATGACCAGGAAAATATTCAAGCATTGTTAAGGAGAATGGAAACGATACTGAGAGATGAGTGGGAATGGTATAAAACAACGCTAAATCCTGATCAAGGTAAATTACTTCAGCGCCTTAAGCATGAGACCATTATGGATGAGTGGTTTTATGACGAAGAGCTGATGAAATATAAAGTGAAGGGCTATATTCAAGAGAACCATCCATTAACAAGCCAATTAAAGGAGCAGTAATGTACGAATGATTGAACAATACGCACAGCAAGCAGAAAAAGATTGTAAAAATAAACATATACAAATTAGTAAAACGGTCGAAGTAAATCAAAAACGGGTACTTGATGCATTTAAAAATAATCGGGTAAGTGACAGTCATTTTCATTCAACAACTGGATATGGCTATGATGATGATGGTAGGGAAACTATAGAAGCAGTCTATGCGGAGGTGTTTGGTGGAGAGGAAGCATTAGTAAGACCGCAAATCGTATCCGGAACACATGCAATCTCCACCGCGCTATTTGGACTGCTTCGACCTGGGGAAGAACTAGTTTATTTAACAGGTAAACCGTATGATACGTTGGAATCGGTTATTGGCAAGCGTGGAGACAATACAGGGTCATTAAAAGATTTTGGAATTGGTTATAAGGAAGTAGACCTAAAGCAAGATGGTTCGATTGATTATGTGGAAGCAAGTCGATCCATAACATCAAAAACAAAGGTCGTAGGTATTCAACGATCGAAGGGCTATGATGATCGGCCATCCTTTACAATCCAACAAATCGCAGAAATGGTGCAATTTGTGAAGGAAATCAATGACGAAATTATCGTGTTTGTTGATAACTGTTATGGGGAGTTCGTTGAGGAGAAAGAACCATTACATGTTGGAGCAGACATAATCGCTGGATCTTTAATAAAAAATCCAGGTGGTGGAATCGTTCGGGCTGGTGGATATATCGTTGGTCGTAAAGAGCTTGTTTTACAATGTGGCAATCGGTTAACAGCTCCAGGATTGGGGAAAGAAACTGGAGCCACATTACATATGTTGCAGGAGATGTACCAAGGGTTTTTCTTGGCTCCGCATGTAGTTGGGGAAGCATTAAAAGGCGCCGTTTTTACAGCTCGATTTCTAGAGCTAATTGGATATACAACACAGCCAGACTATCAAGCGGAGCGAACTGATTTAATTCAATCGGTTACATTTGAAAGTGCGGAGCAAATGATTGCGTTCTGTCAAACCATTCAAATGAACTCACCGGTTAATTCATTTGTAACACCAGTCCCAAGTCCAATGCCTGGTTATGAAGATGATGTCATTATGGCAGCTGGAACATTTATACAAGGGGCAAGCCTTGAATTAACAGCCGACGGACCGATAAGAGCTCCCTATACGGCGTTTGTACAAGGTGGTTTGACTTACGAACATGTGAAGATTGCTTTAAAAGAAGCTGCAACAACTCTCATTAAAAAAGGTTTTCTCACATTAAAATAGGGTAAAGAAATAGAGATGGGAATCTATCTCTATTTCTTTTTGGTGCTTATGTTAGGAAACCTTACATTTATTTGACAGAGATATTAACATACGGTAAACTATTAATTATAAATGTTGAAGGGGGTTCAATAATGAACGATCAAGATAGACGTTCCATGCCCTTATTCTCGATAGGAATAGTAAAGAAATTAACGGAACTAACGGCAAGACAAATTAGAAACTATGAGGAACATGGTCTTATTCAACCTGAAAGAACATCAGGGAATCAACGGTTGTTCTCCTTTAATGATGTTGATCGGTTACTGGAGATAAAAGACTTACTTGACAAAGGCATTAACTTAGCTGGTATTAAGCATTTGCTTATCACTAATAAACAGATGCAACAGCAAAAGGAAATGTTATCCGAAAAAGAGCTTAGAATTATGTTAAAGAACGAATTACATGAAGCTGGAAGAATGGGAAAATCTAGCTTGAGACAAGGTGAATTATCTAGATTTTTTCAATAAAAATAAAGGTGATTTGAAAAGCTGGGAGGCTAACGAATGAGTTCAAAATTGTCGAAGGAACAAATTTATCAAATAATAGAGGAGGAAAATGTTCGATTTATACGCTTGCAATTTACGGACATGCTGGGGACAATTAAAAATGTTGAAATTCCGTTAAGCCAATTGGATAAAGCGTTAGATAATAAAATGATGTTTGATGGATCCTCAATTGAAGGTTTTGTTCGGATTGAAGAATCTGATATGTATTTGCATCCAGACCTAGATACATTTGTCGTATTCCCATGGACATCTGACAAAGGAAAAGTTGCGCGATTTATTTGTGATATTTACAATCCAGATGGAACACCATTTGAAGGATGTCCAAGATATAATTTGAAACGAAATCTTAAAAAAATGGAAGAATTAGGTTACTCAGCATTTAATATTGGTACAGAACCAGAATTCTTTTTATTTAAACTAGATGAGCATGGTGACCCATCATTGGAATTGAACGATCGGGGCGGGTATTTTGATTTAGCTCCAACAGATTTAGGGGAAAACTGCCGTCGTGATATAGTTCTTGAATTGGAAGAAATGGGATTTAATATTGAAGCATCCCATCATGAAAGTGCACCAGGTCAACATGAAATTGACTTCCAATATTCCGATGCAGTTAAACATTGTGATGATATTCAAACATTTAAGCTTGTTGTTAAGACGATCGCTCGAAAACATAACTTACATGCAACATTTATGCCTAAACCATTATTTGGTGTTAACGGCTCTGGTATGCATGTAAATATGTCCTTATTTAAGGATGGAGAAAATGTATTCTTTGACAATGATGGGGATATGCAGCTGAGCGAAATAGCGTATCAATTTACAGCTGGACTTATTAAACATGCTACAAGTTTCACTGCTGTGACAAATCCAACTGTAAATTCCTATAAACGTTTAGTTCCGGGATATGAGGCGCCAAGTTATGTTGCGTGGTCAGCACAAAATCGGAGTCCATTAGTACGGATCCCGTTTTCAAGAGGATTAAGTACCAGGGTTGAACTTAGAAGTGTTGACCCCGCCGCAAACCCTTATATGGCTATGGCAGTACTTCTTGCGTCAGGTCTTGATGGGATTACGTCAAAACTAACACCGCCAGAACCAGTAAACCGCAACATTTATGTAATGGATAAAGCAGAACGTGAAAGAAACGGAATCAAAGACTTACCTGCAACATTGATGGATGCACTAAGTGAGTTGGAAAAAGATGAAGTTGTTTCAGTTGCACTAGGTGAGCATCTTTATGAGCATTTTATTGAGGCTAAAGAGATTGAATGGGACATGTTCAGAACAACTGTACACCCATGGGAACGTGAACAGTATTTAGCGTCTTATTAAAAAATCCCCTTGATACGTATTCAACGTATCAAGGGTTTTTTAATGGATGTTTCGGTATAATCCAATTACTTTACCTAGAATCGTAACATTTTGATAGATTAACGGTTCCATTGTTGCGTTCTCAGGTTGTAAGCGAATATGATCTTTTTCCTTGAAGAATCGTTTTACTGTAGCTTCATCCTCATCTGTCATTGCCACAACAATATCTCCGTTTTGCGCCGTGTTTTGTTGTTTTACAATAACCATGTCACCATTTAATATACCAGCTTCGATCATGCTTTCTCCTTCGATTACTAAGACATATAAACTATCATCTGGTCCTGCGCTTGAACTTGGCAAGGGGATGAATTCTTCAATATTTTCTACAGCGGTAATCGGAATTCCGGCGGTAACTTTTCCTATAACCGGTGCATATCGGGCCTCTTCTTTCGGTATATTATTTTCTTCTGACGGATTTAAAACCTCTATTGCTCTAGGTTTCGTCGGGTCTCTCCTTATATAGCCTTTACTCTCTATTCTTGCAAGATGACCGTGAACAGTAGAACTTGACGCAAGACCAACTGCTTCAGCTATTTCTCTTACGGACGGTGGATAGCCTTTTTTGCTAACCTGGTCCTTAATAAAATCAAGAATCATTTGCTGCCTTTTGGAAAGTTTAGTCATTTAGCAAACACCTCACGCATATTATTTATTGATACTAGTTTATCACTAGAATCATTAATAAGCAAACGTTCGTTCGAAAATACATTGACAAGATCGTACGTTCGATGTACTATATTGATAGACGAACAATAGTTCTTATTTGATGAAGGAGCTGATTGATATGTTTGGAAAACTTACTAAAACAGATGTATTCTATCTTGTTACTTTTGCTTTAACATTGGGGTTTTTATACTTTTCAATGGTTACCAGCGCATAGTATACTGATATAAGTGAAGGGGTAATTGGATTGAAAGCGATTCTTTATTGTCGGGTAAGTACAGATAAAAAAACGCAGGAAACATCTTTAGCACGACAAAAGCAGGAACTCATCAGTCTTGCAACACGTTATGAATTCACTGTTGTTGAGATAATCGAAGAGCAAGCAAGTGGTTACGATATAGACCGTGATGGTATATTTCAGCTACTTGATTACTTTTCTGCCAATAAAGCGGATTGTTTACTGATCCAGGACGAAACTAGGTTAGGGAGAGGGAATACAAAAATTGCGTTATTTCATCAACTGCATAAATTGAATATATCGATATACACTGCAATTCAGGACGGACAGTTGGAACTATCCGAATCCGATTCAATGGTTTTACAAATTGTCGGAATTGTTGAGGAGTATCAGCGGAGGATTCACAATACAAAAATTAGACGGGGAATGAAAAAAGCCATTCACGAAGGTTATGATCCAAGTAAGAATTTAACACATCGCAATCAAGCGCCTGGTAGAGAAAGAAAAACATTCCCTATTGAAGAAGTTGTCAAACTGAGACAGAAGAATTTAACCTTTGAGGAAATTGCTAATACACTAAATGGCATGGGACATTCGGTTTCCAAAGCAACGGTTCATCGAAGATATCAAGAACATCAAGAACATCAAGAACATCTTAACGCTTGAAACTCTTATAAAGGAAAGGTATCATGAAAAGGCAAGAACGTGATTATTGTTCTTGCTTTTTTGCATGGTACAGGAGGTATTTTTTATGATAGCCAAAGAGAAATTAGATAGAATAAATAAATTAGCTAATAAGTCGAAAACTGAAGGGTTGACAGACAAGGAAAAAAAAGAACAAAAAGAACTCAGGCAAGAATATTTACAAAACGTTCGTAAATCCTTTAAAAATCAATTTAAAACAATGACTGTTGTTGACCGCGAAGGCAATGATGTTACACCACAAAAGTTGCGTGACCTGCAAGGAAAAAATAAAGATCAATAATTGCCAATACTATTAAAGGTAAAGTATTACTTGTGGGAAATCCATCTTCATTATAAAATGTTAAGAGGTAGAAAGTATGTAAAATGAAAGGGGAATAAATATGTCAAAAGATGTCGAGCAGTTATCCATTAATACAATACGAACGCTAGCAATTGACGCAATCGAAAACGCAAATTCAGGTCATCCAGGTTTGCCAATGGGTGCCGCTCCGATGGCGTATACACTGTGGACTGATTTTATGAACCACAATCCAAAAAATTCAAAATGGTTTAATCGAGACAGGTTTGTTCTTTCAGCTGGCCATGGTTCCATGCTTTTATATGGGTTGCTTCATTTATCAGGATATAATGTTACCATTGATGATTTAAAAGGATTTCGTCAATGGAATTCAAAAACACCTGGCCATCCTGAAGTACATCATACAGATGGTGTAGAAGCAACAACTGGACCTCTTGGACAAGGTATTGCAATGTCGGTAGGAATGGCAATGGCTGAAGCACACCTTGCTGCAACATATAATCAGGATGACCTTTCCATTATTGATCATTATACATATGCACTTATCAGTGATGGTGACTTAATGGAAGGTATTTCACATGAAACAGCTTCACTTGCAGGCCATCTTGGATTAGGAAAATTAATTGCTTTGTATGATTCAAATGACATTTCACTAGATGGTGAACTTAATCGATCATTCTCTGATAATACAGAAGAACGTTTTAAAGCATACGGTTGGGAAGTTATTAGGGTGGAAGATGGAAATGATGTAGAAGCATTGCGTCAGGCCATAAAACAAGCAAAAGAAAATACCAAGCAACCGACATTAATTGAGGTAAAAACAATTATCGGCTATGGTTCACCTAATAAATCAAATTCCGCAGCATCACATGGTGCACCACTTGGTAAAGATGAAGTCAAATTAACAAAAGAGTATTATAAGTGGGAACAGGAAGACTTCAATGTTCCAGATGAAGTATATGCTGACTTCAAAGAAAAAATTAATAAACAAGGTGCTAAATCGGAACAAGAATGGAACGACCTTTTTAACCAATATCAGGAAAAATATCCTGAATTAGCGAATGAACTCGAGCTAGCAATAAAAGGTGATCTACCAGACAATTGGGACAAAGAATTACCAATATACGAACCGGAAAAAGATAAACTAGCAACAAGGGCCTCCTCTGGTGAAGTATTAAATGCGATTGCTCAATCTGTACCAAATTTCTTTGGTGGAAGTGCTGATTTAGCAGGATCGAATAAAACAAGCATTAAGGATGAGGCGGATTTTTCACGTGATAACTATGCTGGACGAAATATCTGGTTTGGTGTACGGGAACATGCAATGGCAGCCGCATTAAATGGAATGGCATTACATGGTGGATTAAATGTATATGCTGGTACCTTCTTCGTGTTTAGTGACTATTTGCGACCTGCTGTAAGGTTATCGTCTATTATGAAGACACCAGTAACATATGTGTTCACCCATGATTCGATCGCGGTTGGGGAAGATGGTCCAACCCACGAACCAATTGAACAACTAGCAGCTTTCCGCGCAATGCCGGGACTTTCACTTATTCGCCCAGCAGACGGCAACGAAACTCAAGCTGCCTGGCGTTTGGCATTGGAATCTACAGATCAGCCAACAGCTTTAGTACTAACTCGTCAAGGGCTGCCAACATTAGAGGGAACAAAGGAACATGCATATGAAGGTGTCAAAAAAGGCGCCTATGTGATTAGCAAAGCAACAAAAGATGAACCAGATGCATTGTTGCTTGCAACTGGGTCAGAAGTTCAATTAGCAGTGAAAGCCAAAAAAGAACTTCAAGAAATAGGTATTGATGTCAGTGTTGTAAGCATGCCTTCATGGGATCGATTTAATCAACAGGACGAAGCATACAAAAATGAAGTATTACCAGCAAACGTTAAGGCTCGGGTAGGAATCGAGATGGCTTCACCATTCGGCTGGGAACGCTATGTTGGCGATAACGGTACTGTTATTGGTATCGATACATTTGGCGCTTCTGCAAAAGGTGAAAAAGTTATCGATGAATATGGCTTCACTGTAGAAAATGTTGTTGCAGAAGTTAAAAAATTATTATCTAAATAAAATGAAACTCCATGCACTTTATTTGGACGAATAAAAATGGACAGGTGGCTTACAATTAGTGAGTCACCTGTTTTTTTGCTTTTTGTTCTGTTGTCGACAAAACTAGTTGGGTTTTGCATCAGGAAGTGACATATATTGCAGCTAGAATACGTATAATAGAATAAAAGAGGAGGGGTTTCCATTGGGTAATTATTCGATCTATTGGATAAAAGAGGAATTTGCTTATCGTTATTTCCATAAGAGTGGGATATTATATCGCTTTTTAAAGGAATATCAAACAAATACTGAAAGAACAGATCTGAAAAATCAATTTAACTATATTACCAAATCGTTTCCAGCTGCTTCTTTGTTAACCCATATCAAAAATCATCTGCAAACTAGAAAAAACATAATGGTGAATGGTAAGTATATTGAAATGTTTACCAATGATTCACACTATATTACTTTACATATTCAAGAAAAACAGATAAACTTTCGATGTGAAATGTTGCATGATGCCGAAAAATTGCTATTTCCTGCACTCCGCTCGTTTCACCCGTGTTTGTTTATCGTGGGAAATGATCTGGATAATTATGGCTGGATTTCACTAGTTTCCATGGAAAGAGCATATTTGCATGGACAGGTATTGTATTCTTAACATTGATTTACTATACTGTATAAGAGACAATAAGAAGGAGGAAAGCTTGAATGAGCACGATTTGGGTCGTATTAATTGCTATTATTGCGCTTATTGCTGGAATCGCTCTTGGATTTTTTATCGCCAGAAAATATATGATGAATTATCTGAAGAAGAACCCACCAATTAATGAGCAAATGCTTCGAACGTTAATGATGCAAATGGGACAAAAACCATCGCAAAAGAAAATTAATCAAATGATGCGAGCAATGAACAATCAACAAGGTAAATAATTAGCAATTATCGTATATTGTTAGGATAATGTATTAACATCATTGCATCATACCCCTTACTACCCTGCAGGTAATAAGGGGTATTTTAACACACGATGTATCAGAAGCCTCCTGTTTTTCCGTAAAAAGGTTTGGATAATTGTCAAATTCATTTGCTTTTATATAGTGGATTATCTGTTAAAATAGATAAAGCAAATGGTTTTATAGGAGGTTTAAGATGTCTGAAATTAATATTTTCATCGCATTTGGTGCAGGTTTTTTATCCTTTATCTCGCCATGTGTACTTCCACTTTATCCTGCCTTTTTATCGTATATAACTGGTATGAGTGTAAGTGAGTTAAAAGATGATAGCAAAACATTTAATAAAAAAAGTGTTTTACATACTATTTTGTTTTTACTAGGCTTCTCAAGCGTATTTGTCATTCTAGGATTTTCCACATCTTTAGTTGGGGAATTCTTGACTACTTATCAGGATTTAATTAGACAAATAGGTGCCATTTTAATTATTTTCTTCGGATTTGTTATTGTTGGCATATTGAATTTTAAATTTCTCATGAAAGATAAAAAAATCACTTTCAAAAATCGACCTGCTGGTTATATTGGATCTTTTATTATCGGGATGGCATTTTCATTGGGGTGGACACCGTGTACTGGACCGATCTTAGGTATTGTCATTACGTTAGCTGCACAGAATCCCGATCTTGGCTTCATGTTGATGATGTGCTATGCGTTAGGATTTTCATTGCCATTTTTGATTTTATCATTCTTCATTGGCAAACTAACTTGGATCAAACGTCACAGTATGCGTTTAGTTAAAATCGGCGGTTATGTTATGATTTTTATGGGAATTGCGTTATTTTTTGATTGGATGACAGATTTAACTTCTTATCTAAATGGCTTGTTTGGGTTTAGCGGCTTTTAGAATAGATTTTATACGATAATTGTATTATGATAATAACTATATAAGCCTTAAAGGAGTCCTATAAATGTATAAACCGAATGATCTCATTCTACGGACAACGACATCAGTGATCGCATTTATATTGTTGGGATTTGCTGTATACTTACTTTTAGCTGGTCATAATTCACCTGGTGGTGGGTTTGTTGGCGGTTTAATGACTGCCTCAGCAATTGTATTAATGTATATGTCCTATGGTATGGAAGCGGTAAAGAAAATTTTGCCAATAAATTTCCGTACACTTATTCCGATTGGATTGTTAATTGCTGTATCAACAGGAATCGGATCATTTGTTTTTAATGTACCATTCCTTTCTCACACGTTTGGTCATTTTACATTACCGATACTTGGGGAAGTTGAACTTGCAACAGCTATGCTATTTGACATGGGCGTATATGTAACAGTACTAGGTGTAACAATGACGATCATTTTAACCATTGCAAATGATCGATAACTATTATTGGGGGGAATAATAGCTTGGCAAAGATACTTGTAGTAGACGATGCTAAATTCATGAGGGCAACGCTCTCAACAATATTAAAAAAAGAAAACCATGAAATTGTAGGAGAAGCACAAGACGGAAAAGAAGCAATTGAACAATACAAACAAACAAAACCAGATTTAGTGACGATGGATATAACAATGCCTGTTATGAACGGCATAGATGCCATTAAAGAAATTAAAAAATATGATGATCAAGCAAAAATAGTGGTGTGTTCTGCGATGGGGCAACAAAAAGTGGTTGTTGGAGCGATTGAAATTGGAGCTAAAGATTTTATTGTGAAACCGTTTGACGAGAATCGAGTCTTAGATACTGTGAATAGAGTATTACATAAATTTGAACAAGCAAGTTCAAATAGCTAGTCATCTAGAAAGAGTTGATTTGAATGTTTTGGATAATAGCAAGTACAGTTGTTGCTGCATGTATGGCTACTTTAATGATTTTTGTACGGTTAAAAGCTGCAAAGAAGCCGGCATCAGTTAAAAAGATAATTTTGCCACCAGTTTTTATGAGTACAGGAGCATTGATGTTTGTTGTTCCTGCATTACGCGTCCCGTGGGCACAAGTTCTAGAGGCGTTTGTTGTAGGAATGATATTTTCCATATTTTTGATTAAATCATCAAAATTTGAAATAAAGCAAGATGACATATATTTGATCCCATCGAAATCATTTGTTTTTATTTTGTTCGGATTATTGGCCGTACGAATTATTATCAAATTGGTAATTGGCAGTACAATTTCGTTGGGGGAAACGAGTGGCATGTTCTTTTTACTCGCATTTGGAATGATTTTGACGTGGAGACTTGCCATGCTCTATAAATATAAAAAGTTAGAAAGGCAATTAAAGTATCGGAACGCATAAAACGCCTGCATTACTGCGGGCGTTTTTGTTTGCGTCGATACGTTTCAGGAGAGAGTTTAAATAACGGTTCGTATGGTGTTACATCAATTTCTTTTTCACGTAATTTTTTTCTTAAAAATTTATGGTCTCTTTTTGGAGTAGCAATAATGTAGCCTTCAATTAGAACATCTTGCGTAATTTTTTTCTGGTGTTTTTGCAAAGCTACCTCACCTATTTTACTGGCGATTTTTTGTCTGGCTACATCACGGAAAAGTTCTGGAACAGGTGAGACCAGCTCTTCTAGTAATTTTTTTTCACTATTCCCCCACATGTGCTTTGTTTTATCCATATAGTATTCTTCCCAGTCAAGAGTCGAATTACCGTCCTCTTTTGGTAGACGTTTTAAAAATTTACGAAACATGAAAAATCCACCGATTGACATGAGGGTAATCAACAAAATTCCCCACAATACGATTAAATAATCCATAATGACCGACATAATATCACCTATTTCTCTTATAGTATGTATAATAAATCAATTATATAAACAGTTCCAAAGATTTATTTTTTTCAACATTTATAGTAAGATACTAATAATTGGTACTTTTTGTTTAAACAAACGTTTATATAAAACAATAAGCACTAATATAATTATAATCGGAGTTATCGTTACATACAAGTGTCATATTATCGTGTTAGAAAACATATAAGTAGTTTTAAAGGGGATATATGTTGGATTGTGCAGAAAAAAGGGGGCGATGGTTTGAAGTACGAAATAGATCATTGTAAAAACACAGGTGATAACACGATTGAGAATCAACCGGATAGCTTGTATTTTTGTGATGAGACGGAACTGCCAAAATCGATGATTGAATGGATAGAACGGAATAAAAATGATTTGATAACGGTTTGGGATGAAAATGGAATAATCCGCTTTATGTCGAAATCTGTAGAACGTCTGTTAGGGTACAAAACATGTGAGCTTCAAGGAACACGTTGGTATGAAAAAATTTCACCAGAGGATGTTTCCTACATTGAAAAACATATTCATAATACAACATATACTGGGAAAATTTTTAATATCAACATACGCAATAAGTTTGGAAAGTATATTTGGTCCGAGTGTAATGTTGCAAAAATTCTTGATGATGAAACAAATGAAAACTATTATATTTCAACATTACGAGATATTTCAGATAAAAAAGAAATGGAAGAAATGATGATTCGGTCAGAAAAAATGTCGATTGCAGGTCAATTGGCCGCGGGTGTAGCACATGAAATTCGCAATCCATTGACATCCTTGAAAGGTTTTATCCAATTATTACAAGCAGGTGTTAATCGAAAAGAGGAATACTATAACATCATGATCGATGAAATTGAAAAAATGGAAACTATTACGTCTGAACTATTATTTATTTCAAAGCCGATGACAGATAATAAAAAAAATGAGTCAATAGCAGACATGATTCGGGATGTTGTTGAGTTATTGAAACCACAAGCAAAACTAAAAAATAGCATTATAGAATGGGAACAAACGAAAGATGCTTCGATTTATTGTGATCGTTCTCAAATGAAACAGGTATTCATAAATCTAATCAAAAATGCAATCGAAGCAATGGATGACGGCGGAATTATAAACATAAACGTTTACGCTACTGACTCAAACGTTATGATCGATATAATTGATCAAGGGACAGGTGTGCCGGAAGAAATTGTACATAAACTAGGTGAACCGTTTTTCACGACGAAACAAAATGGAACAGGCCTGGGACTTATGATCACACATCAAATACTGGAACACCATAAAGCTAAACTAGAAATATCGCGTAATAAAGTCAAGGGAAGTACGTTTCGAATCGTAATACAAAGATAAATAAATTTAAAGAAGTATAATTGTTAATTGCTATTATTCATTTGATATATAAGTATTAGTTATCAATTTACATAAGTTTTTAATATATAGGATATAAAGAGAAACAGTTGCATTTTTGAACAAAAATCATTTAATATATAGTAGATGATACATGTATTTATTGTCTACTATTCTAGCATGGGGTATGGAAAGAATGGATGACAACATGAAAGGGGTAAAGCTTACATGACAAAACAAAATGCGTTTGATGCGAAAAAGCAGTTTGAGCTAAATGGAAAAACGTATAATTATTATCAATTAAAAGCATTAGAAGACGCTGGTTTAGGAAAGGTTTCTCGCCTTCCATTTTCCGTTCGTGTCTTGTTAGAGTCACTTGTTCGTCAACATGATGGTCGTGTCATTAAAGATGAACACGTAACCGGATTAACTAAATGGGGAACAAATGAAGGTCAAGGTGTAGACGTACCATTTAAACCTTCACGCGTTATTTTACAAGATTTCACTGGTGTACCTGCAGTTGTTGACCTTGCTTCATTACGTAAAGCAATGGTTGATATGGGTGGGGAACCTGATAAAATCAATCCGGAAGTACCAGTTGATTTGGTAATTGACCACTCTGTACAAGTCGATCAGTATGGAACGGCGAATGCGCTTAAGGCCAATATGGAACTTGAATTTGAGCGTAATGCGGAGCGCTATCAATTTTTAAACTGGGCTCAAAAGGCATTTGAAAACTATCGTGCAGTACCACCAGCAACAGGTATTGTTCACCAAGTAAACTTAGAATATATTGCAAGTGTTGTTCATGGATTGGAAAATGAAGATGGAACGTATGATGCATTCCCAGACACACTTGTTGGTACTGATTCACATACGACAATGATTAATGGTCTTGGCGTACTAGGCTGGGGCGTTGGTGGTATTGAGGCTGAAGCAGGTATGCTAGGTCAACCTTCTTATTTCCCTGCACCAGAAGTTATTGGCGTTAAATTTACCGGTAGCTTCCCACAAGGAACAACAGCTACAGACTTGGCGTTAAAAGTTACCCAAGTTTTACGTGAACAAAATGTTGTTGGGAAATTTGTTGAATACTTTGGACCAGGCCTACAAGATATGCCTCTTGCTGACCGTGCAACAATTTCAAACATGGCGCCGGAATATGGTGCAACATGTGGTTTCTTCCCGGTTGATGAAGAATCACTAAATTATTTACGTCTAACAGGTCGTAAAGAAGACCATATTGCATTAGTTGAAAAATATTGTAAAGAAAACAATCTTTGGTATTCACCAGATCAGGAAGATCCTGAATACACTGAGCTTGTTGAAATTAACCTATCTGAATTAGAACCGAATCTTTCAGGTCCAAAACGTCCACAAGACTTAATTGCTTTATCAAATATGAAAGAAGAATTTAATAAGGCAGTTACTGCACCAGCAGGCAATCAAGGGCTAGGATTGGATAAATCAGAATTTGATAAAGAAATAACCATTGAACATCCAACTGGAAAAACTTCTACTATGAAAACAGGTGCACTTGCTATCGCTGCAATTACATCTTGTACAAATACATCTAATCCATACGTTATGCTTGGAGCCGGATTAGTTGCTAAAAAAGCAGTTGAAAAAGGATTAAGTGTACCAGAATATGTTAAGACGTCATTAGCTCCAGGATCTAAAGTTGTAACACGTTACCTTGACGATTCTGGTTTGCAGCAATACCTTGACCAAATTGGCTTTAATTTAGTTGGTTATGGTTGTACAACTTGTATTGGTAACTCTGGTCCGTTACGTGAAGAGATAGAAGAAGCAATCTCGAAAAATGATTTAACTGTTGCTTCCGTACTTTCTGGTAACCGTAACTTTGAAGGTCGTATACATCCATTAGTGAAAGCTAACTATTTAGCATCACCACCATTAGTTGTGGCATATGCATTAGCGGGAACGGTAGATATTGACTTGACCACTGAAGCGCTTGGCACAGATAAAGACGGTAATGCTGTTTATATGAAGGATATCTGGCCAACAATGGAAGAAATTAAAGAACAAGTGGAAAGTGTTGTTAAACCAGAAATTTTCCGCAAAGAATATGAAAATGTGTTTAACTCAAATGAAAAATGGAATGAAATTGATACAACAGATGAACCATTGTTTGCATGGGACCAAGAATCAACATACATTCAAAACCCACCGTTCTTTGAAGGATTGTCAAAAGAAGCAGGTTCTGTTACACCATTAAATAATCTTCGTGCAATCGGAAAATTTGGTGATTCGGTAACAACTGACCACATCTCACCAGCC
Source organism: Lentibacillus sp. Marseille-P4043 (assembly GCF_900258515.1). Classification (NCBI taxonomy): domain Bacteria; kingdom Bacillati; phylum Bacillota; class Bacilli; order Caryophanales; family Bacillaceae; genus Lentibacillus; species Lentibacillus sp. Marseille-P4043. Next base: position 2,935,782 of record NZ_LT984884.1, on the reverse strand, counting down.
GGAGCAATTGCGAAAGATATGCCTGCAGGACAATATTTACAAGATAAAGGTGTTACCCCACGTAACTTTAACTCTTATGGTTCAAGACGTGGTAACCATGAAGTAATGATGCGTGGTACATTTGCAAATATTCGTATCCGTAATCTTCTTGCTCCTGGTACTGAAGGCGGCTATACAACTTACTGGCCAACAGAGGAAGTAATGCCTATTTATGACGCTGCAATGAAGTATGAAGAAAATGGTACAGGTTTAATCGTTATGGGTGGTAAAGATTATGGAATGGGGTCTTCCCGTGACTGGGCAGCAAAAGGTACTATTTTGCTTGGTATAAAAACAGTTATTGCGGAAAGCTTCGAACGTATTCACCGCTCAAATCTTGTAATGATGGGTGTACTACCATTACAATTTGAAAAAGGTCAAAATGCTGATAAATTAGGTTTATCAGGTAAAGAGTCGTTTAATATTGAAATTGATGAAAATGTTAAACCACACGACCTAGTAAAAGTTACTGCAATTGATGAAAATGGAAAAACTACTGAATTTAATGCGATTGCTCGTTTTGATAGTGAAGTAGAAATTGACTACTATCGTCATGGCGGTATTCTGCAAATGGTTTTACGTAACAAATTAGAAACTAGTGAACTAGTAAACTAATTCTAGAAATGGAGAAGTCCTTACATCAATTGGTGTAAGGACTTCTCTTTATTCTCCTTCATGAATAATTTTCGAACAACAGCCATATCCTCTTTACAAATATGAAAAACATCATGCATACTATATACAGCATAGTGTTAAGCAAGGAGAGTCATGTTAATGAAGCAGGTACTTGGAATTATTGTAATTGTTCTTCTGGCAGGAATCGTAATATTTAATGTAGTGGAGAAAGAGGATGAGAATACTGCGACCAATGAAGATCCGGAAAATGTTAGCCCGGATTCAGATATGGCAGGGGCGGCAATTGTTCCTCCTGGAAAAACTGGGGTTGAAACTGGGGAAAAGGCACCAGACTTTGAGCTTGAGACACTCTCCGGGGAAACAGTTAAACTATCTGAGCTAAAAGGGCAAAAGGTTTTCTTGAATTTTTGGGCTAGCTGGTGTGGACCTTGTCGTATTGAGATGCCTGAAATGCAAAAGTTTTATGAGGAACACCAAGGGGAAGTGGAGATAATTGCTGTAAATACCGATACGAACAAGGAGAAAGCAAGAAAGTTTATCGATGAGTACGATTATACGTACCCGGTTCTATTAGACAAAAAAATGAAGGTTTCTGAGCAATACATGGTATCTGCACTACCAACGACTTACTTTATTGGAAAAGATGGTAAGGTTCAAGAGTCAAAAAAAGTTGGACCAATGACATATGATTTTATGGTCGATATGTTACATTCTCTAGAATAGTTATAAATTTTTGAAGAAATGGTAATACTTCTGTTAAAGAGGTTGTTCAAAAAGTCCGGTAAAAATGACACATCGAATTTCTTCGTTGGCTTGCTTTTCCGTTCCTCACGTATTATTTAGCATACGTTCCGGTACTCAAAGCTACGCTGTCTCGAACTTCTCGGTCCTTTTTATCCTCCTTTTTGAACACGCACTTAAAAGGAGTGGATTGCTATTTCTTTAAAGAGAAGATTATCGTTTGAGGAATTGGTGAAAGAAAATCGTAAACAAATTGTGCAAGACCAATTATTAATGGACAAGATAGAGCAAAATATAGAGATAAAACGAAATGAATCGATAAAAAAAGCAAATGAAATGTAATTAATCACAAGCACCTAACTATTCTAGTAAGGTGCTTCTTTTTGTATAGAATGATTTTTATTGCAGAAAATAGAGTTGATACTTGATGTGAAAGGAGAATATAAATGGTGAAAAATAACAAACCAAAACCTGATGATCGCAGCGATAACGTAGAAAAGTTGCAAAGTGCGGTACAAGATACGATTCAAAACATTGAAGAAGCACATGAAACAATGCAATTTTCTTCAGGCGAAGAAAAAGAAAAAATTGAAGCTAAAAACAAGCGTCGTGAAGAAGCGATTGAAGGTATGCGGCAAGAAATACAAGATGAGGCAAGCGATAATCAGCTAAACCAATAATTTCAGATTACCTCAAGCCATCCTTATGGTTTGAGGTTTTTACTTACATAGGCATCGTGTCTTATTTCAATCCAAAATTGTGATAAAATGGTAGAGATGAGTAATTACAAGGAGGAAATACTGTGAATAAGGTACGTACACCAATAGAAGTAAGATACCAGGAGACAGATCAAATGGGTGTTGTCTATCATGCAAATTATTTAGTTTGGTTTGAAATAGGAAGAACAAAATATATTGAAAGCTTAGGCTTGAACTATGCAGATATGGAGGGGGACAATGTTGTGTCCCCAGTAACAGATGCACAAATTTCATTTAAAAAACCAGTTCGCTATGGTGAAGATGCAGTAGTTGAAACATGGCTGGAAAAATATGATGGATTACGTACGGTATACGGTTATCAAATAATAGATGAACAGGGCAATGTTGCGGTAAGTGGAACTACAAAACATGTTATTGTGAAAAAAGATAGCTTTCGCCCGTTATCATTGCGAAAAGCTTTTCCCGACTGGCACGATGCATATAGCAAACAAATTAATGGAGATTCTTAATGGCATTTGGATTGAAACGGCAAGAATTAATCCGATGGAAGCAAGAAGTGAGAAAAGGAAATATTGCTTTTCTCACACACTATTGGCAGGACCCAAGATTTCCAGGTTGTTATACAGTCACAAAGGTCGGATGTAGCGATATAAATAAGTTGGCAGCCTGGGGATTTCGTTATGGATTGAGAAAAGAATGGATTGATCATCATCAAGATTATCCTCATTTTGACTTATTTGGTAAAAATCAAAAAGAGATTTTACAAAAAGAACAGCAATGGGGGCAAATTAAACAATTCGACTTGTAAAAAATGGGGAAAATCACGTGTTCGTGACTTTCCCCACTTTATTAGTCATATACAAATTCTGGTTCATCTTTATTCTGGTTAAGCCTTACATATAAGTTATTGTCATCAAAATACCACGCGTCTTTTGCTTCAATAAAAAATGTCAACCCACCGGCTTTACAAGTTATAAAGGCTTCATACGGTGAATCTACACGAACTCCAAGAGAAAAGCCTGGAATACGCCCGCCAGAGCCGCCATACCTTACATAAAAGCGAAGTTGGTTGGTATCATCGATATCTAGTTCTTCCTTGTACCATTCAGCTACCTCTTCGGTTACATGTAATTTCAATCAAATCCAGCTCCTTTATAGCTACGTATGATTTTTTTCTTTTTTTTCTGGCACTAAATCAACTCCACCAGGGTGGAATGGGTGGCACTTTGCAATTCGCCTGATTGTTAAATAGGCTCCTTTAATTGCTCCAAACCGTCTAAACGCTTCTAAACCGTATTCTGAACATGTAGGGTAAAACCTGCATGTTGGTGGTTTAAATGGGCTGATCGCTTTTCGATAAAATTGAATGATAGCTATGAAAATATATTTCATTATTTTCCCTTTTTAAGCTGACGTAACATTTTTGTCATACGTCACAGATGCGATTGCGTCATGCATATGAATTGATTCTTCATTACGGCAAACAACTTTAAATTTCTGCACAGAAGCCATTTCGTATAAGTCTGCCGCAACAAGGCGGACCATATCTTCAACAAATCGTGGATTTTCGTATGCGTGCTCTGTTACCATTTTTTCATCAGGTCGTTTTAAAACAGGATGTAAACGACAGCTGGCATTACTTTCTGCAGCTTCAAGCAACATTTCTTTCCAATCCATTTTTTCCTCATCAAAATTATGATCAATTTCAGCTTCCATTGTGACACAACCGCGCTGGTTATGTGCACTATACTCACTGATTTCTTTAGAACAAGGACATAAGGTCGTAATCAGTACAGAAAGAGAAACAGTGATATTAAATCCTCTTTCCTGATCGTAGGCAACAGTAATCTCTGCATCTGCATGGTTCATTCCTGTCAGTCCTGATTGGGGACCGCGACGTTCGTAAAACCAAGGAAATGAAACAGCTATTTTAGCATCACGCTGTTTTAAACGTTCAGCAAGATCCTTTGTAAATTGTTTTAAAGTAGAGATATCTGCTGTGAATCCAGCTTCATGATACAGTGTTAGTTGCTCTGTAAAACGACTCATATTTGTACCTTTGCTTGACTTTTCAATGGCTGAAGAAAAACGAAATGTTCCAATGCTGGTTTGTGTAGTAGGATTTAGATTACTTTGGACCATTATTGGATGTTTTACATTGGAAATCCCAACTTCGTCTAAATCAAATAAAAAGTCTTTTTTTGTATTTTGTAAATCGGCCATCTTGTTTTTCTCGACCGGTTTAGTTTTTGGACCTGGCTCAACGGAACCAAATAATTTATGACGTTCTGCTTTGTTTGGTAATTGTTTTTTTGGGAGTGTATTAACTTTATCCATAACAACGATAGCTCCTCTCTGCTCTCTAACTACTAAAAATTATACTCAATCTAATAGTAATATTCAATTGTTTGGCTTGTACAAACTTACTTGACAAAACAGCCAGAAATCGGGCGCTTGCGCTTTTGTTCTTACATCCATTTAATCTTTGGTTCTGTTTTATTTTTGATGCGTTTGATGTTCTCTTTATGTCGATAGAAAACAAAGATTGTTAATGCTGCAACTACAATGATTAGCCCTATATCTTCCTGGAGAAGAAAAGCCACAATGACGGACACAATACCTGTTATCATCGAGGAAAGGGATACATATTTGGACAAATATAACGCTAGCAAAAAAGTGACGACCATACTAATAAATAATAATGGGCTTACACCTAAAATTATCCCACCAGAAGTCGCAACAGCTTTACCACCTTTAAATTTTGCAAATAGTGGATATGTATGACCAATAACAGCAAACAGTCCTATGGCTAACCGATAAACATCTGCTTCAACCAATAACGGTAGCAATGTTGCGATTGTTCCTTTAAGAATATCGGATAGTGTAACCATAATTCCTGCTTTTACACCTAATACCCGAAACGTATTGGTTGCACCTAAGTTACCGCTTCCATGTTCGCGGATATCTAATTTATATCCTAGTTTGCCGACAATTAGTGCTGATGGGATAGAACCTAAGAGATACGCAATAATAGCAAATACAATATATTCCATCTTGTTTCCTTCTCTCTATACATAATATAGTATAGTTTATTTTATCATGAACTTATGATGGAAAGAACCCAAAATAATGATTCATCGCTATTTTAATGCATTTAGCTTGCGAAATCTTAAAATGTTTTTGAAACTGGTATTGGGGGTATCTGCCAAAATGGAGGTAAAAATAGAAATTGGAAGGGATGAAAGGTTTGATTGAATTTAAAAATGTAACGAAAGTATATTCTGATGGTACAGAGGCGTTAAATGATTTTTCCCTTCAGGTTAATAGTGGGGAATTAGTAACATTAATTGGACCAAGTGGTTGTGGAAAGACAACGACAATGAAAATGATTAATCGTTTAATCGAACCTACTTCCGGATCAATTTACATAAACGGTAAAAATATTAATGACTATAACATTCATGAATTGCGCTGGAATATTGGCTATGTTTTGCAAGAAATTGCCTTATTTCCACACCTGACAATTGAAGAGAATATTGCGGTTGTGCCAGAAATGAAAAAGTGGAAACGGAATAAAATACGAGAACGCAGCATGGAATTGTTGGAAATGGTCGGACTTGATCCATCTACATATCAGAAGCGAATGCCTAGTGAGTTATCAGGTGGCGAGCAGCAACGTATCGGAGTAATCCGTGCATTGGCAGCAAATCCAGACATTATATTAATGGACGAGCCTTTTAGTGCACTGGATCCAATTAGTCGGGAACAACTGCAGCATGATATTCGAGCATTACAAAAAGAAATTAAAAAGACAATCGTATTTGTCACGCATGATATGGATGAAGCGATGGCAATCGGTGATAAAGTATGTTTAATGCGCAATGGAAAAATCGTTCAAGTTGATTCACCACAACAGTTAATCTTACATCCAGCAACACCATTTGTTAAAGATTTCATTGGTGAGCGCAAATCACCATGGCAAACAGCGATCGATGTTATTGCGGATCAATCAAATGATCGTGTTATTACCAAAAACGAATTTGAGCATCAAACATACAATGCAACTGGTACATCGATTATTAGGGATGAGCACAACATGTACTATGGTGCTACAACAAATGGGGTGTTCCATGAAACGAGAACACTTGAAAATGATCTGCCCCTCTATAAGGCAACGGAAATCATTCAATCTAGTGATCAAACATTATTTCCTGTCGTTAAAGAACAAAGATTAGTGGGAGTATTAAGCGATAAGGATATCGTGGCATTTCTAAAAAGTAAAACAAAAATGGAAAACGGGGTGATTCAATAATGGATGCGTTTATCTCTGTTTTCGAAAAAAGACAAGATACATTAGTAGAAACCATTTGGGAACATTTGCAACTATCATTATTATCATTAATTATTGCAATAGTTATCGCTGTGCCATTAGGTTTAATACTTACGAGGTACCAACGTGTTGCAGAACCAATAATCGGCATGTCAGCTATTATGCAGACAATTCCCAGTTTGGCTGTATTAGCTCTTCTAATTCCGTTCTTTGGAATTGGTACTACACCGGCCATTATCGCATTAACTGCATATGGGTTATTGCCAATTTTGCGTAATACATATACAGGGATAATGGAAGTTGACCCTGCTTTAAAAGAAGCAGCAACGGGAATGGGAATGAATTCATTTAAACGATTGACCAAGGTCGAATTACCGATTGCAATGCCTGTTATTATGGCTGGAGTTCGTACCTCAATGGTGTTAATTGTCGGAACAACAACGATCGCAGCATTAATTGGTGCTGGTGGTTTGGGTGAATTGATTTTGCTGGGGCTTGATCGTGGTGCAGATATCAATTTGATTCTATTAGGTGCGATTCCTGCCGCACTACTGGCAATTATTCTGGATTTTATTTTACGTGGATTTGAGCGAGTATCTAAACGATCCGGATTCAAATCATTCATTGCAATGCTAATTATTGCGGTACTCGTTGTAGCTTCTCCATTAATATTTCATTCAGGGAAAAAGGCGGATTTGGTTATTGGAGCTAAATTAGGTGCAGAACCAGCCATTCTAATCAACATGTATAAGTTGTTAATTGAAGAAAATACAGATTTGAATGTTAAATTGGAACCCGGCTTAGGTAAAACAGCATTTGTGTTTGATGCCTTAAAAGAAGGCAGTATCGATATTTATCCAGAGTTCACAGGTACTGCGATTGTCACCCATTTGGAGCAGAAAGCAAATAGTAATGATCCGAACGAAGTCTATGAGCAGGCGAAACAAGGTATGAAAGAACAATATGATATGGCATTACTAGCGCCAATGGAATACAACAATACATATGCTGTAGCAACTACGAAAGAATTTGCAACGCAACATGATTTAACATCGATAGGTGATTTAAATAAGGTGGAAGACAATAGTACTGCAGGCTTTACACTAGAGTTTAAAGACAGGTATGATGGGTATGTAGGGATGCAAGATATATATCAATTAGATATTGCCAATGTAAAAACAATGGAACCGGGAATTCGCCAAAAGGCATTGTCTAATGGTGAAGTTGATATTATTGATGCTTATGCAACAGATAGCTATATGATAGAATTGGGTCTCGTAACATTGGATGATCCTAAAAATTTATTTCCACCATACCAAGGTGCACCACTTTTGCGTGCAGAAACATTAGAAAAATATCCGGAGCTTGAAAAGATATTAAATAGACTAGGTGGCAAAATAACAGATGATCAAATGCGGAAAATGAATTATCGTGTAGACTATAACGATATTTCACCAGAAAAGGTAGCAAGACAATTTTTGAGCGAACATAATTTGCTTGATAAATAGGAGGTAAAAGAAATGGCAATGGAAAATCCTACAAATGATACTATAAAAGACGTGTTACAGAATGCAAAGACAATAGCTGTTGTTGGTTTGTCTGATAATCCAGAACGTACATCCTATCAAATTTCCAAACGGATGCAGGAAAACGGCTATCAGATTATTCCTGTGAACCCTAAGGTTGATGAGGTTTTAGGTGAAAAAGCGTATCCGTCCTTAACAGCTATTGATCAGAAATTTGATATTATAAATGTATTTCGTCGATCAGAATTTTTGCCAGACATAGCAAGGGAAGCCGCCCTTACAGACGCAAACGTATTATGGGCCCAGCAAGGTGTAGCAAACCAAGAGGCATATGACTATTTGCAGGAACGTGATTTTACAGTAATCATGGACCTCTGCATAAAGGTTGCACATTCTGTATTAATTGGGAATAAACAGTAAAAAGGGTGACTCATATCGGTCATCCTTTTTATTGTTGTAATAGAGGTTGTTCAAAAAGTCCGGTGAAAATGACACATCTTTCTTCGTTGGCTTGTTTCTCCGCTTCTTGGAAAAGAAAATCGCTTTTCCTTCGTGCGATGTAGTTTCAGGGGGTGTCCCTTGTGCTCATGTATCTAAATGCATACATTCCGCTACTCGAAACTACGCCGCCTCGAACTTCTCGGTCCTTTTCATCCTCCTTTTTGAACACGCACTAATAACAGTATTTCATAAGATAGCTATACAAGCAGAATTTACTTGTAGTATACTAATAAACATGTCCATTTTACAGATTTAATTTACAATAACAAACATTTGTTCTAATATAGTAATAAAGCATATGCGTGTGTGAAGGGAGTAGAGAACGAATTGGATAAACAGTCGCTACAATATTCTGATGATTCGATTCAAATATTAGAGGGTCTTGATGCAGTTAGAAAGAGGCCCGGAATGTATATTGGGAGTACGGACTCTCGCGGGCTCCATCATTTAGTTTTTGAAATAGTCGATAATGCTGTTGATGAAGCTTTAGCCGGATACGGTGATTTAATTAAGGTTACGATACATAAAGATAATAGTATTTCCGTGGAAGACAGTGGACGGGGGATACCAACAGGGATGCACAGCACCGGTAGACCAACAATTGAAGTGATTTTTACGATTTTACACGCTGGTGGTAAATTTGGCCAAGGCGGCTACAAAACAAGTGGGGGGCTGCACGGTGTCGGTGCTTCTGTTGTAAATGCTTTATCAGAATGGTTGGAAGTAACCAGTTTTCGTGATGGATACACTTATTATCAGCGTTTTGAAAATGGCGGTAAACCGGTTGGAACCTTGAAAAAGGGTGAAGCAACAAGGAAGAAAGGTTCGATTATCCACTTCAAGCCAGACAACTCTATTTTTTCGACCACTATATTTAACTTCGAAACATTATCTGAACGATTACGTGAAGCTGCATTTCTTTTAAAAGGGCTAAAAATTGAATTGATAGATGAACGGGAGAAACGAAAAGAAGCTTATCAGTACCCTGATGGATTGGAATCATTTGTTAAATTCTTAAACGAAGAAAAAGATACATTACACCCGGTTGTATCATTTGAAGGGGAGCAACAGGAAATTGAAGTAGACTTTGCTTTTCAATTTAATGATGGGTATGCCGAGAGTATGTTATCTTTCGTCAATCATGTTCGGACAAAAGATGGCGGTACACATGAATCAGGTGCTAGAACAGCGATTACCCGGATTTTTAATGATTATGCAAGAAAGACAGCTTTGTTAAAAGAAAAGGATAAAAATCTGGAAGGTACCGATATCCGAGAAGGGTTTACTTCCATTGTGTCTGTTAGAATTCCGGAAGAAAAGCTGCAATTTGAAGGGCAGACAAAAGGTAAACTGGGAACATCTGAAGCAAGGTCAGCAGTTGATGCGGTCGTTTCCGAGAAGCTTTCCTACTTTTTAGAAGAAAATCCCGACGTTGCTGGTTTATTAATTCGAAAGGCGATTAAGGCTAAAGAAGCTCGAGTAGCTGCAAGAAAAGCACGCGAAGATGCCAGGACAGGCAAAAAGAAGAAACGAAAAGATACATTGCTAAGTGGGAAATTAACCCCAGCACAATCTAAAAACCCACAAAAAAATGAACTTTACTTAGTTGAGGGGGATTCTGCTGGAGGCTCTGCGAAACAAGGGAGAGATCGTAAATTTCAGGCGGTACTTCCGTTAAGGGGTAAAGTGATCAATACGGAAAAGGCCAAGCTTCAGGATGTATTTAAAAATGAAGAAATTTCAACGATCATTCACACTATTGGTGCGGGTGTTGGTGGCGATTTTGATTTAGATGACGTACAATATGATAAAATCATTATCATGACTGATGCTGATACGGATGGTGCGCATATTCAAGTATTGTTATTAACTTTTTTCTATCGTTATATGCGTTTATTGGTTGAAACTGGAAAAGTTTACATTGCTTTACCGCCTTTATATAAAGTTTCTAAAGGTAAAGGCAAAAATGAAAAAATTGTTTATGCATGGGAAGATAATGAATTACAGGATATTTTAAAGGAATTTAAAAACGGTTATACAATACAACGATACAAAGGTCTCGGAGAAATGAATGCAGATCAATTATGGGAAACAACAATGAATCCGCAAACTCGAACTTTAATTCGTGTGACTATCGATGACCTTGCACGGGCTGAACGAAGGATTACAACGCTTATGGGTGACAAGGTGGAACCAAGACGAAAATGGATTGAAGGCAATGTTCAATTTGGGATGGACGATGCTGAAAATATATTAGAAAATGATAAAATTCATATAGATTAAATGTAAAAAAGGGGGGATTGGTTTGTCACAACCAGAGAAGTATTTGGACCTTCCACTTGAAGAAGTTATTGGTGATCGATTTGGAAGGTATAGTAAATATATTATTCAGGATAGAGCATTACCTGATGCTAGGGATGGTTTAAAACCAGTACAGCGCCGGATTTTGTATGCTATGTTTGAGGAAAAAAACACGCATGATAAAAACTTTCGTAAATCGGCTAAAACAGTTGGTACCGTAATTGGGAACTACCACCCGCATGGAGATTCATCGGTATATGAGGCAATGGTACGACTAAGTCAGGAATGGAAAGTACGTAATGTGCTAGTTGAGATGCATGGTAACAACGGTAGCATTGACGGAGACCCTCCAGCTGCCATGCGGTATACAGAAGCACGTCTGGCTAGCATTGCATCAGAATTGCTTCGCGATATCGATAAGGAGACAGTTGATTTCATTCCCAATTTTGACGACACGATACAGGAACCGGTTGTTCTTCCAGCTAAATTTCCGAATCTACTAGTTAATGGATCAACAGGTATTTCATCTGGGTATGCGACAGATATTCCACCACATAACTTAGCGGAAGTAATTGATGCTGTAATTAAAAAAATCGATAAACCTTCCGTTACAGTTGATGAGTTAATGGATGTTATCAAAGGACCTGATTTTCCAACTGGCGGGATTATTCAAGGCGTTGACGGAATCAAGAAAGCCTATGAAACAGGAAAAGGTAAAATAGTTGTTCGGGGAAAAGCAACAGTTGAATCGGTTCGAGGGAATCGTGAACAAATCGTTATTGATGAAATTCCGTATGAAGTTAACAAAGCAAATATGGTAAAAAAAATCGATGAACTTCGGATTGATCGGAAAGTAGAAGGAATTGCTGAAGTCCGAGACGAAACGGACCGTACAGGATTAAGAATTGTCATTGAATTGAAGAAAGATGCAAAAAGCGAGGGTGTTCTTAAGTACTTATATAAAAATACCGATCTACAGGTTACATACCATTTTAATATGGTAGCAATTCAAGATAAGACACCTAAATTGCTTTCTTTACCGCAAATACTTGATGCCTATATTGCACATCAAAAAGAAGTTGTGACAAGGCAAACAACTTTTGAATTAAGAAAAGCAAATGAACGATCACATATTGTTGAGGGATTAATTAAAGCCATATCTATTTTAGATGAATTGATTGCGACAATCCGGGCATCAAAAAACAAAGGCGATGCTAAAAAGCGGATTATTGCTGCCTATGGTTTTTCTGAAGCGCAGGCTGAGGCAATTGTTATGTTGCAATTGTACCGACTAACGAATACGGATATTACATCACTTGAAAAAGAAGCAGATGATTTACGAAAAAAAATCACTACATTAGAAGCTATACTGTCAAGTGATAAAAAATTACTGCAAACGATTAAAGCTGATTTAAAACAGCTGAAAAAAACGTATGCGGATCAACGTCGTACTATGATTGAGAACGAAATTGAAGAATTAAAGATTAACATTGAGGTAATGGTTGCTAGTGAAGATGTACTCGTTTCGGTTACAAAAGATGGATATATTAAAAGAACAAGTTTACGTTCGTACGCTGCTTCGAACGGTAAAGATTTAGCAATTAAAGATGAGGATCACCTGGTAGGTTTAATTGAATTGAATACAACAGATAAAATTTTATTATTTACGAACAAAGGAAAATATATTTTTATTCCAATTCACGAACTACCAGACATTCGCTGGAAGGATATTGGTCAACATATTTCTAATATTGTTACCCTTGATAAAGACGAGCGGATTATTCAATGTATTCCAGTTCGAACCTTTTCAGATGATAATTACCTCGTATTTTTCACAAAAAATGGCGTGGTAAAACGTAGTGAAATAAAATTATATGAAGCACAGCGATATTCCAAAGCGCTTGTTGCAATAAATCTAAAAAATGATGATGAGTTGGTAAATGTTTTTCAAACAAACGGTCATTGTGATATATTCGTTACTTCCAATAAAGGATATGGATTGTGGTATCATGAATCTGATGTAACCCCTGTTGGTCAAAGAGCAGCGGGCGTTAAAGCAATGCAACTTAAAAAAGACGAGTTTGTTATAAGTGGGCAAGTTTTTGATGACTTAGCTGAGCCATCAATCGCGTTAGTAACACATCGTGGTGCATGTAAACGGATGAAATTAAGTGAATTCGAGAAATCCAGTCGTGCAAAACGTGGCTTGGTCATGCTTCGTGAACTAAAAAACAAGGCTCATCGTGTACGAGGATCCTTTATTATTAATGAAAATGATACAATCTGTTTCAAAACAAGTAAAGGGGAAACACACAATTTATTCCCATTGGAGCTATCAGCTAGTGATCGATATAGTAATGGTTCTTTTGTCATTGATACAGATAATCAAGGTGAAGTGGTTGAAGTTTGGAAAGATGCTGTTTATAAGAAACCTTTTACCGATACCGATGAATAAATTAATATGCTTGTCAGGTATCAGCCTGACAAGCTATTAAAGCTTTGAAACAGATTTCAAAAGGATAGTTATCGCATTTTATTTTAAATACTTTTTATGAAAACGCTTTATTAATGCGCAAAAATATGATACTATTAAACTGAATTTTCTAAGAAGGGGGTTCTATGACGGATTTAAGAAGCAGAATCATTCAGACGGCATTACTCTTGTTTGAAAGGCATGGATTTCATGGGGTAACCGTGAATCAAATTGTAGAAGATGTTGGTACATCCAAAGGTGGTTTCTATCATCATTTTGCATCTAAAGATGAATTATTGTTTGTTATCCATGACACGTTTATTACATATGTATTGGAAAAAGCAGAGTTTGCCAATAAAACATATGCTTCACCAACAGAAAAATTACAAGCAATTATAAAAGATTTTGTAAAAGTATTTGATCTGTATAAACCGCATATTGCTGTCTTTTATCAAGAGACGATTTACTTGAAACCACGTTTTGAAACATTGGTTAAGCAAAAACGTGACCAGTTTAAACAAATTGTATTAGAAGCCCTTCGTGAAGGAAAAGCTTGTGGCGAGTTTCGTCAAGACCTACCAGTCGAAATTACCGGAATGGCAATTTTGGGCATGGTGAACTGGACTTACAAATGGTATCGACAAACTGGAACGAAGACGATCGATGAAATTGGTGATATTTTTGTAGACTTGATCTTGCATTCTGTTTTGAATAAAGGTGGTACCTCAAGAATTTCTGATGAAAACATTCGTATTTGAAATTTTTCTTTAATTGAAAGTGAGTACTTTCATTTTTTTACTCGATTAACAGACCAACCAGTCGGTCTTATTACCGCGAACTTAGGAGGCTTAACATGAATTTTGAATTATCTAAAGAGCAATTAATGATTAAAAAAATGGTTCGGGATTTTGCGGAAAACGTTATAAAACCACGGGCAATAGAAATCGATCAAGAGGCAAAATTTCCAGTAGATATTTTTGAACAAATGGGGGAACTGGGCATGTTAGGTATCCCGTTCCCTGAGGAATATGGTGGCTCAGGTGGAGATACAATATCTTATGCATTAGCTGTAGAAGAAGTAGCAAGGGTATGCGGTAGTACGGGATTAAGCTATGCTGCTGCTGTTTCGTTAGGCGCTAGTCCAATCTATTATTTTGGAACAGAGGAACAGAAGGAGAAGTTTTTAAAGCCACTTGCACAAGGAGAGGCACTAGGATCTTTCGGTTTGACCGAACCAAATGCCGGATCAGATGCTGGCGGGACGAAAACAACTGCTGTTGAAGATGGAGATGACTACATAATCAACGGTGAAAAGTGTTTTATTACCAATGCTAACTATGCTAGAACAATCATTGTTACCGCAGTTACCGGCAAAGATGATCGTGGTAAAAATGTAATTAGCGCAATCATCGTCCCAGCGGATGCAGAAGGAGTAACAACTAAAAATAATTATGATAAACTGGGCGTTCGTGGCTCAGATACAGCGGAAATTGTTTTGGATAATGTACGAGTACCGAAAGAAAATCTGTTAGGTGATCCTCAGAAAGGATTTAAACAATTTTTACACACCCTTGATGGGGGACGCATTTCCATCGGTGCCCTTGGCTTAGGAATTGCGCAGGCATCCCTTGAAAAAGCTTTGGAGTATGCGAAAGAAAGAAAACAATTTGGTAAATCTATTTCCAATTTCCAAGCAATTCAATTTAAACTTGCTGATATGGCGATGGAAGTGGAATTGGCACGGAACATGGTGCATAAAGCTGCATGGTTAAAGGATCAAGGCAAGCCGTTCACAAAAGAAGCTGCATATGCAAAACTCTATGCGACTGAGACAGCTTTTCGCTCGGCAAATCAAGCAGTACAGATACTTGGTGGCTATGGTTATATGCGCGAATATGAGGTGGAACGCTATTTACGTGATGCCAAACTACTAGAAATTGGTGAAGGTACTTCTGAGATTCAACGACTTGTAATTGCAAGACAATTAGGATGCTAAACTACGAATGAGGGGAGAAAATTCATGTCTTTATTACATGTAACTGTTGGGGAGTTATTGGAAGAACAGGTGAATTTGTAACCAAATCAAGAAGCGGTTGTCTATCCAGAGTTAAATCTTAGAAAAACATACAAAGAATTTGATGAAATGGCGAACCAAGCTGCAAAGGGGCTTATGTCGTTAGGGATTGAAAAAGGGGAAAATGTGGCTATTTGGTCTGATAATAAACCAGAATGGCTCACGTCCCAGTTTGCGACAGGTAAGATGGGGGCAGTGCTTGTTACCGTAAACACAAATTATCAGGCAAAAGAATTAGAATATCTATTAAAGCAGTCTGAATCAACGACATTAATTTTGGCAGAATCATTTAAAGGCACGTCCTATATCGATATTCTAAAAAAGGTATGTCCTGAATTTGAACATGCTGAGAAAGGGAATTTGCAATCGGACAAGGTTCCATCATTAAAGAATATTATTGTTATTAGTGACGAGGATTATGCAAATGCATACACATGGGATGAAATGATCGAAGAAGGTAAAAACGTGTCGGATGCTGCGCTAATAGAACGGAAGAATACATTACACGAAAACGATGTTATTAACATGCAATATACTTCAGGTACAACTGGATTTCCTAAAGGTGTGATGTTAACCCACCATAATATCGTAAATAATGGAAACCAAATTGCCGATTGTATGAAACTGACAAATCAGGATCGATTATGTATACCTGTTCCATTCTTTCATTGTTTTGGTTGTGTATTGGGAGTACTTGCGGCTGTTTCCAAAGGCACAACAATGGTTATTTTAGAGCAATTCGAGGCGGAAAAAGTGATGAGATCTGTATCAGATGAAAAATGTACCGGTTTGCATGGAGTTCCGACGATGTTTATAGCAGAATTAAATCATCCTAATTTTTCTAAGTATGATTTTTCTCATTTGCGGACAGGGATCATGGCTGGTTCCACATGTCCAATTGAAGTGATGAATGATGTTATGAATAGAATGGGCGCAACAGAAATCACGATTGCTTATGGACAAACTGAATCATCACCGGTTATAACGCAAACCAAAACGGATGATCCGGTTGAATTAAAAGCACGAACCGTTGGTAGAGCACATCCAAATGTTGAGGTGAAGATCACTGTACCTGGAACAAACGAGGAGCAAACCCAAGGCACCCCTGGAGAATTGTGCACGAGGGGTTACCATGTCATGAAAGGGTACTACAATAACGTGGAAGCAACAAATACCGCAATCGACAGTGAAGGTTGGCTACATACAGGAGATCTTGCGGTAATGGATGAAAACGGTTATTTAGAAATAACTGGTCGCATGAAAGATATGATTATCCGTGGGGGTGAGAATATTTATCCACGGGAAATAGAAGAATTCCTTTATCAACATCCTGATATAATGGATGTACAAATTGTTGGGATCCCAGACGCCAAATATGGAGAAGAAATAATGGCCTGGATTATTCTAAAAGATGGTGTCCTACTATCCGAAAAGGATGTTCGTTCATTCTGTGAGGGTAATATATCACGGCACAAAATTCCTAAGTATATTCAATTCGTTGATGAATATCCAATGACTGCAAGTGGGAAAATCCAGAAATATAAACTAAAAAAGCTTGCAATCCAACAACTTGAAAAATAGGGGTGATGTTTATGATTAAAAAGATACTTATCGCAAATCGTGGTGAAATTGCTGCACGTATTATCCGCACGTGTAAACGTTTAGATATTCTAACTGTTGCTGTTTTTTCAGAGGCAGATCAGAAAGCACCATTTGTCTCACTTGCTGATGAAAGTTACCTGCTTGGACCACCACGTGTGAATGAAAGTTATTTAAACGTTGACAAAATATTAGCGGTCGCAAAGGAAACAAATGCTGATGCAATCCACCCTGGTTATGGCTTTTTAAGTGAAAATGCATCGTTTGCAACAAGATGTCAGGATGCTGGATTAACATTCATTGGTCCTTCAGGTACTATTATGGAAAAAATGGGTAGTAAAATCGAGGCACGTGATACGATGCAAAAAGCGGGTGTTCCAGTGGTTCCGGGGACTGATGGGGCTGTTGCGTCTGTTGATGATGCATTAGAGATTGCTAATAAAATTGGATATCCAATCATGTTGAAAGCATCGGCAGGCGGTGGTGGAATCGGGATGCAGGTTGTGCAATCGGATGATGAATTAACCAAGGCGTTTGCTAGCAATTCCAAACGTGCTGAAAACTTTTTTGGTGATGGTGCCATGTTTATGGAGAAAAAACTGGAAGATGCCCACCATATTGAAATTCAAATATTGGCCGATCAACACGGTAATGTTGTTCATTTATTTGAACGAGAATGCTCCGTGCAGCGAAGAAATCAAAAAGTTGTAGAAGAAGCTCCTTCGCCATTTATTTCAGAAGAGACCCGTAGGAAAATGGGGCAAACTGCTGTTAAGGCAGCAAAAGCAATCGGTTATACAAACGCAGGTACAATTGAATTTCTTGTAGATGCGAAAGAAAACTTTTACTTTTTGGAAATGAATACGAGAATTCAAGTGGAACATGCCATTACAGAAGAAATTACAGGGCTCGATATTGTTGAAGAGCAAATCAAGATCGCAAATGGTAAAACATTAACTGTAGACCAAGCAGCATTAAAAATTAACGGTCATGCAATTGAGGTTCGTATTTATGCAGAAGATCCAGTAACATTTTTTCCTTCACCTGGACATATTGAAACAATACAGATTCCATCGGGTGAAAACATCAGAAACGAACTTGCAGTAACCGACAATTATGATGTGACACCTTTTTATGATCCAATGATCGGTAAACTCATCGTAGCTGGTGAAACGAGAATTGATGCGATTGAAACAATGAAAGCAGCATTAACTCATTATAAAATTGAAGGAATTAAAACAAATATTTCCATGCTTGAAACTGTTATCGATCATGAACAATTTAAAGCAGGGAAAACAACAACAGCATTTGTACAAGAATATTATTTACCAATAACTAAAACTAAAACGAAAACTAACTAGGAGGAATAACAATGCAAGAACTTAAAGCATCAATGGCAGGTAGCGTATGGAAAATTACTGTAAGTGCAGGAGAAAATGTGGAAGAAGGACAAGATGTGGTTATATTGGAATCGATGAAAATGGAGATTCCAATTGCAGCAGAACAAAATGGAACGGTTAAGGAACTAAAGGTTGCAGAAGGCGATTTTGTTAATGAAGGAGACGTTATCGCCGTTATTGAATAATGTATTTGTCAGGTTACCTATTCTCTCTGTGGCCTCGGTTTGAACGGGGCCTTTTAAAAGTTGGAAAACCATGTAAGGGGTGAAGTAATTGACCAATCTAGTAAATTATGAAACGACAAGCGATCATATTGCTATTTTAACGCTAAATCGGCCAGAAGCTGCCAATGCGATGTCAAAAACATTACTAGATGAATTGAATGAATGCGTTCACAAAATCAAACAAGATAAATCCATTCGGTGTACGATCATTACTGCTTCGGGTGAAAAAGTATTTTGTGCGGGTGCTGATTTAAAAGAACGTAAAGGTATGAACAATGAGCAAACAATCAATGCTGTTCGTTATATTGGGGAAACAGTAACAAATATTGAAAACTTACCGATGCCAGTAATTGCTGCACTGAACGGATCAGCATTTGGGGGCGGATTGGAGCTTACTTTAGCAAGTGATATAAGAATTGCTGCAGAACATGCTAAAATGGGGTTAACCGAAACATCATTAGCCATCATTCCAGGAGCTGGCGGGACACAACGATTAACGAGACTGGTAGGTTTAGGTCAAGCAAAACGGTTAATTTTCACAGCGAAACCAATTTCCGCTTCGGAGGCGAAGGAAATAGGGTTGGTTGAACAAATTAGTCAATCAGATGAATTACTAGAAAATGCAATGAAAATGGCGAGTCTTATTTCTCAGAATGGACCGGTTGCTTTACGTCAGGCCAAAATGGCAATAAATCAAGGTTTTCAAACTGATATTACAACTGGTTTAGCCATTGAGCATCTATGTTACAAAGAAACGCTTCCAACAGAGGACCGAACAGAAGGGCTAATTGCGTTTAAGGAGAAGAGAAAACCGATGTACGAAGGAAAATAATCACAGGAGGTCGACCTATGTCATACGTAGAGGACTTGCAGCAACGAATAGAAAAGATTCAACAAGGTGGAAAAGAAAAATACCACGAAAAAAATACAGAGATGGGAAAATTATTCGTTCGAAAAAGATTGGAATTGTTGTTTGATGATGGTATCAACATAGAAGATGCTTTTTTTGCGAACTGTATGGATGATTCCTTGCCATCAGATGGTGTTGTCACTGGAATTGGTAAAATAAATGGGCAAGCTGTTTGTGTTATGGCAAATGATTCAACAGTTAAAGCTGGATCATGGGGGAAGAGAACGGTCGAAAAAATCGTTCGTATTCAGGAGACAGCAGAAAAGCTTGAATTACCAATGTTATACTTAGTTGACTCAGCAGGTGCCCGAATTACCGACCAAGTTGAAATGTTTCCGGGGCGCAGAGGAGCAGGTCGAATTTTTCATAATCAAATTAAATTATCAGGAAGAGTACCTCAAGTCTGTTTATTGTTCGGCCCATCGGCGGCTGGTGGAGCATATATTCCAGCATTTTGTGATATCGTAATCATGGTCGAAGGAAATGCATCCATGTATTTAGGCTCACCACGAATGGCTGAAAAAGTAATTGGTGAAAAAGTCTCACTTGAAGAGATGGGTGGTGCGCAAATGCATTGCTCTGTTTCCGGTTGTGGTGATGTTTTGGTGAAGACGGAAGAAGAAGCCATTGACTACACACGTAACTATTTAACCTACTTTCCAGCAAATTTCAAAGAAAAACCAAAAGCAATGGAAGCAAAAGATGTGAAGGCGTTTGAGAAAACAATTACAGATTTAATTCCAGAAAATCAAAATGCACCATTTAATATGTATGATTTTATCGATCGAATAATTGATGAAGCTAGTTTTTGTGAAATCAAGAAAAAATTTGCACCAGAATTAATTACCGGTCTAGCAAGAATCAACGGAAAATCGGTCGGAATTATTGCAAACCAGCCACGTGTTAAAGGTGGAGTACTTTTCCCTGATTCAGCGGATAAGGCAGCAAAATTCATTCAATTATGTGACGCATTCAATATTTCATTATTGTTCTTAATGGACATTCCTGGCTTTATGATCGGAACAAAGGTAGAACGTGCTGGCATTATTCGTCACGGTGCAAAAATGCTTGCTTCGATGAGTGAAGCGACTGTTCCAAAAATTTCTGTTGTCGTTCGTAAAGCTTACGGTGCCGGTTTATACGCAATGGCAGGTCCTGCGTTTGAACCTGATTGCTGTTTAGCATTACCAACTGCACAAATTGCAGTGATGGGACCGGAAGCTGCGGTTAATGCGGTCTATGCAAATAAAATAGCTGAATTACCAGAAGAAGAACGTCCAGCATTTATTAAGGAAAAACAGGATGAATATAAGGATAATATTGATATTTATCGCTTGGCATCCGAACTAGTTGTGGATGCGATTATTGAACCTGAAAAGCTACGCACAGAGCTAGCTTCCCGTTTTGCGATGTATGAGTCAAAAGCTGTAACATTTACAGAAAGAAAACATGGTGTATATCCAGTTTAATAATTGTTAAAAAATGAACCGTCATAGGAGATTGCCTTAGAGCAATCCTGTGACGGTTTTATATTGGCAAGTTTTTAATTACCAATAATTATATTATGTAAACTTAAATAGTCGACCGCTTCATTACCACCTTATTTTAGTTGTTAAGAATTGTATTTCGCTAAATGGTGAAATATACTTATTATATAGACCTAATATGGGGTGATAAAATGAAGGTTAATGAATTCATGATTACCGATGTGATTACAATCACAAAAGATAAGTCAATTAAACAGTTGCTGGAAATACTTGTAAAAAGTAAGATTGGCGGCGTTCCTGTTGTTGATGAACAAAATAAATTGCTAGGGATGATTAGTGATGGGGACGTAATTCGTTACTTACAACCTAAAGCTAGAACAGTTTATGACATGTTTTCACTTGTTCTCGTAAGTGAAAAAGAGGGCTTGAAATACAAGTTGGGATATGCTGTTGATCATGAGGTTGAAAAAATGATGCGACATAAAGAAACACATACTGTTCATCCTGATGATGAGCTCGAGGTTGCACTATCCATTTTGTCTAAGTACAGATTTAAGAAAATACCTGTTGTAGATAATAACAATAAGGTTGTAGGTGTCATAAGTCGTGGCGATGTAATTCGTTACATTTCTACAAAATTAATTTAAATATAGTTTAAACAGGATAGTTAAAAGACTTCTGTCATTAGAACAGGAGTCTTTTTTGTTGGAAGAGAAAGCATGAAATTTGGCTTTCATTTGTTCTAGGGAAGGGATGAACCTACGTCCAGCGCCAGCGCTAAAGTGCTCCCTCATTTCTGTGCGACAACTTAACATCAGTTTGCTTTCGCTTTTTAAAAATTGTCGAATTATATCGTCTTGACTAAAAATTCTGCAAGTGATAAATTTAATTTATCTGCCTTATGGGTAATAAGGCCCTCTCAAACTAAAGAAACAGGGGTATATACATATGAGAATTTTATTATCTATTTTGGGGACTATTTTGCTTATCCTTGTACTTGTTGCTTTACCACTTTCAATTGATGTTTATGGTAGGGATTTGATTAATTATTCTATCATGATTGACTCTATTAAGGAATACATAACAGGGTTTGCAACAGGAGAATCATTGCATTTTATGGAGGGGAAAGATCGAAATCCTTTTTTTCCAGAAATTATTCCAAGCTACTTTTTAACATCATTTTCCTATTTGTTTGTTTCTATTATTCTAGCAATAATTTTGGGATTACTTATTGCTTCTTGGCACAGCAGGTCAAAAAAAGAGTGGATGAAAGATGTTATTGGATTTTTTGGAATGGTTCCAGATTTCATTATGGTGCTTTTTTTACAGATTGCAACGGTTTTCTTTTATCAAACGACAGGTCATCGACTTGCTCGTATTGCAACTCGCGGGATTGAGGAACATGCGATATTGCTACCCATGATAACGCTAACAATTGTCCCGACGATTTATTTAATACGATCATTATCCGAACGAACCTACGATGTATTGACAGAGGATTATATATTGACAGCAAAAGCAAAGGGCTTACGGAAAGTATATATATTTATTCAGCATGTCGTCAGAAATGTTCTTCCATATTTAAAAGCGGATTTGCATAAAGTAATCGCTATTTTAATGAGTAATCTATTTATTGTCGAATACTTGTTTAATATTAGTGGTTTGGCTGGGCTGCTATTTAATGCAGGTGGTTTCCAATATAGTTTAATGGCAAATACGCTGCTAACATTGGTTGTCTTATATATTATTTTATATTGGTGCATTCGTTTATTTATTTATCTATTAGAAAGGACCTTTGCTTATGATTAATTGGCGATTATGGCTGGGGATGGTATTGACAGTGTCTTTAGTGTTTATTGCGATTTTTGGACCAGCACTCGCACCCTATGACGAAGATTTTATGGAGCCTTCTGGATATTACTATAATGATAATGATGATTTCGGCGTTTATGCAGCACCGTTTGCCCCATCACGTGATCATTTATTAGGAACAGATCAGTATGGTTATGATATTTTAACACTGCTATTATATGGTGCGAAATATACGTTAGTTGTTGGGGTACTTGTCGCATTATTACGAATTGTGATTGGTGCTTTGTTTGGTTTGTTAAACGGAATTAGAAATAATCATGAAAAGGTTGGAAGTAGTTTTGGATTGCTTGGTAGTATACCAGCATTTATTATCATTTACTTTGTCATGATCGGTATTGTTGTTAACTCTTCATTTTCGATGATGGAACTGATTTTAATACAATCTATTTTGATGACACTTGTAGGTATCCCGGGTGTTTATGCGGCTGTTTTTAGTAAAACAAAAGAACTTAAGAAAAATTTATATATTTCCGCTTCGAAGGCATTAGGAGCACGCTCTTTTCGGATTGCTTGGAAGCATTTACTGCCACATTTAAAAGGGACATTAATGGTTATGTTTGTGAAAGAAATTATCCTCGTTCTATCCTTAATCGGTCAATTGGGTATTTTTAACGTATTTCTAGGTGGGACTATTTATCGTCAGGGAGGAGAAGACGTGTACTTATCTGTCACCCATGATTGGGCAGGCCTGATTGGACAGTGGCGCTCCTTTGTTTATGATTATCATTGGGTACTCTTTTATCCATTGCTTGCTTTTGTTCTCGTTATTTTTTCACTTTATATTCTTTCCAGAGGTTTGGAATTAAAAGATAAACAAGGATTAAAGAAATATCCGCATATCTAATATTCAGGTAGCATTGCGAAGACAAAGAACGTATAATAAATGTATATGAATTGTTAATAAGAAGGGAATTGTACATCTTGGAATCAATCACTACATTGCCATCACGACAAATCAAAACAAATCAACTAGCTGCACTTTACGAAACAATGCTAGAAAATGGTGATGAAAAAAGTGCAATAAAACTATTAGAGCTATATGAAAAAATGAAGAAAAAAGAATTCGTTGTCAGCTTTGCCGGCCATTTTTCGGCAGGGAAATCGACCATGATTAACACATTATTGGAAGAAGATATTTTGCCAGAAAGCCCTATACCAACCAGTGCAAACGTTGTAAAAATTAGTTCTGGTGATGGGGTAGCGCGTGTTTATTTTCATCATGATGCACCAATTGAGCATAAAGAACCATATGACATCGAAATGATTAAAGACTATTGTAAGGACAAAGATACCATTAAGAAAATTGAATTGAGTACTTCTCGAAAAATTGTTCCAGCTAACACAGTGATTTTTGATACTCCAGGGATTGATGCGGCAGACGATGCTGATCGATTAATTACGGAAGCATCGATGCACCTTGTTGATATGCTCGTGTACGTTATGGACTATAATCATGTCCAATCTGAGGTTAACCTGCAGTTTTTGCACACACTAAATGAAAAAGGGATACCATTTTTTGTGGTGATTAATCAAATTGACAAACATGATGAAGCGGAATTATCTTTTCAAGCATTTGAAACAAGTGTTAGCCAAACATTTGATCAATGGAACATTATACCTGAAGCAATTTATTATTCATCATTAATCAATGATCAGGCAGCACATAATCAATTTCAAACACTTAAATCAGATCTTTTTGCTTTGATGACAACAAATAAGGATACCAACCGATCCCAAATCAATTCGTTACAACAGATAGCAAATGAACATAAGCATTATTTAACGAATGAACACAATCAAAAAATAAGCTCTTTATCCGAGGTAGAGACAGATAAAGCAGAAGTGCTAGCACAAAAAAATGAGATCGAACAAAAAATTGCTTCAATTGAGGACACACATCGTCAACTTGAACAAAAGTTCCGCCACGAACTGCAAACAACATTGCAAAATGCTTACCTTATGCCTTATGAAATTCGAGAAAAAGCGGAGAATTTTTTACAAAGTCAACAAGACGATTTCAAGATAGGATTGTTCGGTTCCAAGAAGAAGACGAATGAGGAAAGAGAGAATCGTCTGCAAACATTTTTAAACGCCTTATGTGAGAACATGGAAGCAGTAGTGCAATGGAAATTACGCGACAAATTAGCTGATTTACTAAAACAATTCGGGATTACTGATCGAGAACTTGTGGAATCGGTTCAAGATTTATCCATCGATTACACTGGGGATGAGTTGCTTGTACTTGTAAAGTCAGGTGCAAAAGTAACTGGGGAGTCTGTCTTAAATTATACCAACGATGTTAGCAATGATATTAAGCAAAAATACAAAACGAAAGCACTGCAATTATGGGATACAATTGATCGAAAAGTAACACAGGAAAATAAAGCGAATCTACTATCCTATGAAAAAGAACGTGAGGAATTACATGCAATTCTTAAGCAACTAAACACGGCTGAGAATATGGAACAAACGTTGTCAGATAAGCAATCGACTGTTGATGAGATCTTACTTCATCCAGACCAAAGTCCTGCTATTTCCTTAGATGAAGAACTCCTTGGGAAATACAGCTCTATGGAACAACGCGATGTTGAACGACCAATTACATCAGACGATAAACCATCAATTACCGATGATCCTACAGAGCCTTTGGAGCAAAACGAAAAAACAAAGTCATTACAAGATGTTGAATCGAGCATTGAGCAGACAATTCAAACCCTGTCATCAGTATCTGGATTTCAAACAATTGTTGACGAACTAAAGACAAAACAGCAACAACTAGCTAATCGCACCTACACTATTGCACTATTTGGGGCATTTAGTGCTGGAAAGTCATCGTTTGCCAATGCATTACTTGGCGAACGCGTTCTACCTGTATCGCCTAATCCAACAACAGCTGCGATTAATCGAATTTGTCCAACAACAGAAAAACATGGGCATGGCACTGTCATCGTTCAAATGAAAAAAGCCACAGATTTGTATGACGATTTACGGACGATTACAAAGCATTTTTCGCCAACAGCTGGAGATTTAGCTGGATTACTTCAATGGATAAAGGAAAACGATATACATGAAAGTGAAGACCTTCAGCAAATGTATCAATCATATTTACGGGCGATGGTTACAGGATACCCGGAAAATAAAGATTTAATTGGGGAACAAGTTACGGTAACGATTGATGATTTCTCAAGGTATGTTAGTGATGAAACGAAGGCATGTTTTGTGGAATCAATCGATCTATATTATGATTGCTCCATAACAAAACAAGGAATCACATTAGTTGATACGCCTGGTGCAGACTCGGTTAATTCTCGTCATACAAATGTTGCGTTTGACTATATTAAATATGCCGATGCAATCTTATATGTTACGTATTACAATCATGCCCTATCACGTGCAGATAAAGACTTTTTAATGCAGTTAGGACGGGTGAAAGATGCGTTCCAGTTAGATAAAATGTTCTTTATTGTCAATGCAGCTGACTTGGCTAAAGATGAGAATGAGCTAAACTTAGTAACCGATTATGTGGAAGAACAATTAATCCAATTAGGAATTCGTTTTCCAAAATTATTTCCAGTTTCCAGTAAACAGGCATTAAAAGCAAAGCAAAATCATGAGTCACAAACGGAGAGAATGATTGATTTTGAACAAAAATTTTATCATTTTATTCATAATGATTTAGCTGCTATGTCAATACAATCGGCATTGCTTGATATAAAACGGGCTTATCAAGCGGTGACCAATTATATTGAATCGGCAAGTTTAAACGAACAGGAAAAGGTACAATACCGGGAGGATCTTTTTTCTAAACGGGAAATGCTAGAACAAGCGGTTAATGAAATGAACGCAGGAATATACCCGCAGCAAATCGAACAAAAAATAGAGAAACAATTATATTATGTAATAGAAAGATTGGGCATACGTTTTCATGATATGTTTAAAGAATTTTTTAATCCTACTACCATTACCGAAACAGGTAAAAAAGCTATGATTCAATTACGGAAAAACACGGATGGACTATTGGATTATATAGGGTATGAGCTTGTTCAGGAATTGCGGGCTGTTTCATTGAGAGTGGAATCATATGTGCAATCTTTAGCTCAAGATGCCTACGCTGAATTAAATGAGAAATCAACACAAATCGATAAAAAGTTAATGTTACCTGGGTTAGCTTCTTTTGATTTGACCACTCCTGAGTATCAACAGGCATTTACAGAATTGGACCAACATATCTTCCAAAAGTCATTAGCACTATTTAAAAGTACAAAAGCATTTTTTGAGAAAAACGAAAAAGAGCAGATGAAAGAGGAAATGTATCAAACATTAGCCCCATTCGCTCAACAATATATCGATGAAAATAAAGGGATAATGGTGGAATCCTATCGCAAACAATGGGATCACGTTATTAAAACTGTTCAACAAAAGACATGTAAAAATATCGATATGTACGTTGATAACTCCTTGTCAATGCTAACAGAAACGGTTGATATGGAGCTCTTAGCAGCGAAACAGGAAAAACTTGCTGCCATCATTGATAGTCACCACATTTAGGAGGTCTGAACATGGCAAGAACACAAAATGTATTATTAGTTGATGGAATGGCCTTGTTATTCAGAGGATTTTATGCAACGGCATTTCGCGGCAATTTCATGAAGACTAGTCAAGGGATACCAACAAATGGGATCTATCAATTTTTGCGTTATTTCCTTGATGCAGTGGATCGTTTTGAACCTACACACGTTATTTGCTGCTGGGATATGGGAAGTAAAACATTTCGAACTGATTTATATAATGGGTATAAAGCAAATCGCGGCGCACCACCCGAGGAATTAATCCCTCAATTTGACTTGATTAAAGAAGTCGTAGAAGCGTTTAATATGCCAAATGTTGGAATGGAAAATTTTGAGGCTGACGATTGCATAGGTACTCTTGCAAAACATTACGCAATCGAGGGAAATGATGTCATAATCCTAACGGGTGACCAGGATATATTGCAACTTGTCGATGAGGGCATTCGTGTGGCGATCATGAAAAAAGGACAAGGTAATTATGATGTATTTGACAACGTTAACTTTTACGACAAACGAGGGATTTCCCCGAGACAAGTGATTGATCTAAAAGGACTAATGGGGGACACTTCCGATAATTACCCTGGTGTAAAAGGAATTGGCGAAAAAACAGCATTAAAGCTTATTAAAGAATATGACTCGATTGATAATATTTTAGAAAATATAGATCAATTACCGAATGGAATCCAAACAAAGATTAAAACCAATCTGGAGATGCTGCAATTATCGAAGGAGTTAGCTGAAATAAAATGTGATGTCCCCATAAGTTGCCCATTGGAAACAGCAGTATGGCAATATGATCAAACGGAAGTTAATAATAAATTTTCTGAGTTAGAATTTAAGCATTTAGCAAAATTAATAGGTTAATATTATAGGCAGGCGAGTAGTTAGAAATAGTTCTAGCTACTCGCCTTTTTTCGTTATAATCAAGGACTAAATTATTTTATTCATGACAGGAGGAAATAACTCATATGATGGGGTAAGAGCCTAGATTTGACGATTTTATTTAAGAGAATGCTTGTTACTACAGAAGTTGCACAAGCGCAAAATTAACAGCGAGGGATGGAACGTGAAAAAGGTGAGAAATAATGTTTACCTGGTTTTATTCGTTATTCTATTGATTGTCACATTAAGTGCTTGTTCAGATGCAATTAATAAAGGTACGGAGGAATCTGCTGATGCTACATCTAAGGATGAATTGGTGCTCGCGCTTGGTGGAGAACCGGAAGATGGGTTTGACCCAACAACGGGATGGGGACGGTATGGGTCACCGCTCTTCCAAAGTACATTGTTAGCGTATGATCAAAACTTTTCCATTCAAAATGATTTGGCAGTGAACTATGAGGTAAGTAAGGATGGTTTAGATTGGACGATTAAGATTCGTGATGATGTGAAGTTTTCAGATGGCGTGCCACTTACAGCCAAAGATGTTGTTTTTACATATCATACCGCCAAAACTAGTGGTTCGATTATTGATTTGAACAACTTGGAAAAAGTTGAGGAAATTGACCCACATACAGTAAAATTTACGTTAAAACAACCAGAATCCACGTTTATCTATCTTCTGACAACAATTGGTATTGTTCCAGAACATGCCTATAATGATTCGTATAATGTACATCCAATCGGATCAGGACCGTTTCAATTGGTTCAATGGAATAAAGGCCAACAACTTATTGTGGAAGCAAATCCATATTATTATGGGGAAAAGCCATTTTTTAAGAAACTGACTTTTTTATTCCTATCAGAAGATGCAGCATTTGCAGCAGCTAAAGCAGGTGAAGTTGATGTTGCTTCCGTGCTACCTGCCTTAGCTAAAGAAGATATTTCTGGGATGCGGCTTATTGAACTTGAAAGTGTTGATAATCGAGGTATAATGCTTCCATATGTTCCCGCAAGTAGGGAAACAGAGGAAGGTATACCTATAGGAAATGATGTAACCGCAGATAAAGCAATTCGGAAGGCTATCAACATTGCGGTTGATCGAAAGGCTTTAGTTGATGGTGTGTTGGAAGGGTTTGGCACTCCAGCATATACTGTAGCAGACCGGTTGCCATGGTGGAATCCCGATACAGTTATAGAAGATGGTGATTTAGGGGCAGCGGAAACGATTTTAGAAGAAGCTGGATGGCAAAAAAATGAAGATGGTATAAGGGAAAAGGACGGTCTTGAAGCTACATTTACCCTGCTCTATCCGGCAGGCGATCAGAACCGGCAGTCATTATCGCTGGCATTCGCTGAAATGATGAAGCCTTTGGGGGTTGAAGTTACAACAGAGGGAAAGAACTGGAACGAGTTAGAGCGACTGATGCATGCCAACCCAGTTATGATGGGATGGGGAAGTCATGATCCACTTGAAATGTATAACATATATAGCAGTAAAACACGTGGGGAAGGATTCTACAATGCCAATTATTATTCCAATCCTGTCGCTGATGCGTATATGGAAAAAGCAATGCATGCAACAGACCAAGATCTGGCAAACACGTATTGGAAAAAGGCACAATGGGATGGAGAAACAGGCTTTTCAGCGAAGGGAGATGCACCATGGGTATGGTTGGTAAATCTTCAGCATCTCTATTTTGTGCGTGATAATCTGGAAATTGGTGAACAAAAAATCCAACCACACGGACATGGTTGGCCTGTAACAGATTTTATTGAACAGTGGCATTGGCAAGAATAGAAAGAGGGGAAGGATTTGTGCAAGAAAGTTGTTTTATATTGCTTACGTAAATCTGTAAAACTAGCAACCTTGCTCATTGCAATTTGTATTCTATCCTTTTTACTTGTTAGTTATTCCCCTATCGACCCAGTTCAGTCATATGTGGGAGCAGATATGACGAGAGTAAGTCCAGAACAACGAGAAAATATTGCGGAATATTGGGGATTGAATGACTCAAAAACAAAGCAATTTCTTACCTGGGGTCATGCAGTGTTACAAGGGAATCTTGGGACATCGCTAATCTATCGATCCTCAGTAGCTGACGTGATCGCCGAACGTTTCTTTGCTTCTTTAGCATTAATGGGTATCGCTTGGATTTTGTCAGGTGTCATTGGTTTTACCTTAGGAATCATAGCCGGAATGCGAGAAGGAACAATGATGGATCGAATCATCAAAGGATATTGTTTCACACTCGCTTCTACTCCAGGCTTTTGGTTAGGATTACTGTTTTTACTATTTTTTTCTGTATGGCTCGGCTGGTTTCCTGTTGGGCTCGGTACTCCGGCAGGCATGCTAGCAGAAAATGTTACATTTTTAGAACGGGTTAGGCACTTATTTTTACCAGCTTTGACACTAAGTGTTTTAGGTGTGGTAAATGTGGCTCTACATACAAGACAAAAATTAATTGACGTGCTAGAGAGTGATTTTGTTCGGTTTGCAAGAGCTAAGGGGGAACATGGACTCATTTTGCTGTGGCGTCATGGCTTACGAAACATTTCACTCCCAGCAATCTCGGTGCATTTTGCTTCATTTGGGGAGCTGTTTGGGGGAGCAGTATTGGCTGAGCAAGTCTTTTCTTATCCCGGTCTTGGGCAAGCTGTAGTACAGGCAGGGCTTGGTGGGGATGTGCCACTTCTCTTAGGAATTGTCCTATTTAGTACAATGTTCGTTTTTGTTGGCAATTTAATCGCTGATTCATTCTACAAAATAATCGATCCGCGGATTGGAAAGGAAGAAGTCCATTGATCGATCAAATAGGTCATATTTTAAGTGGGAATGGAAATCGTTGGATCAGATACCGAATACTTATAAGCATCACTGTCGCAATCATCTTTTTAGTGGGGATGGTTGTATGTGGTGTTTTCGTTGGATCTGAAAAACTAGGAGTGAATTTACAAATACGAAATAGCGAGCCATCATTTAGCCATCTTTTTGGAACTGATTGGTTAGGCAGGGATATGCTAGCCCGAACGCTTAAAGGACTGACACTGAGCCTTGGTGTCGGGTTAATCACTGCGTTTTTGAGTACAATGATTGCGGTGAGTCTAAGTTTGTTAGCCTCGTGGAATAGAATGCTGGATTCGCTTGCTACATGGGTAATCGATCTTTTTCTTAGTGTTCCGCATATTGTCATCCTTATTTTAATTTGTTTTTCGGTTGGAGGCGGACTTAAAGGTGTTGTTATTGCTCTTGCTTTAACCCATTGGCCAAGTTTAACACGTTTATTACGAGCGGAAATTTTACAAAATAAATCAGCTGAATACGTGGGTGTGTCAGGTAAATTAGGGAAATCTCGTTTATGGATTGCCAAACATCACATTTTGCCTCATTTAATTCCACAAATGTTTGTTGGTTTTATTTTATTGTTTCCCCATGCCATTTTGCATGAAGCAGCGATTACGTTCTTAGGCTTTGGACTATCATCGGAAGAGCCGGCAATTGGAATTATTCTATCAGAATCAATGCGGTATTTATCCACTGGGATGTGGTGGCTGGCCTTCTTTCCTGGTATCGCTTTGCTGACTATGGTTGGATCGTTTGAAATGCTTGGTCGAAATGTTCGCAAACTGATAGACCCTTTTCATGGGCAAAAAATATAAAGGGAGTAATGATGATGACTTTGAAACATCACAAACTAAAAAATGATAATACTCCATTATTTGAAGTGAAAGACCTATCTATTTCCTTCCGTACCTATCGGAATTGGTTACGTGAATCGATCGTGCAGGTTGTTAACAATCTAAATTTAACGATAAACGCTGGTAAGATTCTTGCAGTTGTTGGGGCTAGTGGTTCTGGTAAGAGTTTGTTGGCTAATGCGATTTTAGGTATTTTACCAGAAAACGCTACTTTAAATGGAACACTAATTTATAAGGGTGAACCATTGAATCAAAAAAAACTAATCACCTTACGCGGAAAAGAAATATCACTCGTTCCACAGTCCGTTAATGCACTCGATCCATTAATAAAAGCTGGTAAACAGGTACAAACAGTCGTAAGGGGAAAAGACAGAAAAGCAATCCAACAAGACGCTTTTGATAAGGTGGGCCTTCCTCTTAAAACGGGGAATCGATATCCATTTGAACTGTCGGGGGGAATGGCACGAAGGGTTTTAGTCTCAACGGCTATAATAAGTGAAGCAAACTTCATAATTGCTGATGAACCAACACCTGGATTAGATGAACTCACACTTCAGGAAACAATAAATTCCCTGAAGCAGCTTGCTAAAGATGGAAAAGGGATTTTGTTGATTACCCATGATATACATACAGCACTAAAAATAGCAGATAAAATTGCGGTGTTTTATGCGGGTCAAACGGTTGAAATTGCAAATGCAGGAGATTTTTCTGGTAAAGGTGAGAAGTTGCGACACCCATATACAAAGGCTTTATGGAACGCATTGCCTCAAAATGACTTTTTTCCATTAGTAGGATCTCAACCGTCTGTGGGAGAGAGCTTTTCCGGATGTACTTTTGCATCGAGGTGCCCAATTGCCATGGAAAAGTGTGCGAATGAACAGCCGAAAGATACAAACGTTGCCGGTGGAATGGTTAAGTGTTTTCATGCTTGAAATAAATGGGATTAGTTATCGTTACAAAGGTCGTCAATGGCTGTTTCGAAATCTACGCATGAAAATGAAACCGGGTGAAGTGGTTGGGTTGTATGGTATGAGCGGCTCCGGAAAAACCACGATGGCAAGGATTATTGCTGGCTATCTCAATCCATTGGAAGGACACGTAACAGCAGACGGACGTCCTTATCCTATAAAGGGGGTACATCCTGTTCAATTGGTTTGGCAGCATCCAGAAAAGGTTATTAATCCAAGGTGGAAAATGAGAAAGGTGCTTGCTGAAGTTGGTGGTACTTCTGATAGTGACTTACTAGGTACATTAGGCATTCAGAAAGAGTGGTTAAATCGCTGGCCTAGTGAACTCTCTGGTGGTGAGTTACAACGATTCAGTCTTGTTCGTGCACTTGGTTTTAATACAAACTATCTCATTGCGGACGAAATGACGACGATGCTTGATGCGATTACCCAGGCGCAAATATGGCAAGCTGTCCTGCAACTTGTAAAACAGCGTAATATTGGTGTACTCGCAATTAGTCATGATCAGCATTTGTTACACAGGATAAGTGATCGCATCATAAATTTCAATACCTTAATAGAAAGATAGGAAGAGAGATAAACTCTTTTGTGGCCCCAGAGGTGGTTTAGGTTTGCAAACAGATGAAAAAGAGTTCGGGAAAATGGATGCGGCCGCCACTTTCGACATCAAAAACCATCCGGAGCTTAGATCCTGTTATTTGATTCATTAGATTTTAAACGCTTGTGTTTTCGTTCATTTCTCCTGTCTCCATTTCATCAATTTCTTCATTCATTTCGTCAAATTTCTCTTCTTCTAAATATGCAATGACTTTAGAGGTAATGAGCTCTCGGATTTCAGATAGATCATCTGTGCCAGTGTCAGATAACATATCAATTAGCGATTTGTCATTCATGAGCGTTTTTATTCCATCAATTGTATTTGAATCCCCACTAACCGATCCAAATCCCTGGTTATGCTTTTTATGATTTGTAAACCCTGTTGGTTCATTTATTCCGAAGTTAACACAAGATGCTCCTTCAACGGTATGAATGTTAATATTTTTTATAAAAAAATTTGGAGTTAAATCGGATCTCATATTTTATGCTTCCTTTCCACAATCATTTTTGTCAACACGTTTTCGAACCACATGATGATTATTGAAAGAATCATTATTGCTCCCACTTATCGTACCAAAACCCTCATTCACCTTGCTTACAAAGTTCCAATCAACTTGTTGGTTCTCACCTGAAAATATACCTGATGAAAGTGACACAT
Organism: Lentibacillus sp. Marseille-P4043; assembly: GCF_900258515.1. Classification (NCBI taxonomy): domain Bacteria; kingdom Bacillati; phylum Bacillota; class Bacilli; order Caryophanales; family Bacillaceae; genus Lentibacillus; species Lentibacillus sp. Marseille-P4043. The sequence goes on along the minus strand of NZ_LT984884.1, from coordinate 2,901,581 downwards.
GATCAATCTTTAAATCCTCAAAATTTACCTTCAATTTAAGAAACCTCCAGTAGGGTAAAATAACTTTTAACCATCTAGCCTTCGATATTTTATGTAGGCATTCGCGGAGTGTGAAAGTTCTAAAATACTGGTCCTTTGTTTCCTAGGTACTTTTTCTACTGCAAAGAATAGAATAATTTTAAAGTTTGCAAGAACGTCGATTCATTTCTAAAGGAGTGTCCTTTCATGGAAAAAGCTTTCGAAGATTTTTTCAATCAGCATTTCGATACCCAAGAGAATGTTCCCAATCCCTTTGATAAAGAGGCTTTTGCTCAATTCATCTCTGATCAAATAAAGAATGCAGTTCCGAATCAAGCTAACGTTTCTGAACCCAATAATTTGCAAAACGTTCCCAATCCTTCCCAACATCGACGAAGAAACAGACCTAACCGTCAATCTAATGGATCACCCGGAAATGGTAACGCATCAAATTATGAGTATAATGTATTCGAGACACATGATTTTGTCATTGCAAGAATAGCTATGACAAATGCTAATCCAGAACAACGGTTTAGTGTTTTACTTAATAGTCATGAGCTTTTTTTAAGAGAAAAGGGGCAGCGACCTTCACTACGAATACATTTGCCTAAACCAGTTGACCCAAAAAAGACAAAAATAACGACTCGTAATGATATTCTTGAAATTCAAATGATGAAGCAACCACCTGAGCCTTTATCGGAATTTGACATTACTGAATTAAATGAGGAAGACGAAGAATGGTAAAATCACCCATGAAGAAAAGTGTAAAGAGTTGGCTAGCGTGATAATTAACGGGTTCTCTTTAAGGTTGCAAAACAACAAATAACAATATAAATGGGGTGCAAAATCACATACAGTATCGCACCCTTATTTTTGTAGTTATATCAATGCATTTGGCTATTTGTTGGTTAAAATAGCATGATAAATAGCAATAACTTTAGCAGAGTGGGAATAGATATTCTCACTCTGCTAAAGTTATTTGATAAACTACCAGTTATTTTACAAGTGGAAATCAAAAAGGCTCGGTTCCGATTGTGGATGACATAAACTTTATATTATTGACTCTCACATCCTCGCTTAATTTAGTGCTGGAAAACCGCTTCGGCAGAATACTTCGCTTTCCGCGGGCACGGCCTCAGCCTCCTTGCCCCGGCGAGGGGTATGTCGACGTTGTCCGCAAAGGACGGTTTTAGTCGACCTTCCTTTTCAAATCACTCTGCGGGGTCTTCGGACACGTGCTGTTCCCGCAGGAGTCTACGTATTCTGCCTACGCTAGTTAAGATTATCTAACTTAAAATTGTTGTCCCTGATTGCTATCCAGCGGAAGAAAAACACGGAGACTCCTGTGGGAGAAGAGGCCTAGGTGAGACCCCGCAGTGCGACGAGCATTACTCCCAACGAATAAGCTTCGAGTTGCAAGGAGCGATACTTCACCGAGTTACTTGCAACGCGACGAGCACCCAGCACGAGGAGGCTCATCAGCCGCCCACGGAAAGCGCAGTGTTTTTCTGGAGCGGCCATTTGTAGCAAAACCAGAAATCTCCCAATAAATTTTCTATCACCAACAAATATTAGAAGTTAATACTACTGTGAATTGCCCTGATGTTTTTGTTGTAAATTTTTCTGTGATTTGAGATGTTTTTCTCTTGTTTGCACCTCTAAAGAGAACCCGTTAGAGTGATAATTGGTCAACTCTTTATTTTTATCGAAAACAATTGTAGGGTGGATTAGAATAAAATACGATCCGGCTTTGATACCGGATCGCATTGTTTGTACTAAACTGATTGGAAACTTGCTCCCCATTCAGTATCTTGGTCATTGATAGTAGTATCAATTCCATCCATATCTTCTATAAAGTTAAAATTAGCACTAGTTGGAATACCCGTTCCTTTAACATAATAATTTTGGTTCATTTTAAAATGAGAATTCCAGCCAAATATTTGATTTTGTCCATTTAGTACACCTGAATTGTCGGCAGCATATTGCAGGTGATTCATATTATAAGCAATTACAATCGCCATGATGACCCTCCATTAATCAATTTTTTGTTTAAAATGATTGTCCAATGACACCTGCTGCTGCATCCTGGTCATTAATGGTCGCATCGAAACCATCATTATCCCGTAAAATATTTACATTACCTGTTGATGGGTTAAAAAATCCGGTAAGGTTAGCATTTTGGTTTTGTTTAAAATGGGAGTTCCAACCAAAACCTTGGTTCTCTCCATTAAATACACCCGCGTTATCAAGGGCTGTATTTAGTAAATTCGTATTATAAATTATTTTTAGTGCCATTTGTTCATCCTCACTTTCTCGTTTAGTACGATAGTTTATTCCAACAGCAATATGTTGTGAAACAGAACAAGAGTTAAATAGAAGATTTTAAAGACCCCACATGACGTCCTGATCGTTAATGGTGGTATCAATCATATCGTTATCATTGAGAACATTTATATTGTTTGGGGTGTGGTTAAGGTGACCACCAATCGTACCTAATGCGGAATTTGTTTTACTATGAGAACTCCAGCCAAATTGCGTATTCACTCCATTAAAGACACCTGCTCCACTTGCTGCAGAAGTGATGTGAATGGTATCATAACGAATTTCAATATCAGAAAATGCAGGGTTTTCCATTGAATCGGACTCCTTTTTCATAAATTAGGATAGTTTATGCGTGAAGATAGGCGAAGTGATTCGGACACAATAGACTTCGTACATAAAATGTTATTTAACATAAGCTATCTTTGAATAACAGGCTGAAAGGTGCTGGATTTATTTATGAATGCATACAACCCGTATCATGAGTATCCATATTTCCCATATAACCCATTACCACCCAATATGAGTCATTTACCTTACCAAACTGTTAACCCTATGCATTTAGGGCAAAGCGGACAACAGAACCCATCTCCACAAAAAGTACAAAAAGAAAAATCCTCTGAGGAACAAATGAAGCAAAGTTCACAAAAGGCCAAAAACAAACAAGGTGAGCAGCAAAAAAAGAAACAGTCACAAAAAAAACAAAACGCAATGATTAGCTTTAATAAGTTAAGTGTTGGTACAGTCTCAAGCTCTTCCGGGGTATTTAACGGTAAAAATGTACAATTTGGCTGGAGTTCCCAGAGTAAGTCAAATACAGGTTTTGGCAAGATCGGTGGACACAATAATAAAGCGAATAAGAACACAAATGTAGTATTTGATAATGATCAAGTAGATACCCCAATTGATGATCGTGATACCATGTGGGGTACGATCCCACCAACGTAAAGGAAAAATAGAGACAGTCCGGAAAATATCCTTGATCAAGAAAGGGGATACCAATGGATGATTACAATGAAAAAATAGAAAAACTTTGTGACAAGATGGAAAAAATAGAGACATTACTTAAAAAAGTCATAATTAACAATGGGGCTTCTATTGTAAACATTGAACAACTTGATTTGAAAGGACCACTAATGGAATACAAAGTCGGTGATATCGATGTTGATGAAGTTAGTGGTGCTTTAAATTTAGGAGTTAACTTGGGTGTTCCTGTCGATGGGACAAAAGCAACCAAAAGTAAGCAACCAGTCGAAGCAAAAATGAAATCAAAAACATCGTCGATAGAAGAAAGCAAGGATTCTACTTCTTCACATAAAGATTTGGAAAAGGAACACAGAACCAAATTCCCCAAGATTGAAAAGCAGATTGAAGAAAAATTGAAAGAATTATTCCCTAAAGATTCGAATCAACATGAACAGCAGTCTCCACCTGATAAAAAATCAGTTGATAATAGGGCCCCAGAACTAACGAGCCCGACTAGGAACAAAGATGATATCGAAAGTAGTGATCAAATGAAAAAAGGGGAAACAGTATATGATGTGTTAGCAAAAGAAGAACAGCCTAATTTTCAGCAATCAGAGATTACTGCAGAAAATTACCAATCAAAGTACCCAATACCTACATACGTATCAAATCAATCGAATAACAATCCCTCCATCCCTAAAAGAATCCCAGTATTTGATAATCATAAGATAAAAGGAAAAAACGATACAAAAAAACGTCAACTATCTAGATCATCAACTGGATATTGGGTTCTCGTATCTACTTTTTAGGGATATGTACAAAGTATCCCTAAAGCTTTATTTTAGTGCATAAAATGTATGGTAAATGTAGGGCCTCATTGAATAATGTGGAGGTAAATGACGTTTGTCTATTTTAATAATTGATAGTTGATGGTCTATTTCGCTCATGTTTTCCTAACATACACTAATAGCAAAACAATTTACCTTTCTAAAATTATGGACAAGTGCTTAGGAAAGGAGCCGGATAAATGATCGAAATAACAGCTAAACACACACAAATTGATTCTTCGTCTAATCGTGTTGGGGTTTTCAATGGCAGAAACAACATTATTAATTGGACAGCCCACTCTAAACGCAACAGAAATGTAGTCTATCAAACATCAAAATTGGTTGGTAATTATGTTTCCAATTCGCTTAATGTAATTGATGACAGGGATCACATCGATTTTTTAGGTAGAACAAGTAATAGGGTTTAGTAAAAAGGAAGGAGGAAATTTGTTTTGATAACTATTAACATAGAAAAAATAAAGGTCAATACAGCTAAAAATCAATCAGGAGTTTTTATTGGTAATAACTATGCACCAAATTGGTCCTATTTTTCCAAAGGTAACACGAATGTAAGTGGAAATCACGTTTCGGACAATGTCAATGTTATCCTTGATGAGGACGAGAAGGATTTTTCAGTGATGAATAACAATAATGCGAAGAAGATTGCAGACGAAGCAGAAGACCTCGTTATCAATAGGAATAAAAAACAAAGCAAGCATAAATCAATGAAAGGTCATAACAAAAAGGCAAAAAAGGCGATAAATAAAAATTTTAAACACAAACAAAAAAATTAAGAGGAAGCAAGAAGAAGGAAAGATAGCATGTACTCCTTCTTCTTTTTTGAGTAAATTATTAGGAATTAATATTTTACTCATTTGATGGCGTCGTAAATCCTTGATACCAATGCTGATGATTCGGGTAACCCGTTGTAAATCCTTCGTAATAATGAATATGTCCACCATCCTGAAGCGGGATAGCTGGCCCCGTTCTGCCGCTGATTTTATGCCGTTGCTTATCATCAAAATTTGTCCATCCTGAGTATTCATGTGTATGTTGGATCCCGTTTGGTGCTGGTCCTGTTGTTTCAATATACTGATGGGTATGATCTAATTCTATTGAGGTCGTTCCCATAAGCGAATGGATATGCTTCTTTACATATCTGGCATCATCATACAGTTTTTCCGAATACGGCTGTTGATAGGGGGGTGCCACTACACCATAAAAGGGATGGTATATCATTGCAAAACTCCTTTCTACGAGCGCTACTTTATCATATGTAAACACTAGGGAAATGACCATCTGAAACAAAATCATTTTTGGCAAAGATACGGTTTTTGAGAATATGGAATTGATTCAAACATATAGTTATTAACAGGGTGGGTGATTAGGAGGGAGAAGGATGCACCTCACAGAACGTGAAAAAGAGTCATTATTAATTGTTACGGCTGCATGGCTTGCTAAAGAAAGACTGGCAAAAGGGATGAAACTTAGTTACCCAGAAACCGTTGCGTTAATTACCTATGAGGTGATGGAAGCGGCTCGAACCGGAAATTATTCCGTCTCGGATTTACATGTGTATGGAAAAAATATTTTATCGGAAGACCAGGTTATGGAGGGCGTACCTTCCATGATCAGTAAACTTAATATACAGGCAACCTTTCCAGATGGTACAAAGCTTGTCGTTGTCTATAATCCATTTAAGCCGGTAAAACAGAAAAAGCTTGAAATTGGTGAGCACTATTATGAGGAGGAGAAAAAGAAAGAATAATAGTTTATTTGTAAGACAATAGGTATAAGGGGGGAGTGTACCGGTTGAAACCAGGAGAATACTTTTTGAAAAAAGATCCAATACCGATTAACCACGGAAGAAATACTCGAAAAATTATGGTCGTTAACAAAGGGGATCGACCACTTTTTGTAGGATCACATTACCATTTTTATGAGGTCAACCCGGATTTGTTTTTTGACAGGGAGTTAGCAAAGGGGATGCGCTTGAATATTGGTGCCGGAGAAATCGTTCAATTTCCGCCGGGTGAGAAAAAAACGGTTGAACTTGTTGAAATTGGCGGCAGAAAGAATGTTTTTGGTTTTAGGGGGTATGTAAATGGACCTGTAGACGATGTTGTAACTTCACATACAAGTGATAAATATGTATCACGAAAACATTATGTAAAGAAGTTTGGACCTACAACCGGCGACAAGGTGCGGTTAGCTGATACAGATATCATCGTAGAGGTGGAACGAGATTACACTGTTTATGGTGATGAGCTCCGGTATGGGTGGTTGAAAACAATCCGTGACGGTATGGGCATGAACCCATACGTAACTGATGAAATAGCGCCTGATTTTGTAATTACAAATGCACTTATTATCGATTATTGGGGTATTATTAAAGCGGATATTGGTATCAAGGACGGTAAAATCCATGGAATTGGTAAAGCGGGGAATCCGGATTATATGGATGGTGTTGATCCCGATTTAATCGTTGGACCATCCACCGAGGTAATATCCGGAGAAAATAGGATTGTTACGGCGGGCGGTATCGATAGTCATGTCCACGAGGTGCAGCCACAGCTTGTAAAAACAGCCCTTGACTCTGGTATTACGACTATGCTTGGTGGGGGAACTGGTCCGACAGAAGGCTCGATCGGAACAAATATTTCACCTGGTGCATGGTATGTTCATCGGATGCTTGAGGCAGTAGAAAATTTTCCGATGAATTTTGGTTTTTGGGGTCGTGGTAATGCCTCCTTTCCGCAACCAATTGAGGAACAGATTAAGGCCGGTGCAGCCGGATTAAAGGTTCATGAAGATTGGGGAGCGACGCCAGCAGTTATTGACTGTTGTTTAACAGTTGCAGATAAATATGATGTTCAAGTTTGTATTCATACTGATTCCAGTAATGAGTCCGGAACTGTTGAAACAACGACATTACAAGCGATTAAAGGAAGAACGATTCATACGTATCATACGGAAGGTGCTGGTGGAGGACATTCACCAGATATAATAAAAGTTTCCAGAGAAGAATATATTTTGCCATCTTCCACAACACCAACTCGTCCGTATACAATCAATACACCAGCTGCAAACATTCAAATGTTGTTTCAGGTTCATCATGTTAGCCGAGATGACCCAACAGGAGTTGCTATGGCTGAGGCACGAATTCGTCCGCAAACAATGGCAGCAGAAGGATTTCTGCAGGATATCGGTGCAATTAGTTGTATTGCATCTGATAGTGAAGGAATGGGCCATATTGGTGAGGTTATTATGCGGACCTGGCAGACCGCCCATGTCATGAAACAGCAGCGTGGTCGATTGCCTGAAGAAACAGGGGAAAATGATAACTTTCGTGCAAAAAGGTATATAGCCAAATACACAATAAATCCAGCCATCATACAGGGTATTTCAGAGGTAGTTGGATCTATTGAAGTTGGCAAAATGGCTGACCTCGTATTATGGAAACCAGAATTTTTCGGAGCAAAACCCGAAAAGGTGATCAAGGGTGGTTTTATTGCTGCGGCTGCAGAAGGAATGGCCGATGGTCCGGTAGCAACTGTTGAACCGGTAATGTATAGACCAATGTGGGCGGCTTTTGGGAAAGCACCTAAAAGTGTATCTTTTACATTTATGTCTAAGGCTGCTGTGGAAGCGGGCGTTCCAGAAAAGTTAGGATTGGAGAAAAAAATTTATGCAGTACGAAACACAAGAAACATCGGGAAAAAAGATATGATACTAAACAATACATTGCCACTGATAACTGTTGACCCGGATAGCTTCCAAGTATACGTTGATGGCGAACCAATTGAAAAACCTCCTGCAGTAACGATACCACTGTCCGAACGATATTTCTTATTTTAAGGTGATAAAAATGAACAATGAATGGTTATTTTTTCAACTTATCGATTCTGCTCTTCCCACAGGAGCATTTTCGCATTCATTTGGATTGGAAACAGCATACCAGGAAGGCCAAATAAAAGATCCCGACGACCTTTACAATTGGGCATACCACTATATTACTGGAGTTCTTACACCAATTGATGGAATTGCTATTTCCATAACCTATCAGACACTGAAGGATGAAATAACGAGCGGACAGATACCGGAACAAGTAAAACATAGCATGCAAAAATTAGATCAAAAGTTGACGATGTGTAAAATGTCCTCTGAATCACGTAAAGGTGGTATAAAACTTGGTAAAAGTTATTTAAAGGTAATTAATACCCTATATCCGGACTCGGGTCTATTGCAATACAGTGATTGGATTAACGGCAAATTATGTTATGGAAATCCCGCTATTGTTCATGGTTGGATATCAGCATACCTCGCAGTTTCCCTTGAATTAGCAGTATTTACGCATCTATACTCCAGTATCAATATGCTTCTGCAAAGTGCACTCAGAATGACGATAGTTGGGCAGACGGATGTTCAATTGATTTTACAAAGACTTTACCCAATGTTGACGAAATCCGCAAAAGAAATCAGCGCTGGTTCCTATTCAGAAAATGATTTATGCAGTTATTCCGTCGTTCAGGAAGTAGAAGGAATGCGACATGAAACGTTATATTCAAGGCTTTTTATGTCCTAATTTACTGATTTAAAGTTAAAAATTAGTGTGTCGCGAAATGACGCTTATGTTACGTGAAATAATGATTCAAAAAAATGATAGGAGTGGTTAAATGGGTCATCATCACGATTTTAGTTGGAGTTATCAGGGATTTAAGGAAGATCGTCCAATGCGGATCGGCATCGGTGGACCGGTTGGGTCAGGGAAAACAGCATTAGTGCGAGCGTTGGCTGATGCCCTTAAAGAAAAATATGAAATCGGAGTCATTACCAACGATATTTATACGAAAGAAGACGAACAAATTATAAGGAAAAGCAATATACTACTTGATAATCATATTATTGGTGTTGAAACAGGCGGATGTCCACATACTGCTATCCGTGAAGATGTTTCGATGAATTTTGAGGCAATAGAAGAGCTTACTGGAAATACAGCCAACCTTGATTTGATTTTTATCGAGAGCGGTGGGGATAATTTGGCTGCTGCATTCAGCCCCGAATTAGCCGATGTTTTTCTTTACATTATCGATGTAGCACAGGGTGAAGAAATCCCGAGAAAAGGCGGTCCAGGAATTACACAATCAGACATTCTAATCGTTAACAAGATTGATTTGGCGCCGCATGTGGGAGTTAATTTACATACGATGAAAGGGGATTCAAAAAAACAGCGTGGAGATAAACCGACAGTATTTTCAAATGTGTTACTTGGTGAGGGTATTTTGGAATTAACTGACTGGCTGGAAAAAGAATATCACGGGCGAAAAGAGAAAATGAAAAAATGAACGTACAGGGGGAATGGAAAGGGACTGTGAGCAAAATTGGTAATCGAAATGTTTTAGCTGATTTATCACACCGGTTTCCTATGACAGAGGCAGAATTTGAGGGTGATGACGGGGAACTTATGATATATTTATTGTCTGGTTCACCTGGCTTATTTAATGGGGACCGATTAGATATCGGTTGCCACCTGACTGATAGCGCCCAATTGTTTTTAACGAATCCCTCTGCTACCGAATTGCATCCATCTTTAACGGAATCAGAAGGTATCCAGGTACAAACATTCAAACTGGGTAAAAATAGCATTTTGGAGTATCTACCAGAGCCCCTAATTCCTTTCCAAGGATCAAATTATAATGGTAAAACAACGATATATATGGATGAAGGTTCTACAGCAATTGTTGGTGATATCTTTACTGCCGGAAGGGTTGGCCATGAAGAAATTTATGAATACCAGTGCTTCACGTCACTGTTTGAGGTTTATTGGCAAGGAGATCTTCATGTATGGGACTCATTCCAACTTGAACCTTTAACAAGTTTGAGAGGCCAGGAAATCATGCGTCATTACACACATGTAGGAACATTGTGGATTTTGTCAGAAAGAATAACATCCGAACATCTTGATTATGTCCAAACTACTATTATTCCGAATTTACCACAATTTGATTGCTATGGTGGTGCAAGTTTATTACATCAGAATGGCATGGTCATTCGTTTATTGGGGTATTCATCGCAGGTGTTACAGGAAATCATGAAAACGTGCTGGGATTACTTTCGAAAGCAGTTACTTAACTTACAGCCACTAGAGGTTTTAAAGTAATATCGAATCATCTAAGTAACGGTAAGATAATAGAAAAAGCGGTCAGTTAACCACACTGACCGCTTTTTTATGGTTACTACTTATTAAAGATATGTAACCATGTTTAGCTTCATCAAATGGAAGCGCGTGTGAAATAATGACAGTCGGGTCAATAAAAAGGTTTTAATATCTGTTCTTCATTGATTGGCTGCCTTTTTTGTAGGTTTATTTACCTTTTCCCACGTCTTCTTTAATTTTCTCCAATTTCTCATTGATTTTTTCTTATTCATAACTACTATTGTCTTACCTAATTTTTCGACTTGCTGATCCATTTTTTTATATTTTTTTCGATCAATCCGGTAACTAAGCAAATGTAAGTAATCGTCAAGTGTCTTCACTTCATCCCATGCTTTATCCCAGGAAGATTGGGTTGTATATGTCATACCTTTATGAATGCTTTTTGACACCTCTGTTTCTTTTGGCAGCCCGCAACCTGCAAGGAGAAAGACAATTAAAATGAATACAACACAAGATTTTTTCATCTAGTTTCACTCCTTCACTATTTATTATTGGATAATTCATGAGAAATTATAAATTAGGTCATACTAATGGTGAGGTGATAAGATTGGAATTTGCTTTTCTTTACATATGGACACCGATAGCGGTTTTTCTTGTTGGGTACATTTTATTACGTATTATGGGGAAAAAAGCAGTTTCTGAAATGACCAGTTTTGATTTATTAGTGGTTTTGATTTTGGGGACAGTCATTTCGGAACCGATTGTAACGAAACGGTTGGGAATTGCTTCCTATTTTGCTGTAGCCATTTCGATTGTCTATTTAATCTTTTCCTTTCTAAATTTAAATAATAAATTCAAAAGGGTGCTTACAAGTTCACCAACTGTACTGGTTAGAAACGGAGATATTGATGAACAAGGACTTCGTAAAGTAAGAATTCCAGTCGAAGAATTGCTAGGACAACTTCGTAATAAGGGATATGCGAGTGCTTCTGAACTTGCGTTGGTGGTGCTGGAAGAAACCGGACAGCTTAGTGCAATTCCAATGTCTGATAAACGCCCACTTCAACCAAGTGATTTAAACATGTCACCAAGTCCAACGTTTATACCCATTCCAATTATTATTGATGGCGAATTAGTTGAACATAATTTAAGGTATATCGAAAAAGACAAAGAATGGCTAAAAAATCAGCTACAATCCTATAATATTACACTTGAACAAATGCAACATGTAACGTTAGCAACGTTGAATCAAAAAGGGTATTTAGATGTTGATACAACAAATATAAATCATGACGAGGGTCCAATTAATTATAAACCAGGTAATGACAATTAGGTGTATGATTAGCATTTTTTTCATCAGAAACTTACTTATATAAAAAATGTTACTGGAGAAATTAAATACGGAGGGAGGTGATTTAGACATGACAGTCGGTACAAAAATGCAACAAACCATTGCAAGCTGCGAAAGTACGCTTGCTAATTTACACAGTTTCTCATTGGAAACACAAGATCAAAACGCAAAACAAATGTTTCAAAACATGGCACAGCAACAACAAACTGTTCTTGACAATCTAAATGCACGTTTGCAATATATGCAATCGGAAGAGCCTCAATATAAACAACAATAATGTATAGCAAATAAAAAGATCATCAATAGATAGTTGATGATCTTTTTATTGTTCTTGATACTTAAGGGTCCTGGCATTAGAAAACCTGTATTGCGAATGATCGAGCCATTCGCAATACAGGTTTCTGGTGTAATTATTTACGATTGTTCCGTCTGTTATTATTATCAATTCGATTATTGTTGTTATTAAAATCATTCTCGTCTAGAAATTCATTTTCATTCGCAAATTCAACATTATTAATTTCCTGATTGTTGTTGTCTTTATTGTTGTTACGATTGTTGCGATCAAAATTGTTATTGTTTTTACCCATGTTTAAGCCCTCCTCATAATTGGTGAGACAAACTCAATGGATTTGTCTACACAACTATTTTGTCCTGTTAAAAAGAAATAACCCTTTATTTTTTAGGTTTAGCATTGCCAATAAGTACCGAAGTAGTATCTTGATCAACGCATCATTCATTTTATGTTAAAGTTAATATAATGAGGGAAAATAAAAATATCGGTCAGAAGGGGATGGATCTCATGGTATTCTCACAAAAAGTAATATCTAAATGGAAAGTTAACTATCCGTTATTAAGTGAAATTATCGATTTACACCCTGTATGTTGGTTAAATCCATTTTTAAAACAAACAGCAAATTTACCGCAATTACCAGTGGAAAGAAAAGATATAAATGAAGCAGAAGATTTATGGAAGCGTTTTATTCCGTTTCTTGAAAAGGAATTCCCAGAAACAAAGAAAACAAATGGTATTATTGAATCACCATTAAGGAAGATTCCTGCAATGAAGAACGCACTTAAACGAAACAGTTCCGCCACTTTTGATGGTGAACTTTACTTGAAATGTGACAATGAACTGCCCATCGCTGGATCGATAAAAGCTAGAGGGGGGATCTATGAAGTATTGCAGTATGCAGAAAAACTGGCCATAGAAGCGGGACTAATCACTACAAGTGCGAATTATGAAGCTTTTGCCAGTGAAGAATTTAAAAGATTTTTTCAACAGTACTCTATTGGTGTTGGTTCGACCGGAAATTTAGGACTAAGCATTGGCATTATCAGTGCGAAGCTAGGATTTCATGTATCTGTTTATATGTCTGCAGATGCAAAGCAATGGAAAAAAGATTTACTTCGTGCAAATGGTGCGACAGTTATTGAATTTGCTGGAGATTTTAGTAAAGCAATAAATGAAGGCAGACAAAAAACGCTCGCTGATCCAAAAGGTTATTTTGTTGATGACGAAGATTCGAAGCATTTGTTTTTAGGATATAGTGTTGCGGCATTACGACTACAAGGACAATTGAAGGAAAAAAATATCAATGTTGATCATGAGCACCCATTATTCGTATATTTACCCTGTGGTGTAGGGGGGTCTCCAGGAGGGATTACATTCGGATTAAAACAGATATTTGGTGACCATGTTCATTGTTTCTTTGTGGAACCAACGCATTCTCCGGCAGTATTAATTGGTATTATGACGGGAGAAAAAGAGAATGTGTGTGTACAAGATTTTGGAATTGATAATCATACGGAGGCAGATGGATTGGCAGTTGGTCGGCCATCCAAGTTTGCAACATCAATAAGTGAATACTTAATTAGCGGAATTTACACGATTGAAGATGACGAATTGTATAAATTGCTCTATATGCTTGCTGACAGTGAAAATATTTATTTGGAGCCATCTGCAACGGCGGGTCTTCGAGGGCCAGAAGAGGTGGTTCAATCAAATTATATGGCGAAACATAACCTGAATCATACACAGGCAACACATATCGCATGGGCAACAGGTGGTGCGCTTGTTCCTGAGGACGATATGAAGCGTTTTTATGCGAAGGGAAAGAAGCTTTTGTAAAGTTAGTTTTTATGTATTCATAATGTTGCGATTAATTCAGCGAGAGAAAAGGGATGGGTAGACACTTCCCCCATCCCAATTTGATTGTATTTTCCATCAGTTGAATTGATTAAGCTGCTTTTGGTCCGTCATTCTTGTCATCATTTTCTTTGATATACTTCTGCTTCATTTCCCAAAATTCAATTTGTGGAAAACCCCAATAAATCCAAGAATCATGAACTAGTGTTACTCCAACAAAAACAAGCATATGCCAATCTAGATATTTCATGGACCTTCCCCCTCTCCTTATTTAAGTTATATAAGGAATAAACTTGTCTAAGAACGTTGATGGTTTATGTTTAAATAGCGGTAAGGATAGAGAAAAAATCGCATCTTTAAATAAATGAAATTTGCGTAGTTAGTTTATTCCCATTGTCAACCTCGTTTTTTCCTGATTTTTTGTTTTGCTTTACTTTGACTGGATTAACACGTAAATAATGATTGTAATCTCATATAACGGTAGATTGTCCGGGCGTGACGTCCTTCTGGAGTACGAGGGTTTATCAGCGGTTGTAGACGGTGAAGAAATTCCTGATCACATCTGCATGACGCGCCGGACTTCCGGTAACACAAATCATGCGCTTTACAGGCAGCATCAACAGCATTTACTGGAGCTCCTGGGCCACTGCAACCTGGTCCACACCAGTTGTAACCTGGAAATAGGCAAAATCGCGGCCCACCCATCCTATTTTCCCTTTCTACACGCATCATATCATCTCCTTATAGAAATCATTTGATAAGCTTTACTAGTATATGCTTGAGACAAATCCACGGTTTGTTTGTATTCCCTATTAAAAACATTTTTCCCGATTTAATTGAATAAGTATAAGAAGGGAAGTTGTCCATCCTGCAAATGAAACCTTGAGGAGGAGCCTAATGAGACAATTTTTGATAAAAAATGGACTAGTATTAGCTGGAGGAGCTATTCAAGGGCTTGGGATGGGTCTGTTCTTATTTCCTAATTCAATACCATCTGGGGGAGCAGGGGGAATAGCTATTCTGTTAAACTACTGGTTCGGCCTTAGTTATGGACTAGCACTTTGGATTGTTAATTTTTCCATGCTTCTCCTTGGTGTTAATTATTTTGGGAAGCGATTTGTTTTATGGACAATTACTGGGATTACGATGACATCTGTCTCCGTTCAGTTTTTCGAACAGTTTATTGTTTTAGATCGGAATTTAATTGTTGATCTTGTACTTGGTTCGATTCTCCTTGGAACAGGGATCGGGATGTTGATGCGCCAGGAGGTCTCCAACGGTGGTGTAGGAGTAGTGGCTCTCATCATTGCTTCTGGACGGGAGATCCTGCCTGGAAAGCCGCTCTTTTACATTAATTGTCTTGTCTTTCTTGTTACGGCAATGATTATTGACTGGAAAATTATTTTGCTTGCTTTTACTAGTCAATGGATATCAACGAGGATAGTGGATTATGTTTGTAACCTGACATTTTATCAAAGCTATACGCTTGGGTGGAGAAAGAAACCTTAAATTTTTACATATAGTTGTAACGGAAGACTGTTTTTTTATTCTCTTTTCCATCCTTTCCTTTTACATGAAGTAAGAGTAACACAAGTAAACCCACAAGCAGTGTAAATGCAGCGATTGACAGAAACATCCCAGTCTTTGACCAATCCATTAAACGAGAGAAAATTGGGGGGCCAAGTGCAACACCAAGAAAACGGACAGATCCATATAAGGATGTGACAAAGCCACGGCGCTCTTTCCCAACAGCACCGGTAATAATACTATTGACACATGGGAGAATGAGCCCTGCCCCAACACTACTAATTGCAAGTACAGCTAAAAACGGAATTAATTTTTCCAGAAATACAAGTGATCCATAGGAAATAGTCATCAGGCAAAAACCGATTACAGTAAGTTTTTTCATCCGTTCTAAGTTCTTACCGATTTTGCTCCCGGTGATATATGATGTTGTTACCATAACAAGTAACGGGATCGCTAATATAAGTCCCTTCATGAATCCGTCAATCTGATATGTTTTCTCAAGAATGTCGGATAAATAAAAAAGGATCCCAAAAAGGGTAAATAGACAAGTTCCTCCTGCCAGATACGTCGTAAAAATCCATCTTCCTTCATGTTTAAATACACTTAATAAACCGCGAACATACTTCGGAAAGGGTGGCGGTGTCTGCCGGTTGCTTTTTTCTTTAACAAAAATGAATACGAGAAGAGCCGAAATTAAACTAAGAACCGGAAACACAAAGAAGACAGAAAACCATGTGATCAAGGCAAAAAGCGACCCAAGAACAGGTGATAGAACTTTTCCTAATCCATTAGATGATTCAAAAATCCCCAGCACACGACTTTGCTCGCTTCCTTTAAATAAATCACCAGTTAAGGCCATAGCGATTGGTGCTGTCCCCGCTGCACCAATTCCTTGTATCGTTCTGCCAATTAAAATCCACATGTAAGAATGCGAAAAAAAAGCAGCACCAACCCCTGCAAGTAATCCGCCAACCCCAAATAGTACTAAGGAAGGAACAATAATAATTTTTCGTGAAAATCTGTCAGAAAGATAACCGATTATTGGAATTAAAATAGCAGCCGCAATTGAAAAAACGGTAATCGTTAAGCTAACCTGCATTTGTGTTAGCTTTAAGGAGGATTTCATTTCCGGCAGCATCGGTATTAACATTGAATTTCCTAAGGTCATAATTAATGGGATGGATCCGATAGCGATGATGGTCATGCCCTTATTTTTGGTTTTCACTTTCTTCTCCAACTCCTTGAATAGATTGTCGTTTATTTTACATTAATTGGTGGAGAAACGATCCAGCCTTTTTCCTTCATTACCTTCATAAGTTTCACCTCATACTCTTCCTTTTGTGTATGAAATTCTGCAAACATAGTTCTGATGTCCTCTCTAATAGATATTCCCATAATATAACTACAAAATATTTTCCCCGTCATTAACTCTTTTTGTACAAGGCTTGCAATTTCTTGATCATTAAACCGAGCCCCCGCCGGGATATCCTGTACTTCTACATTGGGGCGATCTGGAGGGGCGGGTGGCAGGCGAATCCCAGTTTCCTTTAATATAGCTTCAACCTGTTGTTCTTCCTGCGTAAATCCGCTTTCTAGGAGATCTTCTAAAAAGATCTTTAAATCATTATCACCTGTATGATTAATCAAAACCTGCATGGTAACAAGTACTGCTTTTGAGCTGTGTAAGTATGACCAAAGATGAAACACTTCTCCGGAGTGAAGCGGCTCCTCCTGTGGTTTACTGTTTAACATACCCATTGTATAACCCCCTGTATTTAATATTGATAGGGCGAAATCCATACGTTAAAAAATGCGTACTCCCGCCTCCGCTCATTTAGTTTTCCTAAAATGGGATAAAATATCCAAACTTGATTTAACCGGGACAGGAACCTATGCGCCATTTATACATAGGCTAAGAACAGATATAAATTCACTGATAAAAGGATGAGGATTAAGGGATATGAGAAAATGGACTTCACTACTGATCTTTTGCTTTTTATGTATTGTAGCGACAGGGTGTAACATAAGTGATAATGCTTCTGCTGATTCTGAGCAAGATCGGGTTATTCGGATTGGCTATCAAAAGAATGGTCCACTTGTTATTTTGAAGTCACTGGGAACGCTAGATGAACGGATGGAATCGCTTGGCTATACAGTGGAATGGAAGGAATTTCAGGCCGGTCCGGCACTAGTCGAGGCATTGAATGCAGGAAGTATTGATTTTGGGAGAACTGGGAATTCACCCGTTATTTTTGCCCAAGCTGCAAAGACGCCATTCCAGATTGTTGCCGCCGGAAAATCGAAATTTAGAGGAAGTGGTATCCTCGTTCCAAAAGATTCAGATATAGACAAAATTGCTGACCTAAAAGATAAAACAGTAAGCTTTGCAAAAGGATCAAGTTCCCATTATTTAATTGTAAAAGCCCTGGAAAAATCCGGTTTAGAGTACGCTGACATAACACCTGCTTTTCTAACTCCAGGGGATGCACGGATTGCGTTTGAACAAGGGGATGTAGATGCCATGGTCGTTTGGGATCCATATACAGCATCAACTGAACTCTATTCGGATGCAAGGTTACTTGTGAATGGAGAAGGTTTTACAACGGATCGAGATTTTTTTATAACGACAGAACCATTCGCTGAAGATCATCAAGATCAAATTGACGTCATTATGGAGGAGGTAAAAAAATCATCTGATTGGTCGAACAATAATCATGAAGAATTGACAGAAATGCTTACTCCAATTTTAAATATCGAGGAAGATGCGATTACAAAAGCTATCGAGCGACGCATTTACGGTGTTGATCCAATCAGCGGGGATATTATTAAGGAGCAACAGGAGATTGCTGATACGTTTTATCGTTTAGACATTATTCCGAAAAAAATTAGCGTAGCGGATGTTATGAAAGAACAATCGAAATAAGGAAGGGGGATCAGACTTGTGAGACCCAGACTAAAGGAGATGGCGATAAAAAGTATACCATGGCTTATACCAATGCTATTGTTATTCGGATGGCAGTTTCTTTCATGGATAGGAGTTATCCCAGAACGGATACTACCAGCACCAACAAAAGTTTTCGAAGCTGCAATTGGATTATTTTCAACAGGTGAATTATTCAGCCATGTTTCGATAAGTCTTACAAGAGCATTAGCGGGATTTCTTATTGGTGGTATTATCGGCTTTTTGTTTGGTTTATTTAATGGTGTATTTCGCATTGCCGACCTACTTTTTGATACTTCCATCCAAATGCTCAGAAACATTCCACATTTAGCTTTAATCCCGCTAGTTATTCTGTGGTTTGGTATTGATGAAACCTCGAAAGTCTTTTTAGTAGCATTAGGGGTTTTATTCCCAGTTTACATTAACACTTATCATGGTATTAAGTCGGTTGATAAAGGATTAATCGAAATGGGTAAAGCTTACGGGTTAAAAGGGGGAGCATTATTCTTTAATGTTATCCTTCCAGGTGCAATGTCTTCGATTCTTGTAGGCGTTCGTTTTTCGCTTGGGGTTATGTGGTTAACGCTGATTGTAGCGGAGACAATTTCTGCTCATTCCGGAATTGGTTACATGGCAATGAACGCTAGAGAGTTTATGCAGATGGATGTTATTGTGCTTAGCATTGTTTTATATGCCTTGTTTGGGAAATTATCAGACGTCATTGCGAGGTCATTAGAACGGAGGTTACTTCAATGGAATACGTAATGGATTTAGGAGCGGAAGAAGGAATGAGAGTAGTCCCTGATCAAAACCAAAAAAATCATATATTGCTACAGAACATTGGAAAGAGCTATGCGGATCGGACTGTTTTAGAGGGATTAGATCTTACCATTAAGAAAGGAGAATTTGTTGCTATTGTTGGGAAGAGCGGATGTGGCAAAAGTACGTTACTCCGATTAATTGCTGGATTAGAAGGAACCAATGATGGGGAAATCCTAGTTAATGATAAACCCCTTAAACAATTAAACGAACATGCACGGATCATGTTTCAGGATGGCCGACTCTTACCCTGGAAGCGTGTCATCGATAACGTTTGTATTGGACTGCCAAAGAATGCGAAAGAGAAGGCAAAGGTAGCTTTAAAGCAGGTCGGACTTAAGGATCGGATGAAAGAATACCCAGCAAAACTATCAGGTGGACAAAAACAGCGGGTGGCACTGGCAAGAGCGCTGGTACATGACCCATCACTCTTGTTGTTTGATGAGCCATTAGGGGCGCTTGATGCGCTTACCCGAATTGAAATGCAGGATTTGATTAGATCACTATGGCAAAAAAGTAAGTTTACGTCTATCCTTGTAACCCATGATGTAGAAGAAGCTGTTGCAATGGCAGATCGGGTCGTTCTAATTGAAAACGGAACCATAAGCTTAAATCAAACCATTAATTTACCAAGACCGCGTCAGCGTACAAATCCGGCTTTTTCCATGTATGTAGAAGAGATACTTGGGCGAATTATGGATCGCAAGCAGACGAAGAATTTTGTGATGTAGGGTATACAACTTTTATGTAATGGATCATCCGTTACTTTTTATCCCGTAAATAATAAATCCTACACCTAAAATAATCCAAAAAAACTTTCCAAATGATAGCTTGTCGGCAATTCCCAATATGCCAATTGCAGTTGTTATGGCTAAAATTAAAGGGCCAATTAGAGCAAGTGAAGTATTAATAATAAGTGCTTTTTCAATATCATTGAAGCGGATCATGAGATACGCAGCAAAAACTTCGATACATCCTGATAGTATACGTAACAGCGCCATGCCGACAATCGTTTTTTCTAAAATGGTAAACATCTTTTTCCTCCTGAACCGTACTTATTAAAATATATGCATTGCTTGTACACATAAGGACTAGAAATGAAAAAAGGTTTGTTTACTTTCAAATAACATTACTAGGGGAAGCGATTTGGCTTTACTAATTTCAAGTGAGTTAGAATAAAAAACGATCATTGTTTTTTCCTAATGATGCAATAATTTGGTTGAAAGGATACCGACATAGTTTATGAGAAAAAGCTGGGGAGAACCGTAAAAGGCTCTCCCATCTTTTGTAAACATGTCTGAAAGGGGCATTAACTTATCGACCTAAATCTTAATAACCGCCATATCCGCCACCTACATAGCTTGCTCCGACAATTATAAGCAAGATAAAGAGGACAACAATTAACGCGAATCCATTGTTACCACCGTAACTCATCTAAAATTACCTCCTTTTTCAAATGGGGTTGCTACTATTATATGATTGCCAACTGAATTCGTATCGGACATATATATAGTCAAAGCGAAATGTGCAGAAATACTATCTGTTTAGATAATAATTATTAAATGGCGATTATACATTGTTTATTTTTAACGAGATGTTACTGACAAGCCATTAAAGAAATAGCGGATGAAAAAGTTGAAATAGATATGATAGAAGCGAACGTATAAAAGAAAAAGAGCAATATTATGAGGTCTGCAATCCGTTAGGCTCATTTTATAATTGATACAACAACAATAATTAGGTAATAATATAATAAATGCTTGATTATGGAGGCTCAAAAATGCCGGAACTACCAGAAATGGAAACGTATAAGTCATTACTAACACAAAAGATAGAAGGTAACAAAGTAACTGAAGTAGCTATTAATCGAGAGAAATCAATAAATGTAGAGCCAAAAGTTTTTAAAAATATAGTACAAAATCAAAGGATTGTGGCTATTGAAAGAAGAGCTAAATATTTACTTTTTCACCTCGAAAATGGCTCTTATTTACTGCTGCATCTCATGCTTGGCGGCTGGATGTTTTATGGAACAGCAGATGAAAAACCGGATCGTACCATTCAAGTGCAGTTATCTTTTGGTGACTATCATCTTTATTTTATCGGATTAAGGTTAGGGTATCTTCATCTTTTTTCAGCGGACGAGGTAAAAGAAGAATTAAAAGATTTAGGTCCAGAGCCATTAGACGTGAATTTTTCGCTTAACTCTTTTTTGGACCTTGTTAAAGATAGAAGGGGCAAAGTGAAAACAACCCTTGTTGATCAAGAATTTTTATCAGGAATTGGGAATCGTTATTCGGATGAAATTGCTTGGTATGCACAGTTGTTGCCAGAACGGAAAATGAATGAACTGGATAACAATGAGAAGGTTCAATTGTATCAATCTATCCGCTTTGTTCTTCAACAAGCGATTCAATATGGTGGTTACATGGATCAACCTCTATTTAGGGGAGATTCCAAAACAGGTGGTTATAATACATATGTTTACAACCGTGAAGGAGAAGCATGTAAGCGGTGTGGCGGAACAATTATTAAAGATGAAATTTCGTCTCGAAAAACGTTTTACTGTACAGAATGTCAACGTTAGGTGGAGATTTCATGAAATTTGGCAGTCATGTTTCGATAAAAGATGGTTATTTAGGGGCAGCAAAACTAGCTGCATCGATCAACGCTTCAGCTTTTCAATATTTCCCGAAAAACCCAAGGAGTTTGTCTGTAAAAGATTTTAACAGGGAAGACGCAATGCTATGTAAAAAATTTTGTGTAGAGAATGGTCTTGAGTCTGTTGCACATATGCCTTATCCCACAAGTTTAACGCCAAAAAGTGATCAGAAAAGAAATGATGTTATTCAGTCGTTACGAAATGATTTAGAAATTGCTGATGCATGTGGGTCAATCGGTGTAGTTGTACACTTTGGCAAGCAGATCAGCCGGGATGATCCGTTAGCAAGTTATCGATTAATGATAGACATGTTAAATGACGTTCTGGGTGAATGGAAAGGTAATTGTAAAATACTGTTGGAAAACGATGCAGGTAAACCTGGGTCGATTGGAACGACATTAGAAGAACTTGTCCAGATTCGCAATCTATGTGACTACTCTGAAAAAATCGGATTTTGTCTTGACACGTGTCACTCTTTTGCAAGTGGATTATGGAATGGTGAAAATTGGGAGAATGTGATGGAGAAAGGAACGAAACTTGGGTATTTTAAACAGTTGAAAGTGATTCATTTTAATAACTCAAAATACGATACCGGCTTAGGAAAAGACCGTCATGCCAATATTTTTGGCCATCAAGGATACATAACCGAGGTACAATTTGACCAGCTTATTAAGACACCACAATTAGCGGAAATTCCGTTCGTTTTGGAAACGCCTAAAGAGAAGATTACTCATAAAGAAGAGATACAACAATTACAGGAAAGGTGGGGAGGGGATAGAGATGAAAGTTAGCTAATTTATACTATCTGTCTTAGCGCATGAAAATTCAGTTGCTGTTTTATCATTTTATTTACTTTTAAGCAGCAGAGGATCGTATTTTACAGTTCGTTTTGAGTTTGAATTTTACGTAGTCTGGAACCATTCTATTTGTAATGGTTTTTGTTATGTTGTAAAGATAGAGTAGAAACGTAATGATTTCTAATCTCCAAGAGGGTATACTATACTAGTACGGAGACAAGGGATCCAAACTATTACATATAAGGGAGGGAAAGGTCTGTGCACTTTTTTGTAAAGTTGGGATTAAATTTAATTAAGATGAGAAACCTGACATTATTTCTATCTACCGTTATTTTTGTTGCTTTGTGCACCTTTATTGTTTATTGGTTAGAACCAGATAACTTTGAAAGTCTACTAAATTCCTTCTACTTTGTCATGACAACCTTTGCCACTGTAGGTTATGGTGATTATTCTCCAATAACTTTATCTGGAAAACTATTTGCTGTACTTATGTATTTAATAGGGATCGGTTTATTGGGGGTAGTTATTGGAAAAATTATTGATGCATTTACTATTTTTAGACGGAAAAAGGAGGAAGGTAAAGTGGACTATACAAAAGAGAATCACATTATTATTATTGGGTGGGGAAAGAAAACGGAATCTGCTGTACGCGAAATTTTAAATTCGAATTTTTCTGTGGAAGTTGTGATCATTGATACGTTGCCAAAATCACCGATTGATATAGCGTCTGATAGAGTTCATTATGTTCAAGGGGATTTGTCGGAGGAAGAGACTTTTGAAAAAGCAAATATTGCCAAGGCAAAGTCAGTGATAATATTTTCGGATGACAACATTCAAGACCCATCCTTACGCGATGCTAGGACGTTAACCATTGCAATAATAGTGGAGCGATTAGCACCAATGGTACATACAACAGTTGAAATATTGATAGAAAAACACGTCTCAAATTTTTCGCATGTGAAAGTCGATGAGTTTATATTGTCCCAAGAAACAATCTCTAGCTTAGCAGTCCGTTCTGCAATGTATAAAGGTGTTACTAAAGTATATTCGCAATTAATTAGTAGGCAACATGGTGAAGATCTTTTCAAGCTTACAAAACAGGAAAAATGGGTAACCTATCAAGATGCGTTTCATGACTTGCTAGATCAGGGCGCAACATTAATCGCAGATCATGAGCAATTAGATATTAACAGACGATTAAATGAAAAGATACCTGATGATGCGGAATTATATGTGATCTGTAATAAAGAAACATATCAAAAGATCGTTTGAATTATCGAAACGTTACTCAGATCTGGTTATATGGATTAATCCACGGCTGTTTGCCAATTTGAGCGGTAAACTCATTTCAATTGGAGACATTACCAATTGATCAACTGAAGGACAAGAAATATAAAAAGCATAAAAATGCTTTAGCAAAAAGAAAAAAATAAAAAGAGGGCTGGTCAATATTTAGGGTAAATATATTATCCTAATTTTTTATGTCGTTTTTCTAGTAGACATAATATATATTATAGGAAGTTGTATTATAATCACTGATTCTTATCTCAATATCAAAGTATACTAGTGATAGTGAGACAAAATAAAAAATTCACGGTTTATAAACCGTGAATTTTCGCTGTATATTTTTATTTACCAATATAGTTAGCACTTGGCCGAAATATTGTATTATTGTTTGCTTGCTCAATTGCATGTGCGCACCAGCCAATAATTCTACTGGAACTAAAAATTGCTGTGAATAACTCTGAATCTAAATTTATTGATTTCATAATTGCTGCTGCATAATATTCAACATTTGTGTATAATTTTTGCCCTGGCTTATATGATTTTAATATTTCGATCGTTTCTTTTTCAGTTTTTAATGCTAATTCAACCCAATTTGGTACGTTATCTAATGTTAATATCTTTTCTTTAAGCGCTTCTGCTCGTGGGTCAATTGTTTTATATACACGATGCCCGAATCCCATAATTCTTTCTTTATTCTTGAGTTTTTTGTGAATTGTTTCACTTATGTGATTTTCCGAACTTATTTCACCTAAAAGATCAATTACTCCCGAAGGCGCGCCTCCATGTAATGGTCCTTTCATCGTACCAATTGCTGATGTGACTGCTGATATAAGATCACTTTGGGTTGATATTGTGACTCTTGCAGCAAATGTGGATGCATTCAAGCCATGTTCCATCGTCATGATCAGATATGCTTCAAGTAGGTGTACGTGATTTTTATTTACATTCCCGGTAAGCATATACATGAAATTCTCTACATGATTACGTTTGGCGTCTGGTTTAATCTCGGTCAAATCTCTTAATTTCCTGTAACGGTATGCAATAATTGTTGGGAAAATCGCAATTAATTGAACAGCGTTATCAATATTAGAAACACCATTTGTTATCGACGAAATTGCTGTTCTCAATACGTCCATCATGGATTGCTCGGCTGGTAAATTATCGATGATATATTTCATGTACATTGGTAGATCTCGATTTGCTATTAAATCAGATTGAAATATTGCTATGTTTTCTTCAGTCGGAAAAGTTCCGTGTAATAAATAAAATGCGGTTTCTTCAAAGGTATGATCGTTTACAAATTGTTGTATTGGTAGTCCGCGATAGAGCAACATGCCATTTTTACCATCAATGTGGCTTAGTGTAGTTTCTACAGCTGTTACTCCTTTTAATCCTGGTTGATACATTGTTCCCTCCCCTTTCCTTTACCTGACTATAAGTTTAAACCATAACTATAATTATGAAAATTTAATATTTTCTTGTATAATAATAAATAAATTTTATTGATTGAGGTGTCATCATGGATATGCGCACATTAGAAATGTTTATTTTAGCTGCTGAGTGTGAAAATTTTCGAATGGTTGCAGAAAAAATGTTTATCACTCAGCCGGCTGTAACGTTTCAAATAAGGCAACTAGAAAAGGAATTAGGAAACAAATTGTTTATTAAAAGTGGAAGAAATATCGCATTGACGGAGCTTGGTAGGTTGTTTTACATCGAAGCAAAAGAAATAATAGCTCAATATAATAAAAGCATCAACACGATCAATCGTTTTCAACAGGGTTATTATAAAACGATTCGTGTTGCAATCTCAGCATTGTTGGCAGATACGATTTTACCAAGTATTTTACGTCAATATACAGAGCGGTATCCCCATGTAGAACTGTCTATTCAAGTATTGGAATCAGAGCAGATTTCCAATGTAGTATTCAGTGGTGAAGTCGATATTGGATTATCGTGCCTGCCAGGACTCTCAACAGTTAATTCCGTAAAATTTTATGAAGAACCCGTTAGCCTTGTATGTAGTCACGATGGCTATGACGCAGAAACGGGCCCAATTATTGATGCTCGGGGACTCCTAGAGGGTCATATTATTTTTTCTGACAATCATCCTGCATATTGGGGCTCCATAAAGGAACAATTAAAAGCCTCTGTAAATACTTATAAACTAATGAAGGTTAATCAATCGCATATCACAAAACGTTTTGTACTAGAAGGAATTGGAGTTAGTTTTTTACCTAAATCCATCATTAATCGAGAAATGATGGAGGGAAGATTATTAGAAGTTCCGGTTCCATTTATGAATCTGCCGACCGCGAGTATGTATATTGTTTACAAATATGATCATCAGCTAGAAAGTGATTTTGTAAAATTTATATCTAATTTTCAATTTAGTTAACTAAAAAAGCAACCAATAAGGCTGCTTTTACTATTCTAGTTCAATTTTATTTAATGATTCTTTTGCTGGTCCTTCGATAACTTCACCAGTATAGGAATACCTTGATCCGTGACAAGGACAATCCCATGAACGGTCACCCGAATTCCAGTTGACTTCACAGCCTAAATGTTTGCATGTAGTATCAACTGCATAAAGTTTACTATCCATATCTTTATATACGCCTGTACGCTGACCATTTATACGGGTGACGGTTGCTTCGTCAGGTGCTAGGTCCTTTATATTATCATTGGTATATTCAAGCTTCCCTTTAATCAAATGTTTTGCGACGTCAGCATTTGTGCTTGTGAATTTTCGAATGGCAGGATCTGCTTGAAAGCGTGACGGTGAAAAAAGTTCCTCGTATAGACTTTTTTCTTTAATAATCAAGTCGCTAATAGTTTTTGCGGCAATGGTACCGCTTGTCATTCCCCATTTACGAAACCCTGTAGCGACAAAGACTGAATCCTGTTTTTCTGTGACAGGACCGATATATGGAACTTTATCCAATGTTGTTAGATCTTGTGTTGACCAACGATAAACATATTCGGATATACCAAAATGAGTTTCCGCATAATCTGCTAACGCCTGGTAATGATCCATTGTTGACTTGCCTTGACCTGTTTTATGATTTTCACCTACAATTAGCCACAGATCCTCACCATTAACATTAACATTTCGTATGGATCGTGTTGGTGATTCAGCATTAAGATACATACCGCCTGGGAACTTTTTTGGTGTTTTAATTGCAATGACATAGGCTCGTTCAGGGTACATACGAGTCGGGTAAAACCCTTGGCCATCATAAAATGGATAATGTGACGCTTCTATTACAAATCGACATGAAACACGATGACCATCACGTGTTACAATTGCTGGATGTTTGTTATATTCAACGTCAACTGCTGTTGTTTGTTCATAAATTTCCAAACCATTTTTTACAGCTTCCTCTACAAGCACTTTTAAATATTTTAGTGGATGAAACTGTGCCTGATCTTTCATAATTAATGCTGATTTAATTGGAATGTTTAAAGGGATGTTATCCGTTAATTCACTTGGTATATCAAGCTGGTCATATGCTTTTTTTTCGGCTTTTAATTGGGATAAGTATGTGTTGGAATTTGTGAAAATACAGGCATCTTCCGTTTTATAATCACAGGAGATATCATGCTCTTTTATATTTTCTTCTATTAGTTTTTTTGCTTCGATGCACGCTTGATAATATAAAGCAGTTTTTTCTATCCCAAAATGCTGGATGAATTCATCATAGATAAGACCATGCTGTGCTGTTATTTTAGCTGTTGTATGCCCTGTTGTTCCATTTAAAAGAACCCCCGCATCAAGTAAGGCCACTTTCATGTTTTGTTTTGCTAGTAAATATGCCGCTGTAATCCCAACAATTCCACCACCAACAATACCTACATCAACATTGGTCGATTCTTTTAGTTTTGGGAATGTTGGGAGGTCAACAGAATCTCGCCAATAGGGCTCAGGAAATTGTGGCATCCTAATGTTCTCCGCCATCGCTATTCGCTCCTTTTTCATCAGTCAATTCATTTTTTAGTTTCAACTAATTTGTCATCAAATATCCCTGAAACAGAGCAATTATACATTTGGATTTCTTATCTAACAGAAAAAAGAACTGGGGATTAGATTCTTCATCCTCCAGTTCTTTCATAAATAATACATAGTAACGGTTTTAATCAATTTTACTGCCCTTTTGGTACTGTGCTCTCGAGCGATATTGTTGTGGTGCTCGGTCCAAATACCGGACAGGTAAACTGTAAAAATGTACTAGTCTCGTAAATGGTATTGATGCAAACAATGCGAAAGCCGCGATAATGTGTATTCTAAAAATTAGTGGCACAGCTTCCATTAATTGATACTTGGGCTGGAATACGAAAAGACTTCTAAACCAAGGACCGATGGTAGTTCGATATTCATATTCTACAACGGTTGTATTGTAAATAATCGTCATATATGCACCTAACCCGGCAACAACAAGTAATGCGATAACAGAGAAAAAATCTGCGAATGTTGCATGTACACGAACAGGATCAATTGTCATTTTCCGGATCAGCAATATAATTAATCCAACAACAACCATTAGACCAGCAAGCCCACCGCCGAAAATAGCTCCGAGATGGTACAATTCATCTGGTATTCCTAAGGAAAGATAAAAACCTCTTGGTATAACCATTCCCATTATGTGTCCGATAAAGGCTAAGACAATTCCCCAATGAAATAAAGGGGATCCAATACGTAGCCATTTTTTTTCAAAAAACTCTGTTGAAGGTGCTGCCCATGTTAATTGCCGGAAAGCAAAGCGATAAAGAAGACCAAAGATCATGATCGCTACAGTGATATAAGGAAAAATAACCCACCAAAAAATAGAATCCATCTGTGTTCCTCCTTTTCATTACCTTATCATTTACTAGTTAGTGGTACATGATCGGATATGGTAATTCTTCTAAATCAGCCTCTTCCCTGTCAAATTCCAGTTTTTCGATTTCTTCTTTCGTTGGTTCTGGGAA
The DNA here is from genome assembly GCF_900258515.1 of Lentibacillus sp. Marseille-P4043. Classification (NCBI taxonomy): domain Bacteria; kingdom Bacillati; phylum Bacillota; class Bacilli; order Caryophanales; family Bacillaceae; genus Lentibacillus; species Lentibacillus sp. Marseille-P4043. The sequence continues at coordinate 2,872,799 of NZ_LT984884.1, read as the reverse complement.
AATAAACTCCATTAAAATCGAAAGTATATGAAAATATGGGTTGTTGTTAGGCAAATTGTTTAGAATTCGTTGAATAGCAACAGCTAGACGTCTTACCAAACGCTCATTTTCCTGGCTGGCAGGTGCTGCCGCCAGGAATTCAAAGAGCATCGGCATATAGTCGGCTAATTCATCATCAATTCTTTCAAACCCCGCGCTTGCGATGATGTTTTGCAATTTAATTAAGGCTGCACCCCGTTTATTGCTGTCACCTAATTCATGTGCAGTTAAATAGAGTCCATGTTTTGCTTTCAAATCAAATGTTGCTACATATAGTTCTCTTAGGTCTTGTAAGGAATAGCCATATAAAGTTGTCAATGCTGTATTCAACTTATCCCGTAATTCCGTTGATAGTATATTTTCTTCCAAACAATCATAAATATCATGTTTTTCCTCAAAAAAATGATCATCGGGATAATTTAATAATCTAGATGCGATTATTAAAAGCGCACGTTCTTGTTGTTCCATTTCCTATTCTCCTTTTCCAAATGGATATGTTACCATACCTTCTGGTGGTGCAAGGTCTTCAATACTGCACGCACCTTGTTCATAGTAAAGGTCATCATCCATCTCTCGCCGGCCAGTTGGAATAACAAATCGTTCATTATATTTAGCTACACCGAGTAAGCGTGCCATATCTTCAACTTCCTCTGGTGAAGTACCTGCTTCTTTTACTAATTCACTTTGTCTAAATTCATCTATTCCACCAACTGTTTTACCTCGCATATGAACCCGCATTGCCGTTAATTTTAGTAATACATTACGGATTACTTCTGTATCACCAGCTGACAAAATCGATGCTAAATATTCTATTGGAATACGCATTTGCTCGACAGCAGGAATATAGCCATCCGTACTCAATTCTTCCTCATTTGTTATGTGGTTCATAATTGGGCTAAGTGGTGGAACATACCATACCATTGGTAATGTGCGATACTCCGGATGAAGAGGCAAAGCAATTTTCCATTTCATCGCCATTTTATAAACGGGTGAATTTTGTGCCCCTTCAATCCATTCCTCATTAATGCCTGCTTTTCTCGCTTCTTCAATTACATCTGGATCAAATGGGTCAAGAAATACAGATAGCTGTGCTTCATATAGGTCTTTTGGATCCTCAACAGATGCAGCTGCCTTTACTTTATCTGCGTCATATAAAACAACACCGATATAACGAATTCTTCCTACACATGTTTCGGAACAAATTGTTGGCAAGCCTGCTTCTGTCCTTGGATAACAGAAATTACATTTTTCAGCTTTATGTGTGTTCCAGTTATAATATACTTTGTGGTATGGGCAACCACTCATACAGAAACGCCAGCCACGACATTCTTCTTGATCAACTAGTACAATTCCGTCCTCATCTCGTTTGTATAGCGCTCCTGATGGGCATGATGCCACACAGGATGGATTCAAACAGTGTTCGCAAATTCTTGGCAAATACATCATAAACGTTTTCTCATATTCCATTGAGATATGTTCCTGTAATTTTTCTACAGATGGATCACGTGAAACAACATCACTTCCCCCAGCAAGATCATCATCCCAATTTGGTCCCCATTCAGGTTTGTCAATATACTCACCAGTAATCATGGATTGTGCTCTAGCTACTGGAAGGTTTTCCTTTTTAGGACTTTTAATTAAGTTTTGGTAATCATAAGTCCAAGGTTCATAATAATCTTCCATATTTGCCATATTTGGGTTATAAAAAATATTTAACAATTTGGAAATTGGTCCACCGGCTTTTAATTGTAACTTACCGTTTTTCAATACCCAGCCACCTTTATAATGGTCTGAATCCTCCCATCTTTTTGGGTAACCCAAGCCTGGCCGTGTTTCAACATTATTAAACCACATATATTCCGTCCCCGGGCGATTTGTCCAGGTATTTTTACAAGTTACAGAACAAGTATGACATCCGATACATTTGTCAAGGTGCATTACCATTGCTACTTGTGCTTTAATTCTCAAGCCAATCAACCTCCTTAAGTTTTCTTATAACAGCTACCGTATCTCTTTGATGACCAGTCGGGCCATAGTAATTGAAAGCATAGCTTAATTGTGAATATCCACCAATCATGTGTGTTGGTTTTAATGATATTCTAGTAACACTGTTGTGGGTACCACCACGCTTTTTCTCTTTGTTAACTGTTGTTGCTGGTACACCTAACGTTCGGTCCTGTGCATGGTACATGTAGACCATCCCTTTTGGAATGCGATAGGTTAAAACAACTCTTGCTGCAATTGCACCGTTTCGGTTATAAACTTCGACAAAGTCATTATCACTTAAGCCAATTGATTTACCATCTTTTTCGTTCATCCAAATTGTCTGCCAGCCTCTAAACAATGTAGACATATTGGTAGTATCTGTAAACATGGTATGGATTCCCCATTTTTGGTGAGGTGTCAAATATCTTACCGTAAGTGACTTCTCGCCCTCTTCTACACCCTTTTCATGCTTAAGAAAGGGTCCGTAATTTAATGGCGGTAAATATAATGGCAAGCCTTCACCAAAGTCAAGCATCATTTCATGGTCTAGATAAAAGCTTTGACGTCCTGTAAGTGTTCGCCATGGAATGTTGTATTCGGTATTAACGGTAAATGGTGAATATCGACGATGATCTTTTTCAAGACCGCTCCAAACTGGTGTTGAAATCGCAGTTCGTGGCTGGATCGTAATATCGTGTAATGTGTGATCCTCTTCTTCCCTTGCCTTAGCGATTTCTTCAAGTTTCTGACCTGTTTTTGCCTCAAGTGATTTCCAACCAGCAACAGCTCGTTTACCATTCGTTGCACCAGACATTAATAATACTGCGTTAATAGCTTGTTTATCCGTATATAAATCAGGATTTCCCTTTCCGAGTCCCTCTCTTTTAGACTTTCCGAGACGGCTTCCTAATTCTTCGTATACTTCTTCACCTGGAATCATGACCCCTTTTCCGCCATATCCTTTTTTAATAACGGATCCAATTGTGGTCATCTTCTGATAAGTGTTTGGGTAATCACGTTCCACTATTTTCATGCCAGGCATTGTTTTACCTGGAATTGGTTCGACTTCTCCTGTTCGCCAGTCCTTAATTTGACCAAGGGCTTGTGCAACTTCACCCTCTGAATCATGTGCTAGAGGTGTGATTACTAGATCTTCTGTAGCTGGCAGGTGATCCTCAGCAAGCTCTGAAAATACTTTACTAATTTCACGGAATGTATTCCAGTCACTCTTTGCCTCCCATGGTGGGGATATTGCAGCATTAAATGGATGAATAAAAGGGTGCATATCCGTGCTGCTAAGATCGTGTTTTTCATACCATGTTGCTGCAGGCAAAACAATATCTGAGAATAAGCCAGAACTTGTCATTCGAAAATCTACACTTACCAGAAGATCGGCTTTTCCGGTAGGAGCTTCTTCACCATACGTTTTAACAGTTGACGGTTGCCATGAATTCTCTGGCTCTGCTAAAACCTGATTATCTCCACCAATTAAATGTTTAATAAAAAATTCATGCCCTTTTCCACTATCACCAAGTAAGTTAGACCGCCAATTAAAGAATACTCTTGGGAAGTTTCTTGGATCATCAGGGTTCTCAATTGCCCATTCGAGTTTATCTTCTTTGATTTGATTGACTACATCATCAATTATTTCCTGCTCGGTTGTGGCTCCTCTTTCGCGACTTTCCTTAACAATATCAATTGAGTTTTGGGTAAACTGCGGAAACGATGGAAGCCAGCCCAACCTTGCTGCAAGTGCATTTAAATCAGCAGGATGCATGATATTATATTTACTGTCCCAAGGAGTCCCTTCTTGATTTAGTTTTGTTTCATAGCGATATTGATCCGTATGAAAATAGAAATAGGATGTACCGTTCTGTAGGCGCTGTGGTTTCTGCCAGTCATTTGCAAAGGCGACTTGCTGCCATCCTTCTTGCGGACGAACTTTTTCCTGACCAACATAATGGGCCCAGCCCCCGCCGTTTACGCCTTGTGATCCAGTTAATAAGACAAGGTTAAGGATTGCACGATAGATTTGATCACTATGGTACCAGTGATTGGTTCCACCGCCCATTGCTATCATTGATTTTCCTTTTGTTCTGGCTGCATTGTCTGCAAATTCTCTTGCTACCTTAATAACATGATTTTTGTTAACACTTGTAATACTTTCCTGCCATGCAGGTGTATATGGTTTAGGATCATTATAATCAGTTGGATAATCACCAGGTAAATTACGGTTAACTCCAGTATGTGCCATCATCAGATCATAAACAGTTGTTACTTTGAATGTATTTCCATCTTTATCTTGAACATGTTTTACAGGAACACCACGTTCAACAACATTTCCTGTTTCTTCTGCAAAGTATGGAAAATTTACTAGCACCGTTTCGTCCGCACTATCAATAAAACTTAGCAATGGATCTATCGTACTTCCATCTTCTTTTTCTAATTCTAAGTTCCACTTGTTATCATGATCCCAACGAAAACCTTGACTTCCATTTGGAACTTCCAATTTATTTGTAGCTGAATCCCATACGACGGTTTTCCATTCAGCTAGATCGTGATTGTCATCAAGATCGGATGCACGTAAAAATCTGCCACTGCGGTAGTCCGTATCATTGTCATCAATGGTCACTAAAAATGGTAAATCCGTATATTTTTTTGCATAGGCAGTAAAATACGGTGTTTCATTATCAACATAAAATTCTTTTAAAATGACATGTGTCATAGCCATCGCTAACGCACCATCTGTACCCGCTCTTGCAGGAAGCCATATATCAGCGAATTTGTCATATTCCGCGTAATCCGGACTTACACCGACAACTTTTGTTCCATTATATCTAGCCTCGACCATAAAGTGAGCATCTGGTGTACGGGTTTGTGGTAAATTAGTACCCCAGATAATAAAGTACTTGGAATTGTACCAGTCTGCACTTTCTGGAACATCCGTTTGTTCCCCCCAAACCTGAGGCGATGCTGGTGGTAAGTCTGCATACCAATCATAGAAACTTAAAATTGTACCACCGATTAATGAAAGAAAACGGGTTCCTGCTGCATAACTTATCATGGACATTGCCGGTATTGGACTAAATCCAGCAATACGATCAGGACCATACTTTTTTATCGTGTGTATAGAGGAACTTGCAATGATTTCACACATATCTTTCCATGTTGCCCGGACAAATCCGCCTTTTCCTCGAGCACTGACATATTTCGCACGTTTTTCTGGATCACTTACAATGTTTTCCCAAGCTTCAACCGGATCATGACCTTGGTCACGCTCGCTTTTCCATAGTTCAAATAAATCGCCACGAACATAAGGGTATTTCACCCTGATTGGACTATATGTATACCAGGAAAAGCTTGCACCCCTTGGACAACCTCTAGGCTCATATTCAGGAAAATTGTCGCCAGTACTTGGATAGTCGGTTTGTTGCGTTTCGGAGGTGATAATTCCATCTTTAACGTAAATTTTCCAACTACATGAACCAGTACAATTGACCCCATGTGTGGAACGAACTATTTTATCATGCTGCCATCGTCTGCGGTATATATCTTCCCAATTTCGTGGACGAGGGCTTTCTTCTGTCCAATCATCATTAATCCGTTTACCATGATTGATATGTTTCAATGATCCAAGTAGCTTGTTTTTATTTTTATTCACTTCATACCACCCTTTTCACTTAATGAATTAATTGGATTAAAGCGTTCACCTAAAATACGAAAACTACCTGAACCTTCTTCTAATTCTTCAAGGAATATCTTTAATGTAGGTGCATTTGCTGCAACTAAAATAAGTCGTTCTAATGTATTCATATCATTTGTTTTATAAATTGCATCGATAACGCCAGATGGGATTTCGCCAAATCTCATTTTAAGAACCGCAATCAAGTCTTCGCGATCTTGAACAAAATTAGCATCTTCTTCAAATGAAAACATCACATTTCTTCCTTTCTATTAAGGTCTCTCAGAAAGATAATTTCTCTAGTAGCCTATTCTTTATTAAAAATGTAACAGGACTCCTGAACCAGTTTCCTTATTATATTTTCATCATTTTAAAGTAGTCGGCAATCATTACTTCTTTACATTCCTCACCGAGCTCTTTGATAAATTCAGTAATAGGCGTGTCTAATTTATTTATTGCGTCGATAGTGAACAACTGTGACTTTGTATGAGCAAATCCATCACCAAAGTGGATAAGAATTCGGTAATTTGATCCCTCTTCTGCTATATTTGCTTGAACATCGTAAGCGTGAACATGCAAACTTTCCAATTCAGTTTCGATATATTCGTAAAGCTTCGGGAATAATACCCTTATTGGCTGTTCATTTTCTAGTTTCTTTCCCTTTTGTTCCAAGGATTTTCACCTCCAAATGCTGTCTAATTAATGATCAATGATGTGGTAATATTTTCTCTTCTGCTTGATTATGAAGCTGATCAACTAAAATGAGAGCCTGAAATCGTTGAACAACTTCGTCACTTATACCATCTTCGTTTAACATCGTTCTAATTTCCTTTACCAAAAGTCGTAACAGGTTATGATCACGTGTTAATTCAATAATCGACTCCTTCAAATCTGGTGTCGCTTCAACCAATTCTTTATATAATCCTTCTTCTTCTGAATCCGCATGTCGAAGTGTTCGGTTTTCCCAGTGTTCCACTACGACAAAAGCAACTTCCAACGCTTTATCGTAATGCTCATCTTTAACAAGACGATCAAGTAATTCAGTTAACTCTGCAGCCTCATGTAATGCTGCTTCGTGAATGGCGGAATGGCTATCCGTATGTTTTAAAGCTGGACCTGACATATAGGCTTCACTCCTTTGTTTAGAATTAAATATAGTTACAATTACATCTACAAAATTCGTCAAATTCATTTAAAATAACTGTTGATATTTCTAAGAATACCATGGATAAAATTGTATAACAATAGACTTTCAAATTAGTGTGATAACGATCACAATGTCATTTTTTTGCCATAGATTAGATGGAAAATGATCACAAATCTTTTAGCTGCAAGCGATTTCAACGACGTATAGATCATAGCCTATTTTAAAATATGGAATGATGTAAATTGTCTTCCCTGATTATCCTTTATCAGCATTCCATATTATCTAATTTTTTACACCCTTTCTATTCCATTTTTTACTTTTTAATTACATGTATGTTTCTGTGTAAATAAACAAGCTATTATTTATCATCTTCCCAATTTACAGAAAAATAAAACTAGCAATGATTATATTTCTTTCTATGTTTAAATTATTCATTTAAGGTTAAATAGAATGGTAATAGTAATGTAAGGAGATGTCGTGGTTTGCTTGCACATATTATTGTTAGTGGACGTGTTCAAGGGGTTGGGTTCAGGTATTCAGCAAAGCAATCAGCAATAAAACATCAATTAGTTGGTTGGGTACGAAATAACTCTAATGGCACAGTAGAGTTAGAAGTCGTTGGAGATGAAAGCCAGGTGAAACATTACCTAGACATACTTAAATCTGGATTTAATCGATTTATTCGTGTTGATGATCTACAACTAGAGACTTCAGAAAAGACAACCAAGGAATTTGACTCCTTTTCCATTAGATAATTCCATAGTTAAAGCCGCTATCATAGGGTAGCGGCTTCCGGTTATCGGTCTTCATAAAATTTTCGGTTTAATTCTATATATTCATTTTCTTCCTCTGGTACTTCGTCTTCCATATAAATCGCTTCAACCGGACATACTGCTTCACAGGCTCCACAGTCAATACAGATGTCGGGATCAATGTAGAACATATCTTTACCTTCTTCTATACAATCAACCGGACATACTTCCACACATTCCCCTGATTTTTCATTTTTACAAGGTGATGTAATAACAAATGCCAAGCAAATCTCCTCCTTTTACCGTTTTGTTTCTAGCATATATTGTACAAATCCGCTTTTATGTAAATTTGTATATTATTTATAGTACCGAACAACCCTGTTTCTTTCAAGCATTTCGGCATAATAATTCATTTTTTAAACAGCACAATCATAATATTTTTAACAGGGGAATTTTTTGCATATATACGGAAAAAGACGGCCGATCACATGGTAAGGGGCGATTGCAAATGAAGGTAACGATTCGGAACAAGGATTCTTTTTGGTATTTTAGCCAATTATTCGATATTCCACTAGTATTGATCGAAACCTCAAACCCAGGACTTGATCCCACCAATTTACATGTTGGACAACGTGTCAATATTCCTGGTTATATATTAAGTAACTATACAATCAAAAATGGTGACACGTTATGGAAAATAGCAATTAACCGAAAAATTCCAATGGATGCATTGTTTTTAGTAAATCCATTTGTGAATCAATACAGTTTACTTGTTGGGCAGCAGATTTTCATACCGGAGCGTTTACAGGACTACATTGTACAGGATGTGAATCATTATACATACGAAAAAATGTGCCAAGATTTAGAGCAATTGATTGACGTTTACCCATTTATCGTAAGACAAACAATTGGACACTCGGTAATGGGAAAAGATTTAGTCGAACTGCAACTTGGAATTGGTGACAAACAAGTTCACGTGGATGGTTCATTTCATGCGAACGAATGGATTACGACTCCAGTGATTATGCGATTTTTAAATCAATATGTGTTATCACTTACCAATAACGTATCAATTCGTGGTATTTATATGCTTCCAATGTATATTGATACAAGTTTTTCACTTGTTCCCATGGTTAACCCTGATGGAGTGAATCTTGTATTAAACGGTTCAGATGCAGCAGGTTCCTATAAACAGTTCGTCTTGAATTTAAATAATCAACAGGATGATTTTTCAAATTGGAAAGCAAATATTAAGGGAGTTGATCTTAATAATCAATATCCAGCTTTGTGGAACATAGAAGCGGATCGAAAACCTACAACGCCACAACCACGAGATTATCCAGGACCACATCCATTATCAGAGCCTGAATCTATTACAATGGCTGAATTAGCAAGAACACGGAATTTCACACGGTTAAATGCTTTTCATACACAGGGAAAAGAATTTTATTGGGGATTTGAAGGATCTGAGCCACCAATTTCAGCTATCATTGCTGAAGAATATGCCCGAGTTAGCGGATATACTGCCGTACGGTATCTAGACAGTTATGCAGGTTATAAAGATTGGTTTATCCAGGAATTTAAAAATCCAGGGTTCACAATTGAGCTAGGAAGTGGGATGAATCCATTGTCCATAAAAAAATTTCCAGAGATATATCAGGAAAGTTTAGGAATCATGTTGGCAAATTTATATTTATGAGTAGTAATCTACGGGTAATTTCAATTCCACAGACATTCCACTGTTCTTGTGTCGTTTCTTTCGCAAATTAAATAAACATCAGGATTTCTAAGTGCTTTCCACTGTTCAAATCCAAACGTTTGGTCAAATTGTTTTAACAGCAATGTGATTAAATTCCCGTGGCTAACGATAATTGTATTTGATGCTGTATCATCAGCGAAAACAGTGTCGAGCACTGCGTTTGCCCGGTTTATTGCATCATTACCTGATTCGCCACCAGGCAAAGTAAAGTCAAGATCAAGAAAAGATTGCTCTAATACATCTAGCCAATCATCAATTGGTTCATTACTCAAAATTCGCTCCGTTAAATTTTCATTAATGTCAATCCGAGTATTTATCTGTTCGGCAAATGGTTTGATACTCTCAATTGCTCGTAAATATGGACTGGAAATAATTTTATCAACATGAATTTTCTGTTCACTAAAAAATCTTGAAAGTAGCTGAGCTTGTCTCATTCCTTCGTATGTTAGTGGTGAATCTTTATGTTGACCATCAGCGGAACAATGACGAACCAAAAATATATTTTTCAATACTGTTCAGTCCCTCTTTTTAGGATTGTGTGCAGGCTTACATAAGTTGACTATCGAATGATTAGAAATTATGAATTAATTATAGCACTAATTGCTTCGATAAGAAACATTTTTCATTTCATCTTTGACAAATAATTGCAAAATTATGCATACAAAAAAATAACAGGGTATTTCCCCTGTTATTTCACCTCTTCGAAATAAGTTTTTAGAAATCCGCCAATCCGCTCGCTGTTATCAATAATAAAATAAAATTCATCTGTTTCATTTTTAACATCGTACATTTTTCCAGGTGTTAATTTATTATTTACAACGAATTTTTTGGCATCAGCATGTACGCATTTAATTTGCTTGATCGTTTCTCTATTTTCCCAATCTAAATGAATCATTTTCCACTCTCCACCATCGTTATTAAGTTTACATAATAATATTATTATCAACTTGTAGTTTACTGAAATAAGTACAGATATTTTTCATATCCTTCTTGAATCATTTTTTCTTTTGGAATAAACCGCATGGCAGCTGAATTCATGCAATAACGTAACCCGCCTTGTTCTTTTGGACCATCATTAAAAACATGCCCTAAATGGGAATCCCCTTCTTTACTTCTTACTTCTGTTCGAATCATTCCATGTGTTGTATCTGTATTCTCCTTTACCTGGTAATGATCAACTGGTTTTGTAAAGCTAGGCCAGCCGCAACCGGCATCGAATTTATCGTGGGATGAGAACAATATTTCTCCTGATACAATATCGACGTAAATTCCATCTTTTTCATTATTCCAATATTCATTTTGAAAAGGTCGTTCCGTGCCATTTTCCTGAGTAACATTATATTGGATTGGTGTTAACTGTTCTTTTAGTTTCGATTTATCACTAGATTTCGTCCAGTTATTTTTAATAAAATCAGCTCTCCCCGATCCTTTTTTATACATTTTATAATGAAATGCGTGTGTTTTATAATAATCCTGATGCTCGTCTTCAGCTGGATAAAAAGCTTTAGCGGGAATAATTTCTGTTACAATTGGTTTTGTAAATTTCCCGCTATCTGCTAATTTTTGTTTTGATGCTTCGGCAATTTCTTTTTGTTTTTCATTATGATAAAAAATCACCGTTTGGTATGATGCTCCCCGATCATTAAATTGTCCACCAGCATCTGTTGGATCTATTTGCTGCCAAAACGTTTCAACAAGCTGCTCATACGTCATGATTGATGGATCGTACGTTATTTTTACAGCTTCAACATGACCAGTTGTATTAGAGCAAACTTCTTCATATGTCGGGTTTTCCGTTGTCCCACCAGTATAACCAGACACCACATTGATAATCCCTGGCCGTTTATCAAATGGTTCTACCATACACCAAAAACATCCACCGGCAAAAGTAGCTACTTCTTGATTTACTACCATTTCATTACCTCCACTAAACTGTATTTGTTTCTATTTTTTCGTCTTTCCGGATAAAAATCAAGTTGTGCGACTCATTATATCAAATAAATAATTTCGGTTTCGATTCTCCGTTATTTTGGTTGGTCTCCGTTTTTATTTGCTCCGTAGAATTACTGGATTCGCCTTGTGTTGTTGTATGATGTTGTTCCGTTGATGGTGAAGTTGTCTCTCCATCTGCATCTCCATCTCCATCTGGTTCATTATCAATATCTTTAAATGCCTTCATCATTTTAAACATAACTGGAATGTTTTTTACCATTGGTCCGTATTGTTGCACCATTGGGGCTGCAGACTGAGCTATTTTTAAAACTTGCTGTACATTATTTAACGTACTTGAGAGCCCCCCTGCTGCACGTGTTGGCAATGATCCTTGCTGTAACGTCTGAGGCTGGAATATCCGGCCAATTATATTCTGCATCGGGTTACCACGGGACTGTGGTTGCTGACCAGTTATCGCTCTATTTGAAAACATTGGATGGACCGGGTTGCGTTGTAAAGGATTTGGTCTCATTTGATTAGGTGGTAAATTTGGTGGACGTTGGGTTGGGAATACCATAATTACCCCTCATTTCCATAATTGTTTCTAGATTATTGTACGTATTTTTCTATAAAGAGTGTAGGCCATCTGATTGAAAAAGTCTTTACCTTACTTTTGATAAAAATTTTAAAAGTAGAATCAAATATGTTGTACGGTTTTTCACGACATATTTTAAGGTTATGAGGAAATAATTACACGTGTATTTCCCGGGAAACCGCAGTATACAACAAATTTTTATATTTATATGGCAGTTTTTGACGAACAGTAAGGAAACACGGAGCAATCCCCCTATAGTTCAGCTAATTCTCCAATGGAATAATAGTCATATTGTTCGTAAGCTTGTTGGTATTTTTGACTAATTTTTTCCCAACTGGATTGCTGTTGTTGAAAGGTTGTTTCCATCTTAGCTATTTGTTTTTTATAGTTAGCAGCATCTGCAATATTATCCATTATCCGGCAAGTGTTTTGCCAATTCCTCTAATTTTGTCTCGGTTACTGCTTTATTTGTGATTGTCTGATAGCTTTCTAAAAGTTGATCAAACGTTTGTTTAAATTCCTTCTTCCTCTTTTTAGCTCCTGATCGCTGTTTTTTTAAATTCTCCAAATGCACCAATTTAGAATCACCGGCTACAATGATCAGATCAGGCGTCTCTTCTTTTACAATTTCGATTAATTGCTGAAGTATATTATCCTGTTCTCGGTCATATGAACACTATTTCAAATGCCAATCAGCTTTATGTAAAAGTTTCATTCGTTATCCTCCTGAGTTTCTATTATTTATTAAAAAACTCTGGATATGCTCCAGAGTTTTAATCTTCGTGTGTTTTATATAAATCCCATACCTCATCAAATACTTGTAATGCATTTGTAAATGGACTATTCCATTCTAGGTAGTTACTTATTTCAGCGTAATTTGTTGAATGTTTTGGGAAATCATGATCGTAAAAAATCCAATCCGCAAGACGACTTTTAGCTTCGGGTTGTTTTACACCACGAAAAGTCATTATATAATGGTAAAATGAACGCATGAACAATCCCCCTAATCATAGTTCTCCTGCTCCATAAATTCCTGATGTTTTTTTAGTTTTTTTCGATAGACGATACCGGAAAGGTAAATGCTTATTTCATATAAAATAATTAATGGGACTGCCACAATAATTTGTAAGACAAAATCTGGTGGTGTAACAATGGCCCCAATAATAATTAACACAAAATAGGCATACTTTCTTGTTTTCCGCATAAAATCAGGGGTCAAAATTCCGAGACTAGTTAAAAACATGGAAATAATTGGAATTTCAAACAATACTGCGAACGGGATTGTTACACGAAGTAAAAATTTAAAATATTTATCTACGGTAAACAATTCATTAAACATGCCATTATTCAATGAAAGTAAAAATGGTAAAATTAGTTTGATAAAAATAACGTAGCCAAACACTAATCCCCCGATAAATAGTAAAAATACGGCTGGAATATAGGCCAACGAGGCTTTTTGTTCGGAACGCGTAAGTCCGGGTTTTATAAAGAGCCAAATTTGTAGAAACAAAATCGGAATAGTGCCAATCACGGCAACTAAGCCTGCCATGGTGAAATAAATCCAGATGATTTCACCAGGACTTATAACATTTAGTGAAAAATCCAAATCATTAACGAAAAACCCATAAATTTCCTTTACATAAATAAATCCCAAAGTAAAGAACAAAACGAAAAATACAGCAGTAACGATCAGCCTATTTCTTAATTCTGATAAATGTCCAGTTACATTCATTTCTTTTTCATTTGTGGTAACAGATTGTTGATCTTCAGACATTGATTCACTCTCACTTCCTGGAGCTTAAGCACAAAAGAAGATGCAAGGTTATTGCCCTTACACCTTCATATGGTCATTTTATCCCGCATGAACGGGCAGTAAAACTTCACCGAATGAAGTTTTTATACTAGGTATTATTTGTTTTTATCTTTATCATCATCAGAGACAATATCTTTTGTAGCATTTTTAAACTCCTTCAACGAACTCCCAAAAGCTTTTCCGATTTCCGGTAGCTTTGATGGACCAAAAATGACTAACGCGACGATCAATATTAAAATTAATCCTGGTATACCGATATTGCTAAACATAATGTATCACTCCGAATGATTTTATTGGTTTTCTTTCCCATTAATAATTTCTTTTGTTTCTTTCACTTCATCGGTAACGTCACTTGTAAGCTCTCGTGCAGAGTTTTTAAATTCACGTAATGAATGACCTGCAGCTTTCCCGATTTCCGGAAGTTTTTTCGGCCCGAAGATGACTAAAGCAATAATTAAAATTAAAATCAATCCTGGGAATCCTATATTTGATAACATAAGCACACCTCTTTGTAGTTAATTATAAAGCTATTCCTATTAACTTGAAAACAATTTGCGAAAAAAATACTCACAACGTTCATAAACTTAATTATGTAGCTTGTAAACGTATATAGTTTAACATGATTACCGTTGTAAGGACAACTTATACTTTCTTAGCTTGATCATATTGCATGGGATAATTCATGTTAAAAAAATGTTTTGTCAGTATTTCTGCTGAAATCGTTGCAAAATGATGAACATAATTTACTTGAATATGATCAAGAATACCACGTACTTTCCGGTTATCATTCATTAACTGATGCTGAATTGTAGGCAATACTGATTTTCGATAAATACCTGCGAGCGGATGCATTTGGTTCTCAAAAATAGGAACAACAGCATCGTATTGATTTAATTGGTCAATTAAATATGCATATACATACTGATTTATAAATGGCATATCACAGGCAGCAATTAAGAAAATATCCGCTTCCTGGTGGTATAAAGCTGTATCGAGTCCTGCTAATGGTCCTTTGTTTACATACCTGTCTTCAATCAATGGTACATGAAGAAATTTATATGCGGATGGTTCATTTGTTACAACAACGACCTCATCACTACACTTCATTAATTCTTCGGCAACATGTTCAATTACGGGTTTGTTTTGAAGTGGTAACAATGATTTATTTTTTCCCATTCTTGTTGATTTTCCACCTGATAGAATCACACCACAGCTTTTCACATTATCTCCTTACCTTCGATCATATTGTAAAAAGTAATAATCATAAGGATTCTTTTCGTTCTTTTCTCCTTGTGCTTTTGAGGTCAATGACCAATCCTCCATTGTGAAAATTGGAAAATGGGTATCTCCTTCAAAGGAATGATCAATAAATGTAATATACATGCGATCAGCAATATCGATTAATTCCTCGAAAATGGTCCCTCCACCTATGATGAAAATTTCTTCATCTGGAGTTTCTTCCTTCCATTTAGCTACAGTATCCAAATCATGAATGACGTGAACACCTTCTGGAAATTTACTGGGATCCTGCTTGGTAATCACAATGTTTTTCCGTTTAGGCAGTGCCTTACCAATCGATTCGAATGTTTTTCTTCCCATAATAATCGTATGATCTGTTGTAAGTTCTTTAAAAAACTTTAAATCGTTTGGTAGATGCCATGGCAAGTCTTTGTCAGAACCAATCACTTGATTATGGCTCATTGCGACGAGTAATGAGATCAACGTTAAATTCCTCCTTCATTTCATCAATTAAACAGCTATGGGGGCTTTAATGGCCGGATGTGGATCATAGTCCACTAATTCAAAGTCCGTTAGTTCAAAATCAAAAATAGACGCTTTCTCTGTATTTAGTTTGATTGTTGGCAGGTTCCTTGCTTCTCTTTCCAATTGTATGTTTACTTGCTTTACATGATTGGAATAAATGTGTGCATCACCGAGCGTATGAATGAATTCGCCAACTTCTAAATTACATTCGTGGGCGATCAAGTGTGTTAATAGTGCATAGCTTGCGATATTAAATGGTACTCCTAAAAAGATATCCGCACTTCGCTGATACAACTGACAAGAAAGTTTTCCATCAGCTACGTAAAATTGAAACAATGTATGGCATGGTGGTAATGCCATGTTTCCTGGAACGTCTTCAGGATTCCAAGCCGTTACGAGATGACGGCGTGAATCCGGGTTTGTTTGAATCGATGTAATCACTTGCTTTAATTGATCGATCGTTTCATTTTTTGATGTTTTCCATGCACGCCATTGCTTACCATAAACAGAACCAAGGTCACCGTATTTTTTTGCAAATGTGTCATCATGAATAATATTATCCTTAAAGATAGCCATCTGCTCTTGGTAAAGCTTATTAAATTCTGGGTCCTGCAGACTGCGATTACCAAAGTCTGTCATATCTGGACCTGTATAATCAGAGCTTTCCACCCATTTTTTAAATGCCCATTCATTCCAGATGTTGTTATTATTCTTAACTAAATAGCGAATATTTGTGTCCCCTTTAATAAACCAAAGCAATTCACTTGCTACAAGGCGAAAGGGAACTTTTTTTGTCGTCAAAAGCGGAAACCCATTTTTTAAATTAAAACGCATTTGATGACCAAATACAGAGTAGGTTCCCGTATTGGTACGATCATCTTTATTTGTTCCATTTTGCAGTACATGTTTACATAAATTTAAGTATGCTTGTTCATCTTTCAGCATGTAATCTCCTCCGGTTTTTG
This sequence comes from Lentibacillus sp. Marseille-P4043, assembly GCF_900258515.1. Lineage (NCBI taxonomy): Bacteria > Bacillati > Bacillota > Bacilli > Caryophanales > Bacillaceae > Lentibacillus > Lentibacillus sp. Marseille-P4043. The sequence continues at coordinate 2,856,365 of NZ_LT984884.1, read as the reverse complement.
ATACTAATAACATGATTAAATGTATTATTAAATTTCCGTTAACTGAAGTTTTCACTTTACCCCATTGTAACATAAACGTAATCCGTAGTAGATCATAAACCATTCATTATCGCATAAAACTGTTTAAGAAGAATGAAACATGAAAGGGGACATTCTTGTGAATGGAACTGTTGAACATGTTATGAAACAATCTGTTCTTTATAGCTTCATGTTAAGCCAACCGCTTGCTACCTATGTTGATGCATATCCAATGCTTCAAAATGATTTATTAATCGAAGCGGAACTTGCAGAATATGGTGAACACAGTGAAACAGTTCGCGTATTACAACAAAAATTGAATAAGCTAGCTTATTATGATGATCATATTGATGGTGACTTTGGTATTTTGACAGAACATGCACTAAAAAAGTTTCAAACAGATCATAACATTACAGTAACTGGGCAAGGTGATATCAAGACAATATATGCATTGATTGAAGCCGAAAAGGAGAAGTATATGGAGCAAATAAAAGATTTGTCCGAAACGATTTATCCTGGTTTGCATAGCAATGATGTAAAACTTGTACAGCAAGCCTTACATTATTTTGGCTATTATGAGGGAGAAGTGGATGGGATTTTCGGACCACGTACAATGCAAGCCTTAAAAATTGCCGAGGATGAACACAATATCGAACTCACAAATGGAATAACGCAACAAAAACTGACAGTACTGTACGAAAAGGCCGACGATAAACAGGAAAAGACGCCAGAAATAAAGACGGCTACCAAAGACAACGAACAAAAGGTGAAGCAGGTAGACGTTAAAGGAACAAATAATGCTCAAATAGCCCAAGTCGCCACCCAATACATTGGTACCCCTTACGTATGGGGTGGTGAAACGCCGGGTGGTTTTGATTGTAGTGGATTTATTCAATATGTTTTCCAAACCCAAGGTATCACAACACCAAGAACAGTTGGTGATATGTGGAATTTTTCCCAGCCTGTGGGTAGTCCATCAATTGGGGATCTTGTCTTCTTTGAAACCTACAAACCCGGGCCATCACATATGGGAATTTATCTAGGTAACGGGGAGTTCATTCATGCTGGGGAATCTCGGGGTGTAGAAATAAGTGAAATGAACAATTCATATTGGGAATCCAAATATATTGGGGCAAAACGAATCAATTAGTTGTGTGGCCACTCATTTTATAATAATCACTTGAACAATGAGAAATACTAGGCATATTAAAGCCAAAAAGGTGGGATTAAAATGAGTGGATTCATCGTAAAATTAATTGTATGTCCAATAGGTGTCATCCTTGCATCGTGGATTTTTCCTAATGTTGATTTTGCTTATTGGTACCAGCCAATCATCATTGGTGTTGTATTAGCAGTTATTGGTTATTTTATGGAAGTTTTAATGCTAAAGGAGAGCACGAACTGGTTAAGTACAGGATTGGATTTTATTGTCACGACACTTGTTGTCTATTACGGTTCCATGTTCTTCACAGATTCAGCTGTCACCTTTTGGGGAGCAGTCTTGACTGGACTTCTCATTGCAGTAACAGAAATATTTCAGCATTACTGGTTATTGGAAACTGGAAAAACAGAAAAAGGACCTGTTAGCGACTAAATTTACAAAGGCCGATTATAGGGTATCATATCTCTGTAATCGGCTTTTGTATGTTTCTACCATTCACGAAAGAACTGCTCTAAATACGTTTCCATAAATTTGTGTCGCTCACATGCGATTTGTTTTGCTGTTTTTGTATGCATGCATTCCTTCAATGTCAATAATTTATCATAAAAGTGTTGGATGGAAGTGTTATCTTTATATGTATCATGATAAATAAACTGGCCTTTTGCTCCTCCATATGCAAAGGTTCTGGCAATTCCAATCGCACCAATTGCATCAATTCGATCTGCATCTTGAACAATTTTGCCTTCTAATGTCGTCGGAACTGCTCCTTTACTGAACGAAACATCTCTCATAGCCGTTTTTATCTGTTTAATATTGCTGGTTGCTAAACCAATCGATTCGAGAAATAAATCCAATTCTTGAAGGGCTTTTGTTGGGTTAGTAAAAAGTTTATGATCGCCAATATCATGTAGCCATGCGGCTGCTTCACAAATGAATAAATCGGCAAATTCTTGTTCCGCGATCATCCTTGCTGTTTTGGCTACACGCTTCATATGAAAAAAATCATGTCCAGTTGTGTCCTCTTGAAAGTGATTCATTACATAAGTCTGTATTTTCTTTAGTTGTTCATCTTTTCTCATTTTTATACCCCACTCCCAAATTACTCGCTTTCCTCTTAAACGTTTTCATTATAACCCAGTTTATGATAAAAAATATAGTTAAAAAGTTATGATTTTTAGTGGCTATTTCTTGACGGAGAAGCTAAAATAAGCTATGATTTAGACAAGCAAAGAAGATGTATGGAATCATTAATGACAGGCAGCTTCTATAGAAGTGGATGTGACTTATGATCCTACGCTTCTATAGGAGCTGCCTTTTTTCCGGATCATCCAGCTTTGTATTATTAACACGTGTTAAAGAATGTTTAAACACATACTTTTGCGTGAAAGTTTTTAGGAGGATTAATCACAATGGAAAACGGAGTAGTAAAATGGTTCAACGCAGAAAAAGGTTATGGTTTCATTCAAGTTGAAGACGGAAATGATGTATTTGTTCATTATTCTGCAATTCAAGAAGAAGGCTTCAAATCTTTAGAAGAAGGACAAGAAGTTACTTTTGAAATCGTAGAAGGCGAACGCGGACCTCAAGCTGCTAATGTAGTTAAAAAATAATTTATCAATATATAAAGCGGTAATCTCTCATTAGATTACCGCTTTTTTTGGTCTTTTATCATACCATAATCAAGTTGCCCTCGTTAAAGCTTTTTCTTCACGTGGTATCCGTAATCGCAGGAGACCTAGATGCAGCAACGGGAATAAAACAGCTGTAAAATAAGCCCCTAACATAAGCGGAATGATAAACAATTCAATTAACACAATCAGATAATTTGGATGTTTGATATATTTATACGGACCTTTCTTAATCAAGGATACCCCTGGCAATACGATTATTTTCGTATTCCAAAACTTTCCTAAGGTTCGAATACACCACACTCGGCCAATTTGGGTAGCGATAAAGATTAGGAACAAAAAGTAATTTAATTGTTTACCTGCAATATCACTTAATTCAACCTCAAAAACAATCGTAAAGAAAAATAAGCTATGGAGAATGATAAACCATTTATAATGTTTTTTCCCTTTCTCAATTCCTCCCCTTTCTTTCATCCACTTTTCATTTCGTTTTGCTATCATTAGTTCCAAAAGACGCTGGCACACGATAGCTCCCAATAAAAAAATCATCCATGTCGTCATTCGCTCCACTCCAATAATAATAGTTCTGAGCTAAATCCTGGTCCTAAAGCAGATAAAATGCTATATTCCCCTAGACTAACTTCTTCCTCTTTCATCCATTCATTTAATACATAAATGACTGTACTTGAAGACATGTTTCCATGATTCTGCAACACATTATACGAATGGGCTAATTGTTCACGGGAAATATGTAATGTATCTTCCATTGCCTCCAGCACTTTTTTACCACCAGGATGCGCAATAAAAGAATGAATGGACTTCTCGGTTATGTTTCCATTTTTTAAAAACGCATTCATATGATCTTTCCAAAGTGTTTGTACGAGGTTCGGAATACTTTTGGAAAAAATCACTTCCAACCCATTGTTAGTAATGTCCCACCCCATTACGGAAAGACTATCTTTTTTTGTAAATGAACTTGTGGTGACTAGTTTGGGTAATACTTTTCTGCGTTTTTGACGGTAGATAGAATCCTTCCCGCTCATAAAAACGGCTCCTACTCCATCCCCAAATAAAGCGGTCCCAACTAGGTTGCTTTTCTTATAATCATCTTTTTGAAATGTTAAACTACACAATTCCGCACATACAACGAGTGCTGTCTTGTTCGGGTGTGCCGTGAGAAAGTCATATGCACGCGCCAACCCAATGGCACCCCCAGCACAACCAAGTCCCCATAATGGCATACGTTTAACATCTTCACGAAATGGACGTTCATTAAAAATGTGGGTATCAAGCGAAGGTGTGGCGATACCTGTACTTGATACAAATATAATCATATCAACAGCCTCATACGGGATTGATTCTGTTAATAATTGCTCATTTGTTAGACAATGATCAATCGCCTTTAAGGCATAATCGCAAGCATGGAGTTGATATAAATTATTTTTTTCTTGAAAAGTATGGCTCGTCTTAAACCAATCTTTTTCCACTGCGAATTGTCGTTTCACAATTTCAGCATGATCAAATACCGGTAACAATCTTGCTAATTGTCTTTCGGTGTATGGAAATAACTCCCCAACCATTTCTTTAATTTCTTGTTGGCTTATTTCATACTTTGGAATGCCAACACCTGCAGAACAAATATATGTCATCAGATTCACCTTTTTTAAGATAGTTTGTGTTGTTTGAATTAAAATATGAAAAATTTTTCCTAGCAGATTAGAAATACTAGGCACTCGCCACGTGTCTAGCAATTGCTGAAGTTTTTTTTATAAAATTTTATCCTTTTAAAGTGTAAAAAAACAGGAGCTTAATGCAGCCCCTGTTTTTTTATAGCTTATAAATATCCGTGTATTTATTCGTTAAATATTGTACTAAATAATCAGGATTTAATGATTCATTTGTGACATCTTGAATAATTTCCAATGGTTTTTTCATTTTTCCATATTGGTGAATGTGACTTGTTAACCATTGTCTAATGGGATCAGAATTACCTTTTGCAATCATGTCATCTAAGTTCATTTCTTTTGCCATGGTATGCTGAAATTGTGCTGCATACATATAACCGAGTGCATAGGATGGGAAGTAGCCAAAGTCTCCTCCAGCCCAATGGATATCCTGTAAGACCCCTTCTCGATCTGTTGGTGGTTCAATTCCTAGATAATCTACCATTTTTTCATTCCATAAATGTGGTAAATCACGAACGCTTATCTCATCGTTGATTAATGCTTTTTCTAGTTCATATCTGATCATAATATGAAGAGGATACGTTAATTCATCTGCTTCTATGCGGATGAATGATGGCTTCACTTCATTTACGGCACGATAAAAATCATCCAATGGCACATGATGAAACTGTTGTGGTGCAAATGATTTGAATGAATCATAGTGTGATTGCCAAAAGGCTTCACTACGGCCAATAAAATTTTCCCAAAACAATGACTGTGATTCATGAATTCCCATTGAAGTTCCTGTGGCTAGAGGTGTGCCAGCAAGTTGTTGACTGATGTTTTGCTCATACAATGCATGTCCACCTTCATGAATCGTGCCAAATACAGCCATACGGAAATCTTCTTCATCGTACCTCGTTGTTACCCGGACATCATTCAAATTTATTCCAATTGCAAATGGATGAATCGTTTCATCAAGTCGGCCGGAATCAAAGTCATACCCCATTTGCTTTAGAACTTCTAATGTAAATGCTCGTTGATCTTGTTTCGGAAAATGCCCTGTCAATACAGTAGGATCAGGTTTTGCATTACTTCGATTAATATCATCAACTAAGGAACTTAAAGATTTTCGAAGTTTGGGAAACACGTTATCTAATGTTTTGGTTGTAACCCCAGGCTCATAATTGTGTAAAAGCGCATCATAGATGTTTGCTTTATATCCCCAATAGTTAGCAAACTTTTTATTATAGTCCACGAGTTTTTCCAAGTAAGGTTGAAACAATGAAAAATCGGCTTTCTCTCTTGCTTCTTGCCATATCGCTTCAGACTTCGATTGAAGCATCACATATTCCTTGAATTCATCATGAGGAATTTTTTTATTGCGCTCATATGTTTCCTGACAATCTTCAGCAGTTTTTCGAATTATCTCGTCTTTGGTCGATTCCATTAACATATCGGTAATGTACTTCATTTTTTCAGATGTTTCCAATTGATGAAGCTTTTCCGATAGTAACCCTACTACCTCTGAGCGCTGTCCCACACCTTTTTTGGGGATCTTTGTGCGCATATCCCATTGTGTAAGCGTAATTGCCTCCCGATATGCATTTTGTTCTTGAAGTAATTCGTGGAAGTCTTTCTCTAAAGCTTTTGTATTGTCTCCCATTTTGATCTCCCCTCTCTATCTCTTCCCAAAGTACTGATAGTAATCAGTACGAATGAACCCATTAAAAAGTTTTCGCTTTTTCGTTGCTTTTTGTCCATACTGTTTCTCAAATTCTTCAAAAGCTGTCAGGATATAAACACTCCAACTTGGATGTTCTTTCATGATGCTGCCAAGGTCTTGATAAAGACTTGCGATCGTTTTTTTGTCTCCAAGCCGTTGTCCGTATGGTGGATTTCCGATGATATAACCATTTTCTTTGCGGATGAACAAATCCTTCACTTGCATTTGCTTCCATACGAGTAAATCGCCTAATCCCGCTTCTGTCGCATTGTCCTTTGCGATCTTTATCATATTATGATCGATATCGGAGCCGACAATATCAAGTTGTTGACCATAATTCGCTAGATCCTCTGCCTCTTCAAAAGCTTGTTCCCAATAACTATTTTTAATAAAACCCCAATTTTCAGATGCAAATTCACGATTAAATCCCGGTGCAATATTTTGTCCAATTAATGCAGCCTCGATTGGTATTGTGCCTGACCCACAGAAAGGGTCAATAAATGTGTATGTAGGCTGCCAATTTGTCAACAAAACAAGTGCAGCTGCCATGGTTTCTTTTAATGGTGCTTCACCTTGACCTACACGGTAGCCACGTTTATGTAAACCAGCCCCAGACGTATCTAATGTTAGAGAGGCGACATCTTTATGTATGGCTACTTCTACTTTATAAAATGCACCTGATTCTGGCATTTTTGAAGCCAATCCGTATTTTAGTTTTAAACGTTCGGCAATTGCTTTTTTTACAATAGCTTGACAATCTGGGACACTATACAATGTGGATTTCACTGATTTCCCAGAAACGGGAAATTGCCCGTCCTCTGTAATAAAACTTTCCCATGGCAATGCTTTTGTTCCTTCAAATAATTCATCAAATGTTGTCGCGTTAAATTCACCAATAAGTAATTTAACCCGATCCGCAGTTCGAAGCCATAAGTTACAACGCGGGATGGCTGTAATTGGTGCTGTGAAAATAACTTTCCCATTCTCCACCTCAGCATCATAGCCAAGGTCCTTCACTTCACTTGCAACAACCGATTCTAATCCCATCGCCGCTGTTGCTATTAATTTTACATCTTGAATCATAATCTCACTCGTTTCCTTTAACTAAATTACGTTTAGTGTACCACTTAAGAGGAAAAAATAAAAAACCTTTCACTTGGCATGTTACCATGTGAAAGGTTTATCTATTAATTGTATGGACCATTGAATACTTCATAAGCCATGTTCTGTTCCATTGTACTCCAAACGGTGGTCAACCTTGTACTTTGGTCGTAATCATCTATCTGCAAGCATTAGCTTGTCCCTTTTTCAGTTTGATTCCCTAATCAAGGGTGCCCCTACCTTATTTTGGGTTGCTCACTCGTGGGGTTTACCTCGTTCCACTCTGGATGTTTCCATTCAGACTACGTCACTGTGGCACTTTCAAGAAGTTTTTTCCATATCTTAAAAAGACTTAGGAATTCCTTCTGCCGTTAACCAATCGGCTACCTTGACTTATGGTTTCGTCAAGCACGATCACTACAAACATCTCAGTTTGTGTGAGCATGGACTTTCCTCTGCATTATTTATGCAGCGATTACATCAGTATTCAACATCATTCTAAAAGAGTATACCACAAATTTTGTATAATTGCATTGGTAAAAAAAGCTAGACATTAGGAATCAGCATATTTTTTGCCAAAAACAGTTTTTTCTAAGTTGGATAAACGTTTGAGAATATCATAATTCACTTGATGATTTGGTGCTTGAGATCGGGTTCTTGATTGATCTGTTTGTTTTCGTAAGCGTTCATTTTCTTGTTGTAGTTTTTCAATTTCTTGTTGGAATGCTTCATAATCCTGTATGATCGAGTCTAAAAATTCATCTACTTCTTCTTGGTTATATCCGCGCATGGCAGTTTTAAAGTTTTTTTCAAGGATGTCTTTTCCACTGAGTTGGATGTTCGTTCCGTTCATTGTTATCATCACCTCATATTCTTCACGAGTACATCTATATTTTTTCAAATAAACAAGGGAATGTCAATTTTAATTGTATTATTGTTATATGTATATATGCTTGTTTAGGAAAACTTTATGTAAAATAGTTTTATAAAAGATTGTTATTTTTTAAACAATAGATATAAACTGCGAAGTAAGTAGGGTTCAAAATTGCCGCTACGGAAAATACACTGCGCTTTCCGCGGGCAACGCTTCAGCTTCCTCGGAAGAAAAGCACTTCCTGCGGGATCTTCAGCTGTTGCTTTTCCCGCAGGAGTCTACGTGTATTTCCTTCGCTGATGTTGTGCTTTATCATATTATTACAATTATTTAATGCTTGATTACAGGGAAATATTAAACCATGTATTTCCTTGCAAGCAGCCCGGATACACGTAGACTCCTGGGGGAAGAGAGGCATCGGTGAGACCCCGCAGTGCGCCAGCACGAGGAGGCTCTCCAGCCGCCCCCGGAAAGCGAAGTGTATACGGGCTGCGGGGCAGAAAGCAACAAATATTACGAAAAGAGCCTAAATAAAGAAGCTGCGAATTCCAGCTTCTTTTATTCTTTGTTATGCAGGTCATCTGGTTGAAAGGAAAACGGTAATAATTCTTCCACCGAAACCGTTTTTGTGTTGTTATGTAGATTTGTTAAATGAACCGTCATTGTTGGTTTGAAAAACTCGCTCATTACTTGACGGCAGGATCCGCATGGTGGTACGGGTCTTTCTGTATCTGCGACAACTGCCATTTCGCTAAATTCCCTTTCCCCATCCGCAATAGCTTTGAAAATAGCCACTCGTTCTGCACAGCAGGTAACTGGAAATGCCGCATTCTCGATATTACAACCTGTATATACTTTCCCAGACTTGGTCGTTAAGGCTGCCCCAACCGGAAATTCTGAATATGGCACATAGGCTTTTTCCCTTATTTTCTTTGCCTCATTGATTAAACTTTCTTTATTCATCTTGCCTTCCCCTTTCATACTAGGTGGAAGGCAATTATACGGAATTAAATGGTTATTGTAAAGGCTTTATTTTTGTAATTCTCGTATTAACTGATCAAAAACGTAATGAACTGATTTATTTAATTCCATGTACCGTTTACGTTTTACATCGATATAGAAGCTGTGCATTAACAGCAATTCCATGTTTTCTCGTGTCGATGTAACTTGTTGTGGATGAACATTTACTTCTCGTTTTTTTACAGATTTTAGTGCTGCTTCTTCCCAATTTGCTAAAAGCTGATAAATAGGTTCTGTTGTTTCCTTCACAGTTAAAAAAAATTGTTTATCCCGTTTATCTTCAGGAGGGTCGTTATGTTCATATCTCTCTGTTAATTGATTTAAATGATGTTTTAATTCCTTTGTTTGCTCTGTTAATTCCATGTCTAAAAACCGCCTTTTATTCTATGTCTCCCATATACTGTACCACCTATGAAGGCTTTTTTGCACGGCTTTTTATTCGATTCACGGTCGACTGTGCTACTCTAATCGTATTCTGTTGGTAATAAAATGATTGAATGATTTCATTATCAACCTTCATTGTTAATTTTTGATCTGCCCACCTTAATTGGTCAGACATATTTTGGAGCGAATTCACAAATGCCTGCTTATCTATTCCCTCGTTCGAATACGATAACTTTTGAGCTAAAATAGTCACATTACTCACCCTCATCAAAGTATTTTATCTAACTAATTCGGCAAAAGTTTGGAACGACCTTCTTGTTCGACAAAACTAGAAAAAATGAGGCAAAACAAGTGCAAGCACTCATTTTTTCTTTGAAATTTGACAAACTAAGAACAAAGGAGGTATAAGTATGAAGAAACAGACGAAACAAAAAGCTGAAGAAAAGCAAAAGAAAGATGTACGGGGTTACGGCAATAAAAAATTAGACGGCCCGGATCGTCCATCAACTTAAATAGCCAGCTATATATTCTAAAAAAATCGGCCCTTGAGCCGATTTTTTTGGTTACGAGAACATTTTCTTAATGTGATAAGACGCATAAAGCAAATGCCTTTTTTTGTAAAAAGAAGCACCAACGTTCGAATGAATTGAATGGTTTTGTACATCTTGAAACCATTTAGACTTTATCCCCCCTAATTTGTACCAGTCTTTACGAATAATATCTTGATGGGATATTGTAGGGTAAACGACACGTAAAAGTGGACTTCTAGGCAAATGTAACTGTAAGAATCGCTCATAATCACGTCGAGAACCGGTGTGCTCCATTGTAGTGGCGAAATCAAGCAGGTTTTGATAAATGGTTGGATCGTATATAATTGCAGCAAGATGTTTTCCTAATGTTATCCTGTTCGTTACATTCGTGAAGTCATGTACAAAAGCACCATATAAATTAGGTGATCGTGTAGGCAAAATTACTGCATTCATGAATAAAAAATCTTGTATTAGGTATGGAAGTCTGGAAAATACCTGATACTTGAAATAAGCCTGTTTCATGACTGGACGTTGAATCACATTTTGCTCATTAATGATCAAAGCAGTCATTAACCTGTTCTGGTCATGATGCTGCCAAAATTGATACCATTCGTGAACCATGAATGTTGAAACTCGTAACCCTGTTAATAAATCAAACAAAGGCATATTCAATTTTCTCGATAACTTATATACTAATAATTGTGGATAAGCGTCGGAGAAAATCAGCCAATTTGCCCGTTCGTATGTCATGAATAACTGTTGACGCTTTTTATGACTAAGAAGTTTTTTGAATGGCGGTAAATAAAGATCTGTCATGTTCCATCCAGCATTTCTGGAAACTAAACTTGCAACAAAGGCCCATTTGATTTCCGGAAAGCGAAGATAAAAGTTTTGATATGCTTTCGTACGGGTAATGTTATCGAGATTATGTTCTTTTGTCTTCTTTATTATATAATGGAGATAATCTTGGCTTCCTAGCATGAATTGTCGCACGCTCCCAGATGCATTGAATTACGATAACTATTAGGATTCGTATTTACAGTACATATTATGCATTTGTTTATTATCAAGTCCGCTTTTTTTGTGGTATGATACTGTAATATGCAAGGGGGAATTTGGATGAACTATCCGAATGGAAGAAAGCATACAATCCCGCAAAATAATAGAAATCAAGCGAAAAACAGCTTTAGTAATCGGGGGATGACATTAGAAGAAGATATTAATGAAACAAACACGTGTTATTTAGAAATGAATAAAGCAGTGATCCATAAGAAACCAACACCTGTACAAATAGTAAAGGTTCACTATCCTAGAAGGAGTGCTGCTGTTATTACTGAAGGGTATTTTAAACAAGCCTCAACAACGGATTACAATGGATTATATCGTGGAAGATATATTGATTTTGAAGCAAAGGAAACAAAAAATAAAACACTGTTTCCATTAGCTAATATCCACGATCATCAGATAAAACATATGCAATCCATTGTGGAACATGATGGGATTTGCTTTATGTTAATTCGATTCGCCACATTTAATGAAACTTATTATATGCCTGCTGAAAAGATTTTTCCATATTGGCAAAACAAACTAAATGGTGGTCGTAAATCGATTCCCTATCAAACAATTAAACAAGATGGATACCAGATCCCCTTTCATTTTCAAAAGAGAGTGGATTATTTGCAGGTAATTGATCAGCTTTATTTTTAGAGACGGAGGAATGGAGCTATGGCAGAAAACGGCCAATCTCGCATGGCAAGAAGAAAGCAAAAGAAAACGAAAAAGAAACCGTTATGGAAAAGGATTTTTCTCTATACTGGAATCATAATTTTGGCTTTAGCAATTGGTGTCGGAGCATTGTTCACCTATTATATCGCTACTGCGCCTGATATTGATGCATCCAAACTAACAGATCCATTTTCATCAAAAATTTATGATAAAGATGGGGAATTGTTTGCTGATTTGGGAGCAGAACAGCGAACGAAAATTAGTTATGATGACTTACCGCAAGTTTTAATTGATGCGGTTGTTGCAACAGAGGACTCGCGTTTCTTTGAACACCATGGGATAGACCCTAAGCGAATTGGTGGTGCAATTATCGCTAATATTACGGATGGTTTTGGTTCTCAGGGTGCAAGTACCATAACACAACAGGTGGTAGAACAAGCCTTCCTGAAACATGATAAAAAAATAAGTCTCAAAGTACAAGAAATGTGGTTAGCACTGCAATTAGAGCAAGATTATTCAAAAGAAGAAATACTCGAGATGTATTTGAATAAAGTTTATTATGGTAGTGGCGCCTATGGGGTGGCTAAAGCCGCACAAATTTATTATGGTAAGACAGACTTGAACGATTTAACATTACCTGAGGCTGCCATTTTAGCCGGTTTACCGCAACGTCCGACTGGTTATGACCCGTATAATCATCCTGAATTAACGAAGGAACGGATGGATACGGTCCTCGATTTAATGGTCATGCACGGTAAAATAACGGAGAAAGAAGCGGATGAAGCAAGGAAAGTTGATATTCCATCATTATTAACAGATACACATCCTGATACATCACCGTATGAAGGATTTTTACAAAAAGTTAAAAAAGAAGTAAAACAAAAACTTGATGGTGCAGATATTTATACAGATGGGCTAAAAATATATACAACGTTGGACACAGACATGCAAGACCATGTTGAGTTCCTATTTTCGGATAGTGATGATAATCCAATTCCGTATCCAGATAAAGTAGAAGACACGAAAGGTAATATGGTCGATATGCAAGCTGGAATGGTTGTATTAGATACGAAAAATGGGGCAATACGTGCAATTGGCGGTGCTCGTGGAGGACTTGAAAACGGTGGCTACAACTATGCCATTCAGGGTGGCCGTCAAGCCGGGTCTACTATGAAACCGATCGCTGCTTATGGTCCTGCCATTGAATATGAAAAATGGTCAACATATCATCAACTAAACGATGATAAACCTTTTGAAATTGCGGGTACCAATAAAAAAGCAGGCAACTGGAACGGCAAATATCAAGGCTGGATGTCAATGCGTTATGCATTAGCTCAATCATTGAATGTTCCAGCACTAAAAACAACTGATGAAATCGGCACAGGAAAAGCACAGGAATTTGCTGAAGGTTTAGGAATAGATTTTGGTGATAAAAATATGACCATTTTGGATACCATTGGTGGAGCTTCATTAGAAGTTACCCCACTTGAGCTTGCAGGTGCATACCGGGCATTTGGTAATGAAGGGATATCGAATGAACCATACGCTGTTACTAAAGTAGAATTCCCTGATGGTAAAACGGTTGAATTAAAACCAAAACCAGAGCCTGTTATGTCAGACTATACGGCATATATGATAACTGATATGCTCAAATCAGTTATGACGGAGGGTACAGGAACGTTAGCCAACATTCCTAGTCTTCCAGTAGCTGGGAAAACAGGAACAACAAACCTTGAAGATAAAGACGGTAGTCCTGATTCATGGTTTAGTGGTTATTCAACTAATTACACTATCTCCATCTGGACTGGATATAATGATCAAAAAGTGGTTTTACCTGATACCAAAATTCCACACGCATTGTTTAAAAATACAATGTCTTATATTTCTGATGGTATTGAAACAGCTGATTTCACAAAACCAAGCTCGGTTGTGGAGCTCGGTGTAGAAAAAGGATCGAATCCTGCACGGTTACCAAGTGACTATACACCAGAATCGGAAATTGTTTCGGAGTTATTTGTAAAAGGAAATGAACCATCAAAAACGTCGGAGAAATACGATAAACTTGATCCTGTCAACGATTTAACAGCAACTTTTAACGAAGATGAAAATACAATTGATGTGGAATGGGATTATGATGAAGATCAAGACGTTTCCTTCCAAGTAAGTGCAGGTATTGACGGCGGACAGATGCAAGAACTATCAACAACAGATGATACAGACATGGAAATCACAAGTGTTGAACCGGGTGCTGAATATACGATCCAAGTCGTGGTTGTTAGTAATGATGATGAGGCAAATACGAGTGAGGCAAAATCAACAAAAGTGACAACCGATGGAGAAGCTGAAGAAGATGAGGACGAAGCTGAAAATGATGGCGAGATGGAACCCGTTAATGGATTAAATGCTACCTATAAAAATAATACCATTGATGTTTCATGGAAATATAATGGTCCTGCGGCAACGTTTGAGGTGACCGTTACACCAAGTGGTGGCGCACCTCAACAACAAACAGTTAATTCAAATGGCCTTAAAATTGACAATGCTCAGCCAGGTATTACCTATACGATTGCTGTTACACCAATAGGTAAAAATGGAGAAACAAGCGGTATTCGAGGTGAATCACAGAGTACTACCATTCAAATACCTGGTGAAGATGAAGAAACTGGTGGTCCAGGAGAAGATCATGGGAATGGACATGGAAACGGCCACGGGAATGACCAAGAAGATGACGAAGACCAAGACAACGACGAATAAAAATAAAAAAAGACCGAGGCAGCTCATTTTAAAGTGAGCTGCCTCGGTCTTTTTAAATAGCATTTCGTTTCTTCATTCGTTTCTGACCTTCCCTGCAAACTTCTAACAGAGGACATTCAGGGCAATTTGGATTTTTAGCCTTGCAATGGTATCTACCAAAGAAGATCATCCGGTGGTGTGTTTCACTCCACTCATTTTTGGGAACTTTTTTCATTAATGTTTGTTCTACTTCTAATACGGAACCCTTCCATCGGCAAAAGCCTAGTCGTTTAGCAACCCGTTCGACGTGTGTGTCAACTGCAATCGCAGGTTCATGAAAAGCAACCGAAGCGACAACATTAGCAGTTTTTCGTCCAACACCTGCCAATTTCATGAGTTCCTCCTTTGTTTCCGGAACTTCCCCACCATATTCATCAATCAACATTTGGCAAAGTTTGCGAATATTTTTTGCCTTGTTCCGATAAAGTCCAATTGATCGGATGTCCTGTTGTAATTCCTCTAAAGTGACAGCTAAATAATCTTCAGGTGTTTGATATTTTTTAAACAATTCTTTTGTCACCTTATTGACCAACACATCGGTACATTGAGCAGATAAAAGTACAGCAATGACTAATTCAAATGGATTGGCATGATTCAGTTCGCATTCGGCATGTGGGAACATTTCACGCATGCGATCCAGACAAAACTGGACCTGTTTTTTAGTTAGCACCGTTTAATCCTCCCCTTCTAGCCAGTTATAGTAAAACGATGTATCCCTCTTTTTGGTTGGTGCTGTTGGTTTACTCGTTTGTTTATTATGAAATGATTTGGTTGCCTCTCTTGCTTGTTCGACTGTTTTTATCCCTTTCTTCTTCCAATCTCGGAGAATTCGATCGATATATTTAAAATTAAGTTTTCCCATTAAAACCGATTCCCTTAATGCTGCTTTAATTAATGACGGTGCTAATTCGTCTTCATCTAACCATACATTGATGGTTTCGATTTCAAATGGTGACAATGGCCTGCCGAATTCTTGCTCAAATAGAATAAAAATGGAGCCATCTTCCTGTTCTGTTTCCGGCTTGACGGTCGAAAATATTTTTTCCCAAAGCGGGTCTAAGGAGTATAGTTCACTCCATTGATTTTGTTCATTTTTTGTTTGCTCAATTGCCAAAAATCCCTTTTGAATCAGCTTGCGCAATATAGTTGAACATTCTTGTTCGTCTATCGTTAGAAATGATGTCAGTTCGGCCGGTGTTGGAAATTCATTTTCATCAAAAATAAATCGATATATTTGTAATAACAGCATAACGTCCTTTTCGTCTAGTCCGAGCGATTTATAATTTGTTAACAACCTCGTTGGCACTTGCAACTGGTTTAGTAATATTTGTTGGATTTGGATTGATTTACGCAATGTATGCACCTCACTCCTAGTATAGCATGGAAAAGCTTTGATAACGTTTAAAATCCCTCGCTTTTACACAAGGGATTTTAACTACGAAACGAGTTCGATTAATCAAGGATATAGTCTGTTTAATAGTCTTGGGAATGGAATTGTCTCCCTTACGTGTTCAACACCTGACAGCCATGCTACTGTTCGCTCAAGGCCAAGTCCAAATCCGGAATGTGGAACACTCCCATACTGACGAAGTTCCAAATACCATTTGTACGCCTCGCCGGTCAAGTTATGTTCCTCATAACGTTGTTTCATCAATTCTAAATCATCGATACGTTGTGAGCCACCAATGATTTCGCCATACCCTTCTGGGGCAATTAAATCAGCACATAAAACGACATCATCGCGGTTTGGATCTGGTTTCATGTAGAAAGCCTTAATATCTTTTGGATAGTTTGTGATGAACACTGGTTTATCAAAACTTTCGGCAATTGCTGTTTCATGCGGTGCACCAAAATCTTCTCCCCATTCAATATCAGTAAATCCCTTTTCTTTTAGTAGTTCGACCGCATCGTCATATGAAATCCTTGGAAAAGGTGCCTTAATTAACTCAAGTTTTGATGTATCACGTTCCAATATGCCAAGTTCCAGTTTACAATTATTTAAAACGGATTGTACGATAAAGCTTACATATTGTTCTTGGATTTGTAAACTTTCATCATGATCAACAAAAGCCATTTCTGGTTCAATCATCCAAAATTCAATGAGATGTCTTCTTGTCTTTGATTTTTCCGCACGAAATGTTGGACCAAAAGAAAATACTTTACCGAAAGCCATTGCTGCTGCTTCCATGTACAGTTGTCCGCTTTGTGATAAATAGGCTTCTTCATCGAAATACTGAGTATGGAATAATTCAGTAGTTCCTTCGGCGGATGATCCTGTTAGGATTGGGGGATCAATTTTAACGTAGCCACTTTCATTATAAAATTGGTATGTAGCCCGAATAATTTCATTACGAATTTTCATAACTGCATGTTGTCGCTTAGAACGAAGCCAAAGATGACGATGGTCCATTAGAAATTCTGTACCATGCTCTTTTGGTGTGATTGGATAATCAACGGCTTCATGAATTAATTCAATCTGCTGTACTTGCATTTCATAGCCAAATGGTGACCGCTTGTCCTCAACAATCGTTCCAGTTATGTACATGGACGTTTCTTGTGACATGTTTTTTGCAAGTTGAAAATCATCTTCACTTACATCATTTTTAGCAACTACTGCTTGAATGAACCCCGTTCCATCACGCAATTGCAAAAAGGCAATTTTACCACTTGAACGCTTATTGGCAAGCCATGCGCCGATTGTTACTTGTTGTCCTTCATGTTTGGGTACTTCTGATATCGTTGTTTTCAAAAAAATTCCCTCCAAAAACTATGATTGATGGTTTAAGACAAACCGTTTTATTCGTTTTGCTGCTTCTGATAATAATTCAATTGATGTTGCATAAGATAGGCGTACATTATGTTCTGCTCCAAAACCGGATCCTGGAACAAGGGCAACTTTCTCCTCTTCTAATAATGCGGTAACCCACTCGTCGACACTTGTAAATCCAGTCATATTAACTGCTTCCTGTACATTAGGGAACAAATAAAAGGCTCCCTTTGGCTTTATACAAGTTACGCCTGGTATATCATTTATTAGGTGATACATCTGTTCTAATCGCTCTTTAAATGCACGTTTCATTTCATCCGTAGCATCATCATTTGCTGAATATGCAGCAAGTGCGGCATACTGTGCGATTGACGTCGGGTTTGATGTCGAATGTGACGCAAGATTTGTCATTGCTTTAATGATTTTCTCATTTCCAGCTGCATAACCAATCCGCCAGCCTGTCATTGCGTGTGATTTAGACACACCATTAATAATAATAGTTTGTTCTTTTAGCACATCAGAAATTTGCGCAATCGAGACATGCACATCATCAGTGTAAATTAATTTTTCATAAATCTCATCGGAAATGATCATAATATTATGTTTTAGACAAACGTCACCAAGTGCTGCCAGCTCTTTTTCATTATACATCATACCGGTTGGGTTGCTCGGTGAATTGATAATAAATGCTTTTGTCTTTTCTGTAATAGCTGCTTCTAATTGATCAGGTGTTAATTTAAATTGATTCGTTTCTTCTGCTGTAACAAAAACAGGTTTACCACCGGCTAGTTTAACCTGTTCTGGATAGCTTACCCAATATGGTGTTGGAATAATTACTTCATCTGCTGGGTTTAATAGTACTTGGAATAACGTATATAGTGCATGTTTCGCACCGGTTGTAACAATGATTTCACTTGCATTATAGGACAAATGATTATCGTTTTTTAGTTTATTTATGATCGCTTTTTTAAGTTCCACTGTTCCGCCAGATGGTGTATATTTTGTCATCCCTTCACGCATCGCTTTTTCTGCTGCGTCGATAATATATTTTGGTGTATTAAAATCTGGCTCGCCTGCTCCCAATCCAATGACATCATAGCCCTGCTCTTTTAATTCTTTCGCTTTAGCTGTAATAGCGAGAGTTGAAGATGGTGTTAATGTTTTAACTCTATTTGCTAATTCCATGAAATCACCTTCCTTGTAGGGTTGTTTAACATATTGAAATCTTCTGGTTTACCTGTTTAATTAAACATACTCTTTAACCGGATTTGCTGAAAACGCGAACCATCGTAAATAGATAAATAATCAAACGTATAGCGATCTGAACTATCTTTATATGTGACTTCCCATAAGGCTTTGTTCTCAATCATTGCTGGGGTAACGTCGATAAGTTCACATTTTTTACATTGCTCTTGCCATTGATCAATAACATTTTGCTCGTGTAATATGTCAGATGCATCGATGATTGTTATATTTTCTGATTTAGAAGACGGAATCGGTACGAAAACAATCTTTTCATCCTGATCGTTTGTACTACCAAATAAAATGTGGTATGTTTTTTTACCCTGAAATTTCGAAATACGATCAATTTCTGTCAATTCCGTGTTTTTCAATACACGTTCTTTTGTGTCATTAAAACCAGCATTTTTACTTTCCTGGATACTATGGTATAAAAAGCCGATATAGATCAAACAAGAAATGAGGACAAGACAAATAATCAACAAAATCCATTTTAACCAACTAGGTACGATAGATTGTGAATACTGCTTGATTTTCATCAGTTTTATCTAATGCCAAACCAAACATTAGATCTTCCTTTTTTAGTGTTCGATTTAAGCAATCGACAATTTTGTACAAATCTGCGGAATAGTGGATTTTTAATGTTGATAATGTCTCCATATTGTTCAATTGTAATCCCTCCATAAAAAAAGCTTCTTGTTTTATCAATTTTTGCTACACATAGTACACTTACCATGGTAAAAACTAATAGTACGCTTGAGATAAATATATTTTGTCTGACCCTATACAGTATAACAAGCTTTTTAATGTTTTGTATTTATTTCAACAAAAAATTTTCCAGGCCCATACCATAATAACTGATGCATCGATTGGTGCATCAGTATTTTTAATTAATTTTCACTAAAACCATTGTTCTGCCTTATCCATTAACCGTTGTGTCGAATCAAATGTTGTTGGCACATTTGGAATTGAGTCGGTAAAATAATTGCCATAACGAGCCTTCATTAATCGCGCATCACAAACAAATACAATCCCCCGATCATTTGTTGAACGAATTAACCGTCCAAATCCTTGTTTAAACCGGATGACAGCATTTGGCAGTGAAAGTTCCATAAATGCATTTTTACCATTACTTTTTAAGTCGCTGGCTTTTGCTTCATATATGGGATGGTCCGGCGGCTGAAAAGGTAGACGAACAATGACTAGACATGATAAATCTTCACCAGGTATATCGACACCTTCCCAAAAAGAACTTGTTCCGAGTAAAATGGCTTGTTCATAATTAATAAAGTTTTTCTTTAACCTTGCACGACTTCCACTTGAAATTCCCTGGGCAATCAGGACATACTTCGTTAAATCCAGTGTTTCCTTCAGTACGGTGTATGATTTCTTCAACATGTCATACGATGTAAACAGGATTAACATACGGCCTTTGGTAATCTCTGCCAATGATAATATTGCTTCACTTGTTGCATAAATATAATCGTCCAAATTTCCATGCTTTATATCGGGAAAGTCATTCGGAATCATTAACTGAACTTGATCTTGATACGAAAACGGAGATTTAATTTTTGCTGTCATCAATCGATCATCCATTAATCCTAAACGATTTTGAATAAAGGCGAACGAATTTTTCATCGTTAACGTGGCACTTGTTAATATAACACTTTGCTTTTGTTCAAAAAAGTCATCTGCTAATAATGTAGACATATTAATTGGTTCACTGTAGATATAAACAGCATTTTTTGCTCCAAACGCTTCGATTTCAATCCATTTAACGTTACTTCCCCCATCATCATCGATTAGAAACAGTTGCTCAATATGATCAATAAATGTTTGCAATAACTCAATCGTGATATCTATTTCATCTTTGTCATTTTTTGTAAGTAGTTCACTTTTTTCCAAATATTGTTCTGTATATGCCAAAATATGAATAAGATCGCGAAAATAAAAGGTTAATCTCGTAGCCATTTCCCTTATTGTACTCCACTTGTTTGGATGTTCCTGATCGTTTTCAAATCGGTACTGAATGCGCCCGATATCGCTATAAGATTTTTTGTTTTTTTGCTGATCAACTACATATTGAAAAAGATAGCGAAATAAATCGTCAACCTCATATTTCGCATTTTCATAAATATTATTCCATTTATCCATCGGTGTATTTTCAATCGAATAGGTTGTCGCTATTTTTCCAAGCAAATTCGCTTCATCCGTTCTACCGATATGATTTAAACGATAATGGATTGTTGCATAATCAAGCTTCAATCCATAATGTTTGGAGGCTGTTTCTTCTAAATGATGGGCCTCGTCAATGATTGCTTTGTCGTATGCGGGTAAAAACTGATACCCATTAAACATATCTGTACATAATAATGCATGATTGGTAATAACGATGTCGGCTTTTTGTGCTTGGCGTTTGGCATGCTGGTAAAATGACCTGGTAAACCATGGTGATGTTGGATCAGCATATCCTTCTGTATCTGTGGAAATGCGTTTAAAAAATAAAAAACCACTCGATGGCAACTGAATTTCATCGATATCCCCTGTCTCGGTTTCCGTTAACCAAACTAGAAGCATGGCTTTTGTTAGGACGATATCATAGTTGTCTTGTTGTTCGGATGATAATTCATGTTCAAATTTTTCCAAGCTTATGTAATGCTGCTTTCCTTTTAACAATGCAACATGAAATGGAAATGAAACTAATTTATGAATTAGTGGAATTTCTTCATCTAGCAGCTGTGATTGTAATTGGGTTGTATAGGTACTAATTACAATTCGTTTGTTCGTCTGAATCGCTTCATAAACAGCTGGAAGCAAATAAGCCAATGACTTACCGGTTCCTGTCTCTGCCTCTATCAACCCATGTTTTTCAGAGCGAAATGCATCATAAATATGTTCAGACATTTCTCGTTGCCCGTTTCTTTTTTCGTAACGACGCATTTGTTGTTCCATCGTTCCATTATGTTCATATATATCATCAAGATAATTACCATAGGGAGAATCTATTTCAGTGTTTGCTTTTTTATATTCCGTCATTTTCTTGAAGGCCAATCCACGATAAGAAACAATGTCTTGGTTATCTTCTGTTGAGAATGCCAATGCTTGCTGTCTAGCATTTAGCAGCTGGTATAAATCCGATTTTAACATTGGTTCAAGTTTTAAAAGATGATCAATTGTTTCGTAAGGCAATGATTCTAGCTTTTCTTTTAATTTTAACAATAATTTTGCCGTTACAAAGGCATCTGACAATGCACGATGTGGATCATCGTGTTTAATTTGAATATAATCTGCCAATTGACCGAGTTTGAAACTTGGGGCTTGCGGATAAAGGATTCTTGCAAGTTCAACCGTATCAATAACTGGGTTTGTTAGTTTTTTCTTGTTATTAAAAGCAAGTTCCTCATTTAAAAAGCCTAAATCAAACGGTACATTATGGGCAATTAAATAACTGTCCTGAAACATTGCAACAATCTCATCTGCTTTTTCTGAAAAAGTAGGTGCATCTATGACATCTTGATCAGCTATTCCCGTTAAATTTGCGATAAAAGGAGGAATTGGTTTCCCTGGATTTAGCAGTGTGGAAAACTCATTTGTTATTTCATTATTTTCGATCGTCACAATTCCTACTTCAATAATTTTGTCTTTGTTTGCTGGTGAATGACCTGTCGTTTCGAGATCAATAACGACAAACTTATCCATCCATTACACCCCCTATCACAACGTAATTATTCCCTTATAACTCACTTTCGCACCAATAAAATGAGATCAAACAGTTAGCTGAGGCAAACTTGAAACATTTCTAATAATTGCCTTGACAACCTTTGTAAAACATAAAGACCTACTCGCTTCATTGAAAGCATTTGTTGAAGTTGATTTATATATAAAATGCGAAGTAAACTAAGAAATTGCTCCCTCGCCGTTCCGGAAATACACTACGCTTTCCGCGGGCGGCTGCTGAGCCTCCTCAAGCTATCGCTTTCCGGGGTCTCCCCTAGGCCTCTCTTCCCGCAGGAGTCTCCGTGCATTTCCTCCACTGGTATTGCATTTACGATCATTAGCCGTAGTGGTAATTGTTCTATAAGTATCCTACCACTTCACTAGTCCGGGTGAGTGAATGGTGGTGACTCCTGCGGGAATAGCACGTGTCCGAAGACCCCGCAGAGTGGTTTGAAAAGGAGGGTCGACTAAAACCGTCCTTTGCGGACAACGTCGACATACCCCTCGCCGGGGCAAGTAGGCTGAGGCCGTGCCCGCGGAAAGCATCCACCCGGAACGATCCCGGACGGCGGTAAATGCACGTATTTATAGGGAAGAGCAGTCGCAGTTTGTTTAAAAGTGATTAAATCCAAAGTCAACTTGAGCAGTGAATCTCCATCCTTCCTTATTTTATCAAGGTTTATTTGTCCATTTCACGCTGCGAAAGTTGAGCTTATAAGTAAAACTCTTATCAGCATCCATGATAAGAGTTTACACCTTTTACATCCATCATCAACTTAGCGAATCGGCATCTTTCCATCGTGAATTTCAGTCATTGGTGGCTCTTGTTCGATAAGCTCGGTGATGTCATTTTTTTCATTCATAAGTGCAACCTTTGGCTTAAATGATGCTAACTCTTCTTCTGAAACAATTGCATACGATACAATGATAACTGTATCATCAGGTTGAACAAGCCGTGCTGCGGCACCATTTAAGCAGACAACTCCAGATCCTCTATCACCTGATATAACGTAGGTTTCCAGCCGTGCTCCATTATTATTATTTACGATTTGGACTTTTTCGTGTGGCAAAATACCAACTTGATCCAAAATATTTTGATCAATCGTTACACTTCCAACATAATTCAGATTTGCTTCGGTTACTCGTGCACGATGAATTTTCGCTTTCATCATGGTGCGAAACATAAATCCTTCCCCCTACTCGATCCGTTTGACTAAACTTCCATTTTTATCAAAAATCAGGTTATCGATTAACCGAGCTTGTTTAAACTTAACTGCTGTTGCTAAAATCACTTGTTGATCTACAAGTGAAACAGGCTGTAATGCAGGGTAGCTCAATAATTCGACATAATCAATTGTCCCATTTGTTTGTTTGTCAATTATGTCCATAACCTCTTTTACAATGATAGCAGGATTTTTTTCTCCGTCAACTACTAATTCCCGACCATATTGCAATGCTTTGTATAAGAACACTGCTTCTTCTCGTTCATTTTCATCAAGGTTAACATTTCGGCTGCTCTTCGCTAAGCCGTCATTTTCTCGAATCGTTGGTAGAGCGATTAAATCGACCGGAAAATCTAAATCCTTGATCAGAGCATCCACAACTGCAATCTGTTGGGCATCTTTCATCCCAAAATATGCTTTTGAAGGTTGAGTAAGATGAAAAAGTTTTGATAATACCGTTAAAACTCCTTCAAAATGGCCAGATCGTGTGCGTCCACATAAAACATTTATCCGTTCTTCAATAGCCATAGAAATTAGCATTTTAGTTGGATACATATCCTTAGCATCTGGAATAAAAACAATATCTACACCCGCTTTTTCTGCTAGTGCAATATCATTTTCTTCATTTCTTGGATATCGCTCATAGTCTTCGTTAGGTCCAAATTGTAATGGATTAACAAATATACTGGTGATAACGAGATCATTATCCCGTTTCGCCTGTTCCATTAAAGCAAGGTGTCCTTCGTGAAAGAATCCCATCGTCGGGACGAAACCGATTGTCTTATTAGCACGGATATAGTTAAATGACTTCCTTTGCATGTCTGACTTGGCACGAATGATTTCCATTTTGTATCGACCTACTTTATTCTTTTGGTAAAAAGTCTTTATTTTTAATAGCAAAACTGTATTGTTCGGTTGGGAAATGTTCTTGTTTCACATCATCATGATACGTCGTTATTGCTTGTTTGATAGTCGAATTAACATCGGTATATGATTTAACAAACTTTGGCAAGCGATCAACACCATATTGGATAATATCATGATAAACAAGGACTTGACCATCACACTTTGCTCCGGCACCAATTCCAATTGTTGGGATAGTTAATTGCTCCGTAATGATATTTGACAGCTCCATCGGCACACATTCAAGAACTACCGCCATTGCACCGTGTTCCTCTAATTGTTTGGCATCGTGTAATAACTTTGTACCTGCCTTCTGGTCCTTTCCTTGAACTTTAAAACCACCCAAAACATTAACGGATTGTGGTGTTAGACCAATATGGGCTACAACGGGTATGCCAGCATCTGTTAATCTTTGCGTCAAGGTAAGAATCTCATCAGAAGCCCCTTCTATTTTAAGTGCTTGAGCATCTGTTTCCTGGAATATTTTTCGTGCATGATATAATGATTCCTCAAGCGAGATGTGATAAGACATAAACGGCATATCAACAACAACAAATGTATCACTGGCCCCACGTTTAACGGCTTTAGCATGGTGAATCATATCATCGACGGTTACTTTTATCGTGGAATCATAGCCAAGTACAACCATTCCAAGTGAATCACCTACTAAAATCATGTCTATTCCTGCTTGTTCAGCTAATTTTGCTGCTGGATAGTCATAGGCAGTTATCATAGTTATCTTCTCATTTGCCTCTTTCATCTTCTGCAAATTCAATTTAGTTAGCAAAATCGTCCCCTCCTTTTTCATACCAATCAATTTCAGCCGAATATAGTTTTTTCATTTCCCCGTCGAGTGTTTTTGTTAATAATGCACCGTCTTCGGCAATTCCTAAAAATACAGCGTTCCATTGTTCCCTCATCGTTTTAATATGAATGGTTTCACCAATTTTAAATCCATAGCTTTCCCACTTGCTTTTAACATCTGGAAATCCATTCGCAATATATGCATCATACGCTTTTTCAAATGTCATTAAAATGTTTTGGATGAGTGTTTGCGTGTCCCATTCTTTGTTGGTCTCCATTAGTAAGGATGTTGCTTTCTTTTTAATATCAGATGGTATCTCATCATGTGTTTGGTTCACATTGATCCCAATTCCAATCACAACATACTGAATTTGATCTTGTTCTGCCTGCATTTCCGTTAAGATACCTGCTGTCTTATTATGGTTGATTAAAATATCATTTGGCCATTTAATTTTTGGGTTTGTGTGTGTATCTTTAGTCAAAACATCCGCCAGAACAGTAGCAGTTAACAGTGTTAATTGTGGGGCAAGGTAAGGCAATATATTAGGTCTCAAAATGATACTCATCCAAATACCTTTCTGTTTTGCTGAATGCCATTTACGGTTCATTCTACCTTTTCCTGCTGTTTGTTCGTCTGCCACAATGACAGTTCCATGATCCACGTTTTCCTGTGCCAATTGATGGGCAATGTGTTGGGTTGATGTAGTTACTTCTTTATGTATGACTGTTTTACCTAACCATTGTGTACCTAATCCCCATAAAATTGTGTTTTCACTTACTTTATCAGGGAATTTCAATATTCGGTAGCCCTTTTTTGACTTCCCTTCAATCTGGTAGCCATCTTTCTCTAATTCTTTCATGTGTTTCCAAATGGCAGCTCTTGAAATAGCCAGTTTTTCAGATAATAATTGACCGGAAATGTAGTGATCACCACTGCTCGCCAAAAGTTTTATTAATTTATTTCGGGTGGATTCCATTTTACCCAGTCCTTTAAGTCATTTTTGTTATTTGCTAATTCTCCGTACACAACTTTTTTCTCAAGTATCATTAAGTACCGCTTTATCCAGGGGCCTTTCTCATATTCGGGAAATAATCTATGGAGGTCATTTCCATTTAACGCGACATCCCTTTTGCTATGAATCGGCAAGTTAGTTTTTAATTTCTGAAGGTTATCCAGGCTAACTGGAAACACGTCAAATAAAATCTTTCCTAGCCGAATAAACCCTTTATGGAAGCTTGTGTCTAAACGGTATGCGAGCCATTGATCCAATCCATGTCGTTGATAATAAAACAAAGCATCGGCCAATTGCATGGCTTCTTGTTTGATTTTATTTGAACACTTCCATTCTTTTACCCAGTAGATGATATTAATTTTAGGTTCAAGGAAATGAAAAAGTGCAATGACTTCACCAAACGATTGTAATGGGTTTACTGGTTGTGGTAATCGATGAATGATATATGGATATTCTATCATAACTGGCAATTGTTTATATATTTCTGTGCTTATTAAATAGTCGATACCTATATTAACGAATTCCCCTGCAAATAGTTTCGTGATTTCGGTTGCCATTCGTTCGACTGCAAGCCCACTAATCTGTTGCTTCAGACGCATCATGTTGTCAAGCGTTTTCCGTTCAATGGTGAATCCTAATTGACTGGAGAAACGTAATGCGCGAATGATTCTCAGTGGGTCTTCACTGAATCGCTCGTAACCGTCTCCAACAGTACGAATTAGTTTTTGTTGTAAATCCTGTCTACCAGCAAATAAGTCAATAATATTTCCATGTATATCCATTGCGAGCGCGTTTATTGTAAAATCGCGGCGTTGTAAATCTTCATCAATTTTTTGTATAAATGCTACACTATCTGGATGTCTATTATCACTGTATTCACCTTCGCGACGAAACGTTGTAACTTCATAGGATTCATGCTCATGGCGGACGATAACCGTTCCGTGTTCGATTCCAACCGGGATGACTTTTTCAAATATGTCCTGAACCTCACTAGGTTGAGCTGATGTTGCAATATCAATGTCACCAATTGAACGGTTAAGCAGCAAATCCCGAACACAGCCCCCAACGTAAAAAGCTTGGTACCCATGCTTTTCAAGTTTCTCCAATATTGGTCTTGCTTGTTCGAACAAGTTTATCTGCATCGTTATCACCATTTCTATTTTGCTAATACATCATCATATAGAGCGATGTACTCTCCAACAATTTTCTCGGAAAGAAATTCAGTTCTCGCACGTTGTAACGCTTGTTTAGAAAACTTATCTAAGAGAGCATCATCCTGCAATAAGCGTACAGCATATGCTGCAGCTTCCTCGACATGTCCAAGTTCTACAATAAATCCTGTTTCATCATGATCGATTACTTCCGGGATACCACCAACGTTTGTTCCAATTCCGGGTACGCCACAAGCCATTGCTTCAAGTAATACAAGACCGAAACTTTCCTTTTCGGAGAGTAGTAACTTTAAATCTGAAATTGATAGTAATTCACTAACATTCTTTTGCTTTCCAAGAAAAAGCACCTTATCATTGAGATCGAGTTTATCAACCAACTGGCGGGAATCCGAATATTCCGGTCCATCACCAACTAAAAGGAGTTTTGCTTTAACATGTTTGTTAATCATTTGAAATGTATGAATCACATCAGCTACCCGTTTTACCTTGCGAAAATTGGATATATGGATAATTACTTTTTCATCGGCTTTAATTCCGTATTGTTCTTTCACATTTGATAATTCTTTTTTATGGTACTCTTTCTCATTAACAAAATTATAAATTACCGATATTTCTTTGTTTACACCAAGCATATCAACGGTTTGCTTGACTAGGCTATGGGAAACTGCTGTAACTGCATCGGATTGTTCGATTCCGTGTCTAATCATTTTTTTAAAAGTTCGATCAATACCTAATACAGTAATATCCGTGCCATGCAACGTTGTGACAATTTTTACATCGCGATTGGCGATTTGTTTGGCTAAGATAGCACATATTGCATGTGGCATTGCATAATGGACATGTAATACATCTAATTTTTCTTGATCGATTACTTCTGCCATTTTACTGGCTAATGCTAGATCGTATGGTGGATACTGAAATACTGGATAATGATTCAACTCTACCTCATGATAATAAATGGAAGGATGAACATGATCAAGCCGAAAAGGTAAACTTGATGTAATAAAATGGATTTCATTTCCGAGCTCAGCAAGTTTTATACCTAGTTCAGTAGCAATGACACCTGATCCACCAACTGTTGGGTAACATGTAATACCGATTTTCTTCATTGTGATTGATCCCTTTTCATTTTTGCGATTTCTCTCCATTGAAAATCGCCACGATCTAAGGCATGAATAGCAATCTCAGCAGCGGCAAGATTAGTTGCTAATGGAATCAAATGAACATCACATACACGCATTAAAGCACTAACATCTGGCTCATGTGGTTGTGCAGTTAATGGATCACGGAAAAAAATCACCATATCCATTTCATTGTTTGCAATCATGGCGCCGATTTGCTGATCTCCGCCAAGCGGACCTGATTGAAACCTGTGAATACTCAAATTTGTTGCTTCGCTAATTAATTTCCCAGTTGTTCCTGTGGCGTAAAGATTATGCATACTAAGGATTTGTTTATAGGCTACGCTAAATCCAATAATGTCCTGTTTCTTTTTGTCATGTGCAATTAGTGCGATATTCATCTGTTACACCTACTCCAAAATATTTTCTAATCCGTATACGAACTCGTCCAAATTTATCACTTTATTAATCGCAAATTTGATGCCAGCCATAAATGATTCACGATTATAAGAATCATGCTTAATCGTTAATGTTTGTCCAGAACCACCGAACAATACCTCTTGATGTGCGACTAATCCTGGTAAGCGGACACTATGAATATGCATGCCATCCATTTCTGCCCCTCTTGCTCCAGCAATTGTTTCTTCTTCTTTAGGATGTCCTTGATGTTTGGCTTCCCTTGTTTCTTTTATAAGTTGTGCAGTTTTGACAGCAGAGCCTGATGGAGCATCCAGTTTTTGATCATGGTGTTTTTCAATTATTTCTACATCTGGGAAGTGTTTGGCTGCCATTTTCGCAAATTGCATCATTAAGACAGCTCCAACAGCAAAGTTTGGGGCAACGACACACCCTGTTTTTACTTCCTTGGCAATCTGCCTCAATACTTCTAATTGTTCATCTGTAAGCCCAGACGTACCAATTATAGGCCGCACCTGATGATTTAGTGCCTGCTTGGCATGTTCAAAAGCTGCTTTTGGAACAGTCAAATCAATAAAAACATCTGCTTGTATCTTTTCAAAGCATTCATTGATGTCTTCGAAAATAGGAACAGCTAAATCCGGTAATCCATCGATGTCTTGAAGTGTCTTTCCATTATTTATTCGATCTACACATGCAACTAATTCAAAATTTGGTTCATTCGTAACCATTTGAATGGCCTCAGACCCCATTTTACCCCTTGGTCCAGCGATAATGACATTAATACTCATTCATGTTTCCTCCTCCAGTAGTTTAAATCGTAGGCTCTTTTCGATGTTTGTTGCTTTTAAATTTCGTGATATAGACTGCGACGTAACTTTTTACGTGACTTCCTCCCGTCCTTTACAAGGTGAGTGGTAATTCGTGGCTTGGGGAAAATACTCGCTTTCCATTGGGAACGCTTCAGCCTCCTCGGAAGAAAACCACTTCCTTTGGTGCCTTCAGACTGTTCCTTTCCCATAGGACTTGAAGAGACATCCTTGAATCTTCACCGCACGAAGAAAATGTGTATTTCATTTTCGAGGAGTCTCGCATTTTCCCCAAGCCTTAACAAGTCTTTCTATTCATGCGAGAAGAAAACCGTGTGTAACATTGAAGCAATAACTACTTTATAGCCAGAAAATCACTGCTAGCGTAGGCAGAATACGGAGACTCCTGTGGGAACAGCACGTGTCCGAAGACCCCGCAGGAAGCGCACTTTGCTTCCGAGGAGGCTGAGGCCGTGCCCACGGAAAGCGAAGTATTCTGCCGTAGCGAGGTCTAGCATTCATCCCACTTTAGAGTGCGAGAAAACGTCACAAGAAAAGCATTGTCACTGTGTCGCAGTTTATATCTATTGTGTAAAAAACAACAATCATTTAGAAAACAGCCAAATCGTAATTAATCTTTTTTTGTCCAGCGATCCTTATCTCTTGTTTCAATTTTGCTGATCGACTTATCAAATGCCTCCGATAAATCGATATTAAGTGAATTTGCAAAGCACGTCAGAACAAAGATAATGTCGCCAAGTTCTTCTTCTACCGTATTTTCTGCTTCACTTGCCTTTTTAGGTTTCTCACCATAGAAATGGTTCACTTCTCTTGCCATCTCTCCAACTTCTTCAGACAGTCGTGCCATTAAACTTAATGGTGAGAAATACCCCTCTTTAAACTGTGATATGTACGAATCAACACGTTTTTGGATGTCTACCGTATTATAAATAGGTTTCTTATTTTCCATCAGAAATCTCCTTTAAAGTGGTTATCCTTACTTAATGTTAGCTAAAACGTACTGATTTGACAAATTATTTATTTTCTTATTTACATTGTTTAGATGGTATTATTTGTCTATAATAATAAAAGTGTAAGCTTTCGCCTTTATACAAACGTTATAGATAGATGAGGAGGTAATGAAATTGATTTTTGGTCTAAAAATAAAAAATATCTTATTTATCCTTTTAGGTTCCGCTATTTTCTCATTTGGAATTGTTCATTTTAATATGCAGAATAATTTGAGTGAAGGCGGATTTACCGGGATTACACTGCTTATGTATTTCTTGTGGAATTGGGATCCAGCGATTACAAATTTAGTTCTTAATATTCCGGTGTTTTTTGTCGGATGGAAGTTTCTAAGCCGGAATACGTTTTTATATACGATCATCGGAACAGTTGCGGTATCACTATTTTTAAGTATTTTTCAAATTCATCCGTTTCCTGTTCATTTAGAATCTGATATGACGTTGGCAGCACTGTTTGCCGGTGTTTTTATTGGGATTGGGCTTGGGATTATTTTTCGTTATGGTGGAACAACTGGCGGGGTTGATATTATCGCACGGATTGTTCATAAATACGCAGGTTGGAGCATGGGCAAGACAATGTTCTTGTTTGATTTCATGGTCATTACCTCATCCGTAATCGTGTATTTAAACCTTGTCGAAGGGATGTATACACTTGTTGCAGTTTATATTGCTGCACGGGTAATTGACTTTATTCAAGAAGGTGCCTATTCAGGGCGTGGAGCAACTATTATTTCTAGCCAGAGTGACGAAATAGCAAAGAAAATTAACATCGATATGGATCGTGGCGTTACGGTACTAGCGGGGAAAGGGAGCTTTACAGGCGAAACACGGGATGTACTCTATTGTGTTGTTGGCAGAAACGAAATTGTCCGTCTGAAAGGGATTATAGAAGATATTGATCCCCACGCGTTCGTCGCCGTTGGTTCTGTCCATGATGTGGCTGGAGAAGGATTTACCCTCGACGAAAATAAAAACCCGATAGATGATTAATTTATAAGAAAAAGGGATGACAAGTGGATGTCATCCCTTTCTATTAATCTTCATTTGCTCCTACAAACATTAACACAAATCGCAATAGTTCTGCTACAGCAACTAATGCAGCAGCAACGTATGTCAGCGCCGCGGCATTTAAAACTTTTTTCGTTTCCCGTTCTTCGTTATTGCGGATAACACCGGTAGAAACCAATTGTTCCATTGCGCGACTTGATGCGTTATACTCGACAGGTAATGTTACCAATTGGAATAATACTGCAGCAGACATGAAGATAATCCCTAACAGTACTAAGTTCATCATCCCCATGAAAATCCCCGCCAAAATTAGGATGAAGGACATATTAGATCCTAAATTAGCTACAGGAACTAACGCGTGTCTGAAACGTAAAAAAGCATATGATTCTGCATCTTGAATAGCATGTCCTACTTCATGGGCTGCGATTGCTGAAGATGCCATCGAGTGACCATGATAATTATCACTAGAAAGTCGGACAACTTTTTTCCGTGGATCATAATGATCGGAAAGAAATCCTCTAGTTTCCTCAACGCTTACATTGAAAATACCATTATCATTTAAAATTTTTCGAGCAACTTCTGCACCTGTCATGTGTGATGATGTTGCTTTTTTTGCATATTTTTTATAGGTGTTTTTCACTTTTGATTGCGCCAATAACGGAATAACCATTAATAGGACAAAGTAAATGATATACCCACCAAGTGACATTTGCATTCCTCCACTATTTTATTAAAACTAGCTTAAGGTCAATTTTAGTCAAAATTAATCAATAAGTCAACTGTTTGGTCCTTTCTTTGATCGTTTTTTTACTTCACCTTTATATTTTCTCCAACTAACATACGTCAGTGTAACTGCAATTAATCCACCAACAATTGCAATCATCCAGTACAATGGTGTCATATCACTGGTTGTTTCTACATTGGTAGCTGTTGAAAATGGAGGTTTTGTAAATGCATTGACAGCATATAGTGGAAAAACAAAAACACCTAACATTAACAGAACGAATAGGAAACGAACCAACAGATGCTTCATAGAGATCACCTCGTATACATCTTCTAACACTAATGTATATGCGTGTGATGTTAAATTTATAACGGATAACTTAGTCATTCAACCGATTTGAACTTCTAGCTGTTAACCAATATGCAATAAAAATAGATAATATACTGAGCCAGAAAGTAAAGTAGCCTATCTCATTCATATATTCCGTTAATGAACCATACATTGGCATCATCTCAAATACATAGTCAATCACATCATTATGTAACGTCCAAATTGCAGCAACTGCCAAATGTTTGAATTTAATTTTATAAAATGGTGCATAAAGTAACCCTTGAATTGCCATTGCACCATGTGATGCAATTAGCATGTAACCTTGCCAAGCTAAATGTCCGTCAACATTGAGCGTTAATAAATTCATAACGACTGCCCAAATTCCATATTTAAACAGTGTTACAATTGCAAGCGCCTCTAAGTAAGGTGCATGTTTTTTTAATAGAAAAAAAAGAAGAACGATTGTAAAAAACAGTGTTGCTGTTGGACTATCTGGTACAAAGATGAGAAAAATTGTTGGTGTAATCTCCAATTGTTGTTCATACCATATATATCCATAAATTGTTCCAAGTAAGTTAATAATAAATAAACAAAGTAAAAACTTTCTATCTTGCAGTATGTATCGTATCATAATAAACCCTTTCCATATTAAACAAAGATGGAAAAAGACACCTTCACCATTTTAGTATGGCAAAGGTGTCTAATTCGATTTATAACCGTCTATTTAGCTTCTTCATTAACAGATACAATAAATTCTGCTAAATCGTTTAATTCTTCATCGGTTCC
The DNA here is from genome assembly GCF_900258515.1 of Lentibacillus sp. Marseille-P4043. Classification (NCBI taxonomy): domain Bacteria; kingdom Bacillati; phylum Bacillota; class Bacilli; order Caryophanales; family Bacillaceae; genus Lentibacillus; species Lentibacillus sp. Marseille-P4043. Next base: position 2,822,679 of record NZ_LT984884.1, on the reverse strand, counting down.
TTTAAATACACCTGGAGGCATATCGCCGGTACCTTCTTGAGCAATTTTCATAACTTCTTCTTTCGAATGATCAATTCCGATTAAAGAAGGAGCAGCAGCCCCACCTTGTAAATCTTCACCGTGACAAGTCATACAATTGCTTTTGAATACTTTATAACCAGCACTATCTTTATCAATTTCGACATTTGTAGGTTGTACTGGTTTATTAGCTTCTGCACGAGCTTCCCAATCAACGTGTGCAGATGATTCATATGTTAACCAAATAACAGATGCTACACCAAGTAACATCATACCAACTGCAACAGGACGTTGGTGTGGTCTCCTACCAGGTCCTTTATCCAAAAATGGCGCTAATAACAGGCCACCAAATGCAAGACCAGGAATGACTAGAATACCAAATAGAATATATGGTCCACTTGCAAAGTCGTATTTTAACAATTCATATAAGAATAAGAAATACCAGTCTGGTAATGGTATATAACCCGCATTTGTCGGATCAGCCATACCTTCTAATGGTGATGGATGAGCAATTGTTAAGCAAAGAAATCCAACTAAGAATACAGAACCAACTAACCATTCTTTTAATAAAAAGTTAGGCCAAAAAGCTTCTGTTCTTCCAGGATACTCAGAATAGTCTTTGGGAACATTCGGTTTTGTATCGGCTGAAATTCGTGAATCGCCGACAAACTTCATTCCTTTACCCTTATGCACAGCTTTCCCCTCCTTTTATTTTATAGTGGTCCAGAAATACCTTGTTTACGTATTAGTAAAAAGTGAACTGCCATTAAGGCAAACAAACCTGCTGGCAAGAAAAATACGTGAATCGCAAAGAATCTTGTCAGTGTCTGTGCACCTACAATACTTGCATCACCAGCTAAAAGAACCTTTATCCACTCACCGATGAATGGAACACTTTCCGCTATTTCAAGTCCAACTTGTGTTGCGAAATAAGCTTTGTTATCCCATGGTAGCAGGTAGCCTGTAAATCCTAGTCCAAGCATACAAAAGAATAATAATACCCCTACCATCCAGTTAAGTTCACGAGGTTTTTTATACGCGCCTTGGAAAAACACGCGCAATGTATGTAAGAAAAGCATTACAATAACAACACTTGCGCCCCAATGGTGCATGCCTCGTACAATTTGACCATGAGCTACTTCTGTTTGTAAGTAGTAAACAGACTTCCATGCATTTTCAATATCTGGTACATAATACATGGTTAAAAACATTCCTGAAAGTATTTGTATTACTGTTACGAAAAACGTTAATCCACCAAAACAATAAACAAACGCTGAAAAATGGTGTGCCGGATTAACATGTTCAGGAACTTCGTGATCCGCAATATCGCGCCACAAAGGCGTAATATCAACGCGTTCATCGATCCAATCATACATTTTTTGTAGCATATTGTATTACGCCTCCTCTCTTGGTTTTGCTTCGCCAAGGTACAATATTCCGTTTTCCACTTTGCTTTCATAAATGTCAAGTCCAGCAGTTGGTGGTGTATGTGGAACGTTTACACCGTCTTTCGTGTAGCGTCCTCCATGGCATGGGCAGTAAAATTGGTTTGGATAATCTTCACTACCTTCCCAAGAAACAAAACAACCAAGGTGCTTACATATCGGGGAAAGTGCTACAACCTCATCGTTATCATCTAAGTAAACCCAAGCTGCTTTATCAACTTTAGATTCGTACCATGCATCAACTTGATCAATTTTCCAATCGATACGTTGTGGCTCATTTGTAAGATCATCGACAGATATATTAACATTCACTAATTCCCCTGATTTAGATGGCTGTAAAACTGGGTCAACGGCCATACGTAACATCGGGACAAGCATACCTGCTGCCATAAATCCACCTACACCCGTTAAGGTATAATTTAGAAATTGCCGACGGGATACTTGTTGCTTCTTTTCACTCATGATTTTCCCCCCTCTATTCGTTAATCACGGACATTTTTTATTAGATCAGATTACTAGGACATTACCATGATAGCGCAAACTGTTTGTCCGGTCAATATATAATCATTATTGCGGGCAAAAGATTTAACCTTTTACGGATATCATACTGGAAACTAAGCCCAGTACGATTTAATCAATTCACTAATCTGATTGACTTGATCATGAATAAATGAATGCATTTCTTTTGATTGTATATCACCGGATTGGATACCAGGTAACCATAGTAATGTTCCGTCTAATGCTTGTTCATTCTTTTTCCATGATGCATCAAATGTCACAAAGAATAAGTGTTTAAATGGCTGTGTAAAGATATTTTCAGTCCAAGCGTTTAACCTGCTTATCTCCTTTTCTTTAGACTCTGAATTTAAGTAATAATAGTTTGGTGCTAATAATATTCTCCCAGTCAAGCCCTTTTCAATTTCTTTGGCAAAGATAGACAGTACTTCACCCTGAAATGCATTTTTAGCTAAATTGGTGTCTTGTGACAACTGAAACGGAATTAATGGAACGATAACGGTATCAACATATTCCTTGGCCTGTATGTACTGCTGCAAATCTTGTTTAAGCCATTGCATGAATAACCAACCTCTCTCTCTATTCTTTTACAAAACGATAAAAAATATAAGCAAAATATTACGGTTCGTATAAATCTTATCTTATCCACACAAAAAAAATCAACCTATTGCTTTAGCAATTTAGGTTGATGCGGATGATTGGATTCAAGCTTATGTAGCTTTTTCACATATTTTTCAAAGTTCCGCTGATTTTTTTCATCCAATGATCGGTCGATTTCTGCTTGGATGACCTTTTTTTGGTAGTCAAAAAGTGTTTTATCTAATAACTGTTTCGCAAGATCTTGATCCTTTTTTGTGATGAAGTAATCTTCAGGAACAAACGGATTATCCTCAAGAACAGCTACATAAAGCGAATTTTGTTTTGCATTATTAAAATTCAACTGAATATACAGGGCTTCTTTTTGATTTAAACGTATATCGTGAAAAGATTTTTCTGCATCAGTTGTAACCAATTGACTTTTATAAAAACGAAATGGGACATCATCTGAACAATGACTGCTCATAATTATTGCACGTGGACAAAATCTCGCTTCCCTAATGAAGTGAACATTTGCTAATAGGTTATCATGATTTACCAAATAATTAAGAATCCAGACACTTTCTCGTTTTTTTAATTGATAATTGTTCAAAAACCATTGGATAAAGCTTTTTTTATCTTGTACGGAAACAGGAGTCTGCACGTATCTTTCCTCCTTTTTAATCCAGTAATACTTTATCTAGTTGTCTATTGGTTTAATCTGTGGAAAAATTCCTCAACTTCATAATCTTCTGGTTGTTGGGTTAAATAGGTCTTGAATATCGGCAGTGCTTCAGCAATCCTCCCTTCTTCAGTTAGAAAATAGGCATACTCTTTTAAAAATTCACTATCTTGATTTAGGTTATTATATGCTTCCTGATAGTGATTTAATGCATCATTATATGATTCTGTTTTTTCATAAGCTCGTGCCAATTCCCACTCATATAATGGATCATCCGCCCCGGATTTTTTAATTTGCTCTAATAGTTCAACAATTGCTGAATGGTTTTCTTTTGCCTTAAAGAATTCAACGAGAAATAAAATAGCCTCTTTATAGTCTGGGTCAAGTGCAATCGCTTCTCGAATCCATTTTTCACTTTCCTCATCTTCGTTTACTTGGTGTGCTAAAGATCCTGCGTAAAAGAAAAGTTCCTTATTAAATTCATCCACTTGCAGTCCTTTTTTTGCTGCATTATAGGCATCAATTGGCATTTCTTCCTCTTCGTATACTTTGGCAAGTTGATAATAAACAGTATGGTAATATGGATCAATTTCAACGACTTGTTCCCATGCTTTAATGGAAATATCACTTCTTCCTGCTTGATATGCAGTAAGTCCATATTTAAACAACGTATCAGAATCCTCGTTATCAACGTCCTGATAAATAGCTAATGCTTCTTCGTATTCACCGATACCAGCGTAACATTCTGCTAAACGAGTATGAATCGGCACATTCGCAATTTCACTCGTAACCTCAATAACCTTTTCGTAATGGGTAATCGCCTTTTTATATTCTCCGGTCGAGAACAACAATTCACCTAGTGCAAAATCAATAATCGGTTCCGTTGGATTTAATTGTTTGGCAGCTAATAATTTCTGTTCAGCTACTTCAAAGAGCCCTTGTGCTTGATATAAATCAGCAAGTTGAATTAGTGCTTCTAGGTACGATTCATCATCTTCTTTTATATCATTTAACAAATTAATGGCTTCTTCATCATTTTCAAGCTCGACATATATATCGGCTAGCATTATTTTTATTTCACTTTCCTGAGGATATTGTTGCATCAATTCCTGTAAAATAGTACTCGCCTCTTGTAAAAATCCCCATTGAATAAATAATTCAGCAATGGTAAATCTTTCTTCTTCATCCGCCATCGGTAAATAATCTTCTAATAGTGCGATCGCTTCATTACTTTTTTTACTTTCCATTAATCGAACAGCTTCCATTATAGTTTCCAAACTGTACATCCTTTCAATATAAAACTCATTTAAATTTTATCATAGATTGAAAAAGAATCCACTTCATGTGGATTCTTTTATTCTTGTTGGGCTTTTTCCAAATCAGCAAAAAAGTTGGGATAGGAGATTGCGATACTTGCTTCATCATCAAGAAATACACTCTCACTGGTAATACGTGAGGCGATCGCAATCATCATCGCAATCCGATGATCATCATAAGCACGTACATATCCACCTGTTAAAGGTGTCTTGCCATGGATGATCATGCCATCATCAGTCGCCTCAATATTTGCTCCCAATGTGGTTAAAACATCGACAACAGCTGCAATTCGATCGGTTTCTTTCACGCGTAATTCAGCTGCATCCCGAATAATAGTAGTCCCTTCTGCCTGCGTGGCCAGTAATGCAATAATTGGAATTTCGTCAATTAGCTTTGGAACAAGGTCACCTTCAATGGTTGCACTTGTCAAGTTTGCTTTCGAGATCGTTATATCACCAATTTTTTCCCCGCCAATTATTTGTTGATTGGCAATAGTTATTGGTACGCCCATTATTTGTAATACATCGATTATACCTGTTCGCGTTTCGTTAAGACCAACATTTTTTAATGTTAGGTTACTCCCAGGTACAATGGCTGCAGCTGCAAAAAAGAATGCGGCTGATGATATATCCCCCGGTACATAGATGTCTGTCGCGAGTAGTTCTTGTTTTCCTTTGACGATAATAGAATTTTCATCTTTATTCACATTTGCTCCAAAAGCTTGTAGCATATTTTCCGTATGGTTCCGTGTTTCCGCTTGTTCGACAACCTCAGTCATTCCATCTGCAAGAATTCCTGCTAATAATACAGCTGATTTAACTTGAGCACTTTTAACAGGAAGTTGATAGGATATCCCCGTTAATCCCCCGCCTCTGATCGCCAATGGCAGATAGGAGCTGTTTTCTCGCCCGTCAAAATTAGCCCCCATCTGTCGCGTTGGTGTAACTACACGGTCCATTGGTCTTTTTGTTAATGATGGATCCCCATAAACTGTAGTGAAAAGAGGCAATCCGGCAAGTACACCAATCATTAATCTGGCAGTAGTTCCGGAATTTCCAAAATAAAGAGGTGCTTTCGGTTCGGTTAGGGCTTTTACTCCTTTCCCGTGAATTAGTAAGGTTTTCTCATCTTTTTCAATTTTCACCCCAAGTGATTGAAAGATAGTTACTGTTCGCATGCAATCTTCGCCATCTAGAAAGTTTCTGACCTTTGTCGTACCAGTTGCCAGTGATCCTAATATGACTGCACGATGCGAAATTGATTTATCTCCAGGGACTTCTATAACACCTGTCAACGGTTGCTGGCATGGTTTTAGTTCTTTCTTACCCATTAAAGCATCCCCTTTTTACAAAATTAGAAAGTAAACATTTGGTCGACAAAATGTATCAGTGACCGTTTATTTATCTATTACAACTTCATACCCTTTTTTCTGTAGAATTTGACAGCATTGTAATTGGGTTGATTCGGTTGTAAAACTTAACCGCAAAACACCAGTAATATTGTCTCTAATTTCAAGTATTTCAATATTTTTTATACTAATGTTTTTAGCAGCAAGGATTTGGACAACGGAGGCAACAGCACCTGTCTGATCCGGAATATCAACATATAGATCATGGAAGGCAGGAATCGCACCTTTGTCTTCTTTTCCTAACCCATCACGATAATTTTTAGCTTGTTCTAAGTAGTCAATCATCTGTTGTTTGTCATTATAATCAAGGAAATGTTTCAACTCCGTCATTTCCGCTATCCAATCCGTTAATAGCTGTGACATTTTATTCCGATTATGATAGAAAATATCCTGCCACATTTCTGGATTGCTTGAGGCAATTCTCGTAATATCTCGAAATCCTCCCGCAGCAAGTTTTGGAATGAATGTATGTGTATACTCCCACTTTTTCGCCTGATGTACGAGTGACGAGGCAATCAAGTGCGGAAAATGAGAGATCACCCCTGTCATTTCATCATGTTCATTTGGATCCAGTGTAATAAAGTTACTATTAGTACTTTGCAACAGGTTTTTGAGAGATGCAAGATGTTCATTGGTACAGTTCCGCATCGGTGTTAACACATAAATAGCATTTTCAAACAAATGCTCTTTCGCGGCAATGATACCCTTTTTATGCGATCCTGCCATTGGATGCCCCCCGATAAAGGTTAAATAAGGGTTGGTTAATTGATTTGCTGCTAACATGACCGAACGCTTAACCGAGGATACATCTGTGATAATAACCGGATGCGAAAGCTCTATTTGGTCCAATTGCTGCATTAGCGAAATGGTTTCTGAGATAGGTGTGCCCAATATAACAAAATCAACTTGCTTCACACCTTTTGAAATAGACGTGCAAACTTCATCAATAATTCCATTCATCTGAGCAAATTCAATTGTTTGGCGGTCGGTATCATAGCCGATTATGTAATTTTCATCAGAAAGAGCTATGTTTTTGGCTAAGGATCCACCAATCAGCCCCAGACCGATAACAAGTACTTTTTGTTTTTCCATTTAATCCCCCTGTTGTGAAAATGCTGTTAAAATTGTTTGCAGTTCTTCCATATCCTGTTTTTTTCCAATTGTAATTCGGACTGTATTTGGGCATCCAATTCCGTCACAAGGTCTAACAATATACCCGTGTTTTAACAAATACGTAAACATCTCCTCACCAGATACAGGAACATGGACGAGTAAGAAATTTGTTTGCGAGTCGTCATAAGACCAACCAAGCTTATCTAAGGCACGCTCAAAATCAGTTCGTATTTGCCGATTCATTCGGTATGTTTCCTCAATGAATTGCTGATCATCCAACGCTATCGCGGCAGCTTTTTGTGCTAGAATAGATGTGTTAAACGGACCTCTAACAATATCCAATTTCGCAATCAAATCCTCATTTCCAATCCCGTATCCAACCCGTAAGCCAGCTAGACCGTAAGCTTTAGAAAATGTTCGTAATACTAGTAGATTGGGATAGCTGCTAATGTTTTCTAAAATAGTAGGTTTCCGTTCATCGTCAATGTACTCATAATACGCTTCATCTAAAACGACCAGGACATCTTTCGGACAATGCTCCATAAAGGAATAAAAAGCATCTTCTGGTATGATACTGCCTGTCGGGTTGTTTGGAGAACAAAGCCAAACAACTTTTGTATTTGCATCAATTGCATCAAGCATTGATTCTAAGTCATGGTACCCATCTTTAGTTGGAATTTCTTTTACATTTGCACCTTCGATTAATGCATGATGACTGTATTGCGGAAACGTTGGTGTAGCCATAACCGTTTTTGCATTTGGATAAAGAAACGTACGACAAATAATTTGAACCAGTTCATCTGACCCACTGCCAAAAACGAGCTGGTTTTCTTCTACATGTAACCGCGCTGCTAATTTCTTTCGTAAAGTTGCTGCATGTCCATCCGGGTAGCGTTCAAATTGCCCAAGCATTTCGGGCAATTCATCTCGCAGTTTTTGTGAATGACCGAATGGGTTTTCATTGGATGCTAGTTTGACAATTCGTGTTAGTCCAAACTCCCTTTTCACATCATCCATTTGTTTCCCCTGTTTATATGGTGCCATTTGGTTTAATATCTGCTTACCATCCATTGTTTTACTCACCTAACCTTTGCATTAAATCCGGCCGTAATTGCTTTGCTTCATGATGAAAAACGTGTTTTATTTCCTCTTGTCTGACCGTTGTATTGACGACCATCATGACACGTATACAGTAACCTAAACTATTTGGTACATCGATTTCTTGCATGCACATTACAGGGACATAGACCCAACCAGGTATTTGCCGGAGTGATTTTGCTGGAAAGGTAGCATTCAATTCGCCTGATACAGAAATCAAAACATGTGAAATAGAATCAACCTCTATATTATTTTTAAGAACCATATCTTCAACAAGACTTTTTGTATTTGTTACAATCTGATTCTCTTCATTAGCTTGGACTGTCGTTGCTCCTCGAACACCACGTATCATTTATCAACCAGCTCCCTTAAAAATGATTCTAAAAACACTTGAAGATCGTGATCATTGATTTCAGCTACAGTCGGGTTACCAGTCTGTTTTAATAACACCATCTGCACTTTATCATTGATAACCTTTTTATCTGATTTCATTTTTGCTATCAATGCACTCGTTTTAACCTCTTCTAGTAACAATGGGTAATCATTTCTTTTCAACCATTTATATAAATCGTCATATGGGAGATTACTAGAAAATAGAATCTCACTCACCTTTAGTGCAAATAACGTACCAATTGCTACTGCTTCCCCATGGGTTAATTTTCCATATCCTAGCTCAGCTTCCAATGCGTGACCGAGTGTATGGCCGAGATTTAAATACTTTCTGACGCCGGCTTCTTTTTCATCAGATTCTACAATACCTGCCTTGATGTGTATCCCTTTTTGTAAATGCTTTTCTAAATGTTCCCTTGATAACGAGGCAAGGTTGATTTCTGTTAGATCATTGAAAAACTGTTCATCGCCGAGTAATGCTTCTTTTACTAATTCCGCATATCCGGAACGCACCTCGCGTGGGTTTAGTGTTTGCAAAGTAGATGTATCATAGATTACTGCTTTTGGTGGGTAGAAACTGCCAATTAAATTTTTCCCTAATTCATGATTAATCGCAACTTTTCCACCAACACTACTGTCATGGGCTAATATGGTGGTTGGTACTTGAATGTAATCAATACCACGCATATAGGTTGCAGCAACAAAACCTGCAACATCACCGACAACACCACCACCTAAGGCGATAATCAATGACTGTCTATCAAGCCCATAAGTTAAGGCATCTGTCAGCAATTCATGATAGGTTTCCATACTTTTCGATTGTTCGCCATGTTGAACAATCGAGTGAAACACACGTTGGTCATTGGGCAAATTATTTCGTATATCATCAAGGTATAATTTGGAAACATGATCATCCGTGATAATAAAAAAAGACGAATACGTTTTTGGTAATAATTCCTTTAAAGAAAAGCGAACATCTTCCCCAGTATAAATAAAATAAGGATGTGTACTCGTTTTAATCAGCAATTTGTTCATCAAAAACACCTTATTTCTTCGCGGTAGTCCTCCACGGCTTTTTGTAACTTCGGAAACTGGTCATGCGGAAATTGTTCCAGCAATGTTCGTGCTATTTCAAATGCCACAACATGTTCCATGACGACAGAAGCAGCCGGTACAGCACAAGAGTCAGACCGTTCAATGCTGGCATTAAATGGCTCTTTCGTCTCAATATCAACGCTTTGTAATGGTTTATATAGCGTAGGAATTGGCTTCATTACCCCTTTTACAACAATTGGCATTCCTGTTGTCATTCCGCCTTCAAAACCACCTAGTCGATTGGTTTTACGATAATAACCATCTTGTTTATTCCAAGCAATTTCATCATGTACCTCACTACCATTTTTACGTGCTGCTTCAAAGCCAATGCCAAATTCAACACCTTTAAAGGCATTAATACTCGCTACACTACCAGCAATTCTGCCATCAAGCTTGCGGTCATAGTGTACGTATGAACCTACGCCAGCAGGCATTCCTTCCACATAAACTTCTACAACACCACCGATAGAATCACCATCTTTTTTCGCCTGATCAATCGCATCCATCATTTGCTTTTCAACTGTTTTATCTAGTGTTCTTACAGGTGATGCTTCCTGTTTTTCAATTCGTTCTTCCATGGAAAGTGATGGATCATCTTGTGCTTGGATTCCGGCAATCTCTTTTACATAGCCGATTATGTCAATTCCGAGCTGTTTTAATAATGTTTTGGCTACAGCCCCAGCAGCAACTCTAGCAGCTGTTTCTCTCGCCGATGAACGTTCAAGTACATTACGCATATCACGGTGCCCATATTTTAACGCTCCATTTAAATCGGCATGTCCTGGACGTGGGCGGGATACAGTACGCCTGATTTTTGCATCTTCATCTACTGGATCTTCCCCCATGATGTCTATCCAATGTTTAAAATCGTCATTATGTATTACTAGCGAAATCGGTGACCCTAATGTGTACCCATGTCGTACACCACTCGTGATTTCTACTAGATCTTTCTCAATTTGCATTCGTTTTCCGCGACCGTGGCCTTTTTGCCTGCGCAGTAATGAGGCATTAATATCTTCTTTAACCAACGGCATATTTGAAGGAATACCTTCGATGATTGCTGTTAATTGTTTCCCATGAGATTCTCCTGCAGTTAAGTAGCGCATATTTCATCCTCCATCAAAACAATTTTGTATTACTATACCATATCATATTCTAAATGTGACATTATTTTATGAAAAATTTTATTTATCCCGCATTATTTGGTAGTTAGACCTTCGCTAAATGGGTTCTTACTATATATCAATTCAATAAATTAGGAATTTTCATCTAAAGTTTGTTTGTTTTTTACACAGTAGATATATTATGCTCAATAACTAGAAATCAAATTCGGAGCTTTGACAACCGCTACGGGAAAACACTACGCTTTCCGCGGGCGCGGCTTCAGCCTCCGAAGCGGAAAACCGCCGCTTCGAAGTCTTCAGACACGTGCTGGGGCTGCGCTAACTCGCCCCACCGAAAACCATTGTTCCCGCAGGAGTCTCCGTGTTTTCCCTTCTCTAGTAGGTGCTATTACTTGATATACATGCTATATCTACACAAAAATTAGGGAACTTCTACTAGCGGAGTCAGAATACGTAGACTCCTTGAAAATACAGTTCGATTTTCTGCGTGCGATGTAACGCTGCCGAAGCATTCCTTGTCCTATGGGAACAGCACGAGTCCGAAGACCCCGCAGGACAAGGAAAACTCCAGTGGTATTACATCGCACGCAGAAAAAGTGGATTTCTTTTTCAAGGAAGCGTTCTTTGCTTCCGAGGAGGCTGAGGCCGTGCCCATGGAAAGCGAAGTATTCTGACGGAGCGAATCCAAGTACTCATATACCATTGGAACGGGAAGAAAGTGTCACCAAAGAGAACTTCATTACTGCGCATTATATATCAACTGCGAAATAAAGAAGTAACAAACATGGCGAAAAGAGCCTTATACAAAGAAACATACAAAAATACTCTTGACATGATCCGGCAAGAGTATTTCGTGTTTATTCTTTTTGGTAAAAAAATGTATCTTGTAAAGCTAAACCGTATTTGTTGGGACTGAAAATTTGTTCGGTACTACCAACAAACAACACACCATTTTCAACTAACGAATCACTAAAATTTTTATAGATTGTTTCTTTCGCCTGGTCCGTAAAATAGATTAGCACATTGCGGCAGACGATAAGATCATTGCCGCTGGGATAACGGTCGGCTAACAAGTTATGTCGTTTGAATGTAATCTTTCGTTTAATATGTTTATCGATGTGATATAACCCATGTTCTTCTGTAAAGTATTTTTCCTTCATCTGCTTCGGCAAGTCCTTTAATGCTTGCGCTGGATAAATACCTTGTTTGGCTTTTTCCAATACTGTATCATCGATATCTGTTGCGAGAACTTGTACGTCCGCATCAGGAAAATGTTCGTTTGCCATTAGAGCGATGCTATAGGGCTCTTCGCCTGTTGAACAGGCAGCACTCCAGATGGATAATTTCTGTTTCTTTTCCAGCAACAAAGGAAGGATTTTCTTCTGTAGTACATCCCAACGCTTCGGATTACGATAGAATTCAGAAACATTAATTGTCAATCGATCAATGAATTCCTGTAACAATTGTTCATTAGTGTCTAATGCTTGATAATATGTATCAAAATCAGCATATCCACGTTTGTTTCTTAGTGATGTGAGTCGGCGTTTCATTTGGGCCTCTTTATACAACCTTAAATCAATGCCAAGCTTTTGTTTGATACGTGCAATAAAATGTATGTAATCCTCAGCCATTTCTCTTCTCCTCTACTTAAAGGAAAACCTCCGTTTTAAACGGAGGTTTTTGTTTAATAAATCCATGCGCTATCTTGTTTCGAATAGGTTAAAACATCGCTTCCGTCAAAAAATAGGTTGATTTCACGTTCAGCACTTTCTGGTGAGTCAGAACCATGAATAACGTTTTTACCAACAGTAACACCGAAGTCACCACGGATTGTTCCAGGTGCAGCTTCCTGAGGATTTGTTTTTCCCATCATTTCACGTGCAGTTGCGATAACATTTTCCCCTTCCCAAACCATTGCAAACACAGGTCCGGAAGTAATGAAATCAACCAATTCACCAAAGAAAGGACGTTCTTTATGTTCTCCATAATGGTTTTCAGCCAAATCATTAGAAATAGTCATTAACTTAGCTCCAGCTAATTGAAAGCCTTTTCGCTCGAATCGATTAACAATCTCTCCGATTAAATTACGTTGAACTCCGTCAGGTTTTACCATTAAAAATGTTTTCTCCATCTTTCCACCTCTTCTAGTATGTATAATTAGTACAGCCTTTTAAATTCTAACAAATTTTTGCAAATATGACAACGACTTATGAACGCCTTTTCCCAATGTATTTTGCAATGTCTCGTAACGTGTTTTTTGCTTTATTATTTGGTAACTGATCGACAATGGCTAAAGCCTTTTTCAAATAAAGATCACTTAACTGATAGGAACATGAAATGGCATTTGTTTGATTTAAATTTCGAACAAGGTCATGCATGTGTGCTTCATTTACCGTATCCGGATTAGCAAATGCTTCTTTTAATAAGGCATAAAATGTTTCGTCTTGCATTGCATATAAAACAGGTAAGGTAATGTTCCCTTGAAGTAAATCGTGCCCAGCTGGTTTGCCAAGTTCAGTAGCTGATGATGTGAAATCAAGGATGTCATCAATTATTTGATAAGACATGCCAATGTAATACCCATACCTGTATAATTTGTTGGCAATTTCTTCTGGTACATCCGCGGCAATCGCGCCTAATTTACAGCTTGTTGCAATTAACAGAGCCGTTTTCCGCTTGATCCTGCGTAAATAATCGCGCAGTTGCTGGCTCCAGTCGTATTTATCTTTAATTTGTTCAATTTCCCCAATACACACTTCGACAATTGTCTTGGACAGCACGAGATGTGCATTTGGTTTTCGTAATGAAGTAATGCTTTCTAAGGATCGAGCTAATATGTAATCGCCTGCATACATTGCGACCCGATTATCATACATTTGCCTGATTGTCGGTTTCCCCCGTCGTAATTCTGCGTCATCAATTACATCGTCATGAACAAGTGTAGCCATGTGAATCAATTCAAGGGAGACAGCTACCGTCTTCATTCGTTCCATATCATAGTTGCCAAATTGTCCAGACAGCAGAACAAAGACGGGACGAATTCGTTTTCCGCCCGCTTCTAACAATTGGGTCGATGCTTTTCGTAATACAGGGTGTTCAGCTTGTATTACGTTATTTAACGCCACTTCAATTCGATCTAAGTCTTTTTTTAAAAATCCATATATTTTAGCTATTTTCATGCATGTCACCTTTAAATTCTCGTACTATTGTTTTGTTAAAAGCTAAGAAAGTATAGCATGTTGACCGCTAAAATAGCTATAGCCAACTCCAGCGCCTAGCGATACTTCGCTCAACTCCGTACGTCACTAAACGGGCGCTTACGCTTTTGTTTCCTCTTTATATCCCATATGCATTGCTGCTACACCACCCGTATAGCTCTTCACTTGGACATGAGAAAATCCTGCTTCTTGAAACATATGCTTTAATTCTTTTTTGCCTGGAAATCCTTTAGCTGATTCATGCAACCATGCATACTCTTGGTAGCTTTTTGCGAAGAGTCGTCCAATGAAAGGCATGATAAAACGAAAATAAAAATAATAGCCCTGTCTAAATCCAATCATTGTCGGCTGGGACGTTTCCAAGCATACCACTTTGCCATGTGGTTTAACAACACGGTATAATTCTTTTAATACAGTCATATAGTCTGGGACATTCCGTAATCCGAACCCAATGGTTACATAATCAAATGAATCATCAGCAAACGGAAGATCCATGGCGTTTCCATGCATAAAGCTGAGTTGCTTCATCGGAAATGTTTTCTTCTGCTTTTCTTTAGCTACTGTAAGCATGTTTTCGCTAAAATCGAGCCCGATAACTTCCCCATCTGGCCCAATTTTCTTAGCCAGTGAAATGGACCAATCTCCTGTACCACAGCAGACGTCCAGTGCTTTTGCTCCCTGTTTAACCTGCATTCGATTCATGACATCTTTCCGCCATGCCTTATGGCGCTGAAAGGAAATGATTGAATTCATGGAGTCATAGTTATCGTATATTTTTTCAAAGACGTGGTGGACACGTTCTTCTTTCGACTGTTGTGGCATCATTTACCCTTCTTCCGCTTTTGTAGTTTGTTTGTTCAAATTTCTCTTGATTTGATTGAAAATATGGTTTTTTAAGCTGGTATGATAGCCTGGAAGCTGCGGTAATATTTGCTCAATATGCTGTAGTGTACGATTGGTAATCGTCTCAACAGTTTTGACCATAGTCGAATAGGCGTCCGCACGAGATTGACTAAACCATAGATCAAGTAAAGGGGAGTAACCTTCTTTGGTAACATGCTCCCTTTCCTGTAGCAATTTACTAGCCAATAGCCATTCTTCGATAACATTTTTAACCGCGAATTCCTTAACATGTTCAGCAACATGAACAAATAAGAGGGATTCTATTTTCTGGGTTAACTTGATAAATGACAGAAATGAGTTTGCTTCTAAATAATATAGTTTCATTTTATATTCATTGATCTCTTTAATCGCGGATGCAAGGACATGAATCATATCATAGTCTCCGGCTTCTGCAAGTAAGGAATAGTACAACCCACTATAATAATCACCAGCTAAAACAGTAAGTTGCTTTTGCTGTTTTTGTTGTTTTTCCTCATCCGGTTGTGTAACTTTTATTACTTGATCATGTGTATCAAGTGCAATCTGAACTAGCATGGTTGTGATGATATATTGCTTTTTTTTTGCATCTGATAATGTTGTATTATCGATAATGGATATTAAAATCATTAATTTCTCGTCATCAAGCACGGGCTTTTTAATGTATTTTTCAAGATATGTATGCTGGATTTTGGTTTCAATCAAAGTCTTTATATTTTCAAGTTCCATACCTGATGTACTCAAAACGCCATCACCAAGCCCTTTCTTCTGTATAAACAAACTCTAGCCTATTAGACGCTAGATTTTATCGACATCTGTTAGACAGATATTTTTCGCCTTTGAATTTTCCATCTGTCATTATAGCATAATTTTATCGACAAATCATAAACAGACGAACAATAAAGTGAAAATATTAATCATTGTCCAGTTGTCCATGGCTTGTTTGGATGATCGCTTTCCCCCTAACTTTTACAGCTGATGTATGTTCTGTAAATTGGGCGATCATTACCTCGTCTTTATCCAGTTTTTCCGCATGGTGAAAGCGTGTATCTGTTCCCCTTGTTAATCCAATGACATTAACACCATCTTCTAATGCTTTAATTACAAAAAAATCTGTGTTTGCATTATCCATTTGAACTCCTCCTAATCTATACTTCTACACTATATCAAGAATTGGGTCTGTGAGCCAATCATAATAGAGTAAACAGAAAGAGGGTGCGTTATAAACGCACCCTCTTTCGCCCTATGTAAATCAATTATTTTACTGTATCTTTTAGGGCCTTACCTGGTTTAAACGCAGGAACTTTGCTTGCTGGAATTTCAATTTCTTCCCCAGTTTGTGGATTACGTCCTTTACGAGCTGAACGCTCACGCACTTCAAAGTTTCCGAATCCAATTAGCTGTACTTTTTCACCGTTTTTAAGTGAATCCATGACAGATTCAAAAACTGCATCGACAGCTTTTGTAGCATCTTTCTTAGAAAGCTCGCTTTTTTCAGCAACTGCATTTACTAAGTCTGTTTTATTCATGACATTCACCTCCTCCCAAAAGTTTCAATCGACATTGGAACAAATAATTAATCTTGTTTCATTTGTTAACCAATTAGCCTTCTTTTATACTTAAATGCCATCTTTTTCAAGGATGACAAGGCTTATAATAACGGAGTTTGCAACAAAATTCAACAATAAGATCGTTTTTTTTAGGTTATTATTGAATTTTAATTAACTTTTGCTATGATTTTTCCCTATTTATGGAAATATGCTTGCAGGCCGTCATTACCTGCTAATACTATATCTATACGACAAAAATGGTTGATTTCCTGCTGTTACTAAAAAAAATTTTAAAAAAGGTAAGAAAAGCGCAAGTGTCCGATTACTCGACCTACCGAAAACATCTGGTGTAGCATAATAGCTCCTCGAATTTAATACTTTCCTGCAAAACTGCAAAAAAAAAATAGCAGCCATGTAAGCTGCTATAAAATAATTGCGATTAAACCGCCTGACCCTTCGTTAATAATCCGTTCAAGCGTGTCCTTTAATTTGTATCTGGCATTCTCGGGCATCATTGCAATTTTTGCCTGTATGCCTTCCCTGACGATTGAACTTAGGGAGCGACCAAAAATGTCTGATTCCCAAATTGATAATGGATCCTCTTCAAAATCCTGCATGAGATATCGTACCAGTTCCTCACTCTGTTTTTCTGTTCCGATAATTGGTGAAAACTCAGACTCTACTTCAACCCGAATCATGTGGATGGATGGTGCAACTGCTTTGAGTCGTACGCCAAATCTGGAACCTTGACGAATAATTTCTGGTTCATCCAATTCCATATCTTCTAGACTAGGTGCCGCAATTCCATAGCCGGTTTGTTTCACCATTTGCAATGCACCTGATACCTGATCATACTCGCGCTTTGCATGTGCAAAATCCTGCATCAATTCAAGTAAATGGTCTTTTCCGCGGATTTCTTCACCGACTATTTCTTTTAAAACTTGATCATATAAATGGTCCGGTGCATGTAAATCAATTTCGGCAACCCCGTCTCCCATCTCCATCCCAGCAATATTCGCCTGATCGATATAATCGTAATCAGCGAAGTGTCCAACAATGTGATCGACATCACGCAGTCGTTTAATGTCCTTTACCGTTGTTTGAATGGCGTCCTGATAGTTCTCTCTGAGCCAATGGTTTTCTCGTAATACCATAACCCAGCTTGGCAAGTTAACATTTACTTCTAACACCGGGAATTCATATAACGCTTCACGTAATACGTTATATACATCGTGTTCCGTCATGGACTCTATGCTCATTGCCAATACAGGGATATCGTACGTTTCAGCTAATTCCTGGCGTAACAATTCTGTTTCTTGACTTGATGGTCTCACAGAGTTAACAACCATGATGAACGGCTTTCCGACTTCTTTTAATTCTTCAACGACTTTTGCTTCCGCATCAATATAATCACTGCGCGGTATTTCCCCAATTGTTCCGTCTGTTGTAACAACGACACCTATCGTAGAATGTTCCTGAATTACTTTTCGCGTTCCGATTTCGGCAGCATCATGAAATGGAATTGGTTCTTCATACCATGGGGTGTGAATCATTCTTGGTCCATTTTCATCTTCAAACCCTTTCGCACCTTCAACCGCATACCCAACACAATCCACAAGCCTCACATTGACGTCTAACCCTTCATCAACGTGAACAGATACAGCTTGATTTGGTACAAATTTAGGTTCTGTTGTCATAATTGTTTTTCCAGCCGCGCTTTGCGGCAATTCATCATGCGCCCTGCTTCGTTCGCTTTCGTCTTCAATATCTGGTAAAACAACGGATTCCATAAATTTTTTGATAAACGTTGATTTACCTGTCCGAACAGCTCCAACAATGCCTAAGTAAATATCTCCATTCGTGCGTTTCGAAATATCTTTAAAAATATCTACTCTCTCCAAACGATCCCCTCCCGATCTCACTAAACCTTTACTAATGAACAAACTACGAATAATTGACATTACAAGTCTATGATGTTGTCCTATCAAAATATGACTAAAAAAGTGAAAACAATAATTGCGATGCACCTATTAGCCTATTCTAATGACGTATACACCTGTTCTATTTCGAAAGGACCGCCCATTTAGTTGTTGACGCCTGCGTTGCCATTGTCCATTCAGATATAAATAAATTCCCTTGCAACAATATATGTTACAAGGGAATGATTATGCGTTATTTATTATTTTCTAAAAAGACAGGTTCTCCGTTACGAACCGTATACGGAAGGGAGTAAGCAGGAACAAACGGCGAGTTCTCTGCTAATAGATTGCGAATGTCTTCTCCTTCTTTATAATCGTGTTCATTCTTTTGCAATGCTTCGTATAAATCCATCCGATAATCAACAAATAATTGACCATCCGTATCCATTATAATTGGCAGGTTTTTTTGGGAATATGGACTTACAACGTACGGTTCACTGTCAAAGCCTAGTTTTTTATAATTCAGTTTATATACCCCGTTTTCAATTTCTTCGCCATATGGGGGATATAAATGTTCATTACGATAAATTTCTAATTTAACACGGACTTCGCGTATTGCTTCAGTCATACGTAAGTCAATTAATTTTACGCGTGGGTTATCCTCTGGTGTTATCAATGTATACTGGTAGACCCCGCCATTTTCATAGGCATTTCCAGGAATTTCTGTTATCAAATGTTTCGCCTTTAATGCGGTGAAGTCGACTAAGTATTTTTGGAAAATCGGTGTATCTTCTTCCTTCGTCTTAATTGGGACTAAACCATTTGTTTGTTCACGATAGTCATCAACAGATTTTTGAACTAATTCCAACTGATCTTCATTCGGTACTCGATTTTTTTCTAATTCATCATTTGGGTATAAACAGCCACTTAACAACATCGTTAATAGCAGCATTGCACCACATACACGTATATATGTAAATTTCACTAAAAAAGACCTCCTAAACCTTTTACCTGGTTGGCCCACTAAATACAATATAAAATATAATAATACTACCTATAATGAAACAAATGTAAGCTAATGTGGCTACAATTCCACTAAGCAATCCCTTTAGCTTGTACCTGCTTAAGTAAATAAGACCAATGGCTATAATTAACAAAGCCATCCCTATAAGCGATACCCACATTGCGATCATTGATACTGACATTTACTCACCCCTAAACACATAACGCTATTGTATCTGACAACGTATTATAACATAGAGAACGAAAATATAGCACGAAAAGACCTTTAATACACTATTAGGCATTAAAGGCACTAATCGTCTGAAATGAATGGTATGTGTTGAGATGAAGGGGGCTAACTTCATCTCTGTTTGACTAAATAACACCCACAACAACTCTATCCATGAATGCTTGTGCGATTTATTTTATGCGAGCTATTATGTTTTTGTATCCTCATTTGCCCAGTTTACGCTATTTCTTAAATAGTTGATTTAACGAGTTGCCATCCATTGGCATATTGCCGTTCGTAATAGACTTAACGATTTTGTCCTCTTTTTGTTTTGATAAAGGTTTATTTGCTAATTTTGACAGTCTACGTACTAGATTTCTTACTGTTTTTTCATCGGTAAAATCTGCGTTTTTAACTGAATCAGCCACATTATAGACGTCATTTGGGTCAATGTTTGCTTTTTGGTTTATTTTGTCAAAAAGGTTTTTTTGAAAATTGCTCACTTGCTCGCCTCCTTGCAATGTTTACTTCATCATAGTATATGCAAGAGGGCGATATAAGTGTTATTAGGAATACCTATTGCTTAGCAACAATGCAAGGTCGTCCATTTCTTCACGCTTATTCCGATTCATTAATTGATCAACGACGTCTTTAGGTTTTGCTTCTTCAAAAAGGATTTTGTGGATCCCATTTGTTATCGGCATTTCTATTTGTTGTTTCGTCGCGAATTGGTATGCTGCTTTTGTTGTTCGAACACCTTCTACAACCATGCCCATTTGATCCAACACTTGATCTAATTTATTTCCCTTTCCTAGTAGGTTTCCTGCACGCCAGTTTCTGCTGTGTACACTTGTACAAGTCACAATTAAATCACCGACACCTGGCAGCCCTAAAAATGTCAATGGGTTGGCACCAAGCGATGTTCCTAGTCGAGCGATTTCAGCTAATCCTCTTGTAATAAGTGCTGCCTTCGCATTATCACCATAACCTAGTCCATCAGAAATACCAGCACCTAGGGCAATGATGTTTTTTAGCGCACCACCAAGCTCCACTCCAATGACATCAGGACTTGTATACACACGGAAAAATTCATTAATAAATAAATCCTGGGCGATTTTTGCATTTGTCTCATTACTTGATGAAACGGTCACGGTTGTTGGTTGTCGTTTCCCAACTTCTTCCGCATGGCTTGGACCAGATAATACAACAATATCTTCATCATTATATTGGTCCATTTCTTCAGTAATCATTTCCGAAACACGCTTTAATGACTCCGGTTCAATCCCTTTCGACGCGTGGATTAGTGTTGCATTGTCCAGAGGCAAGTCATTCAATTGACCGCAAACTTCCCGAATCGCTTTCGTTGGCACAACAAGTACAATCGCGGTTACGTCCTCTACTGCTGCACTTAAATCATTGTACGCTTTTATTTCCTTTGGGATCATAATTTCCAAGTATTTTTCATTTTTATGAGTTGTGTTGATTGCCTCAACCTGTTCCTTGCGATGGGACCACAATTTCACCTCGTGTCCATTATCTGCTAGGACAATACTTAAAGCTGTTCCCCAGCTACCTGCCCCTAATACAGCTATTTTAGCCAAATCAATCTCCTCCTTACTGCCGTTTTCTTGCAAATATCTTGATTGGTGTACCAACAAATCCAAATGCATCCCTAATTTTGTTTTCTAGGAAACGTTTATACGAGAAATGCATTAAATCTGGGTCATTTACAAAGACAACAAAACTTGGTGGCTTAATTGCGACTTGTGTTGCGTAAAGTACTTTTAGCCGTCTTCCTTTAACAGTTGGTGTTGGATTCATTGCTAACGCATCCATAATCACGTCATTCAAAACATTTGTCGGTACCCGTTTCGCATGATTTTCACTTGCTAAGTTAATAGCAGGTGTTAGTGTGTGTAATCGTTTTTTTGTTTTCGCTGATAAAAAGACAATTGGCGCATAATCCAGAAATTGAAAATGGGCACGTAGCTTCGTTTCAAACTCTTTCATTGTTTTCTCATTTGTCTCAACGGTATCCCATTTGTTCACAACAATAATGACAGCTCGTCCTGCCTCATGTGCATAGCCGGCGATTTTTTTATCTTGCTCGCGAATTCCTGTTTCCGCATCAATTAAAACAAGCACAACATCTGAACGTTCGATTGCTTTTAGTGCACGCAACACACTATATTTTTCTGTTGTTTCGTACACCTTTCCCCGTTTCCGCATACCGGCGGTGTCGATGATGACATAATCCTGATCATCTTTATGTAAATGGGTATCAATGGCATCCCTTGTTGTTCCTTCTATTTCACTTACAATCACCCGTTCTTCATTCAAAATGGCATTAACCAGCGATGATTTTCCGACATTTGGTCTGCCAATCAAACTGAAGTAGATGGTATCTTCTTCTACATCGTCAGATTCCTGTTCTGGAAAGAGATCTACCACCGCATCCAGTAGATCGCCAAGGCCAAGCCCGTGTGAACCGGAAATTGGATATGGTTCTCCGAAACCTAGCGAATAGAACTCATAAATTTTTTCACGCATATCCGGATTATCTATTTTATTAACAGCGAGAACGACAGGCTTATTTGATTTGTATAATAGTTTAGCTACTTCTTCATCAGCAGCTGTTATCCCTTCTCTTCCGTTTACCAAAAAGATGATAACATCCGCTTCATCAACGGCTACTTCAGCTTGTTCCCGCATTTTTACTAGTAATGGTTCGTCACCAATTTCAATTCCACCAGTGTCAATAACATTAAATGTTGATGTTAACCATTCGCTCTGAGCATAAATTCGATCCCTCGTTACACCAGGGATATCTTCCACTATTGATATTCTCTCTCCAACTAAACGATTAAAAATAGTTGACTTACCTACATTTGGTCTCCCAACAATTGCAACTACAGATTTCCTCATAAAAAGGAACATCCTTTCTATTCTTCTCTTTT
Organism: Lentibacillus sp. Marseille-P4043; assembly: GCF_900258515.1. Lineage (NCBI taxonomy): Bacteria > Bacillati > Bacillota > Bacilli > Caryophanales > Bacillaceae > Lentibacillus > Lentibacillus sp. Marseille-P4043. Next base: position 2,800,143 of record NZ_LT984884.1, on the reverse strand, counting down.
TTTCGGGTGAAACAGTATTATCCAATATAGCTTTATTAATTCTAGCAAAAGAATGTGCTTATCACAATGTTTTTCCTGTTTCAGCTAACAATGCTCTGCCTTGCTAGCCGTTCTTGGTCTGTTGTGTTAGTCCTTTTTGTTTTCGCATTGATTGCTTAAAATCTTGTGATAGTGCATAGATCGCTATTTTTCCCTGCTGTAATACTTCAAGAAGCGTCACAAATAAGACAAATGTTAACAGCATATCAAAAAAAGATTTATCACCTATGCCCTCTTGGATGGCATAATTAGATAAGATAAAACTATAATACATTTCGCCACACGTTATGCCAATGAGTCCAATTGCCAATCTTGACTCAAATTGTTTTGTAATAATGATTGTTAGTACAATAATCACGGTAGGAATCAAGACAGATCGAGGTATAAAAATCCAAATAGGCGTAATCTTTTCCCAAAAAAGAATAGCGGTGTACCCCAAACATATCGTAAACGAAGAAAACAGTAAATAGAATGACTTGGCAATCGCATGAAAAAAAAGCAATCCGACCAAAAGGACAATGAACGATAACTGGATAAGATATCCACCAATTTCAAGTGTCACGTTGGAACAAGCAATTAATAACAATAGAAGACAAGCAAAATACGTACGTCTCTTCCCTTTTTTCATTAAAAAGGTAACGACTATCCATAATAACCAGGCAAACCATAAAAATAATATTCCATCAGTCAATATACTCACCACCATTAGCATTATAGCTAACAAGGAACTTTCTTAAACAAAAATGTTATTTTCGCATTATTTATTGTTTTCCTCCCAACAACCCGTATACGCAATGTTTTCCGGGGGCAGTTTATTAGAAAACATGTTCCTAAACAGTTAGCAAAAAACGGTTCCCCCACATTAAGGAGGAACCGCTTTTTTACTAATTACTTATATTTATTAAGCTTATCGCCGATCATATCACCAAGCTGAAAACTAGATTGATCATCATCTTTTTCATATTGTTTGTAATCAGCTTCTGCTTGTTGTTGCTCCAACTCCTTGATACTTAATGAGATACGTTCTTCGTCCTCATTGACATCTAACACTTTTACTTGAACAGTTTGCCCTTCTTCCAGTACTTCCTGTGGTGTCCCAATGTGTCGATTAGCGATTTGGGAAATATGAACCAATCCTTCTACACCTGGTAACACTTCCACGAAAGCACCAAAATTTACTAGACGTTTAACTGTTCCCTCAAGGACATCGCCTTTAGCAACACGTTCTTCAATATTCTCCCATGGTCCAGGAAGTGTTTTTTTGTGGGAAAGAGAAATGCGTTCATTATCACGATCCACTGCCAATACTTCTACTTTAATCGATTGGCCTTCCGAAACGACATCGGTAGCTTTTTCAACATGTTTATGGGCAAGCTGTGAAATATGCACAAGTCCGTCAATACCGCCAAGATCTACAAAGACACCGAAACCAGTAATGCGTCGAACAATCCCTTCTAGCACTTGTCCTTCTTCTAATGATTGTAATAACCGTTGTTTTTGTGCCGTTAATTCTTCCTCTTCGACAGCACGATGTGACAATATGACGCGATTCTGTTCTCGATCTAAGTCAGCAATTTTGACAGTTAAACGCTTATTCAGATAATCAGAAAAATCTTCCACGTAAAATGTTTCAACGAGTGATGCTGGGATAAATCCTCTTAGCCCTACATCAACCACTAGTCCGCCTTTTACAACTTCTTTCACTTCTGTTTCGAAAATATCACCATTTTGATATTTCTCCTCAAGTGAACTCCATGCTTCGTCAGCGTCAATTGCCCGTTTTGATAAAACAATTTCATCATCTTCCACTTTTTTTACTTTTAATGTTAGTTTATCACCTTCGTCAACTTCTTCTGCCGTAGTTTCGATGTGAAGATTGGATAATTCACTAATTGGAACAATCCCTTCTGTTTTATATCCGACGTCAACTAGAACCTGTTTATCCTCTATTTTTACAACCGTTCCAGTCACAACATCACCAATTGCAATTTCTGTTAATTCATGATTCATCTCACTCATCACATAACCCTCCTTAAGATACAAACAACAAAAACAAAAAATATTCTTTTTTATAACTTCTAATAGTTATAATTATTTGTCAAGTAAAGTAGTTTCATGATTCGGTTTTTTGTAGACTGTTTTCACATTTTTACTTTCTACCCTGCAGCTCGTAAACACTTTGTAGATTTCTTGGCTGTATAATTATTTATCTTTTACTTTGGCAACTTCTTGTAAAATGCGATTGGCAACGTCTGAAATTGATAATGAGGTCGTATCGATTTCGATTGCATCGTCAGCTTTTACTAAGGGTGCTGCTGCCCGCTCGGAATCAATTTGATCTCGTTGTTCTATTTCCTTTTTTAATTCCGCTAAATCTGACGTAAATCCTTTTTTACTGTTTTCCGCGTATCTGCGCTTTGCCCGTTCTTCAACTGTTGCATGCAAAAATATTTTCACTTCTGCATCTGGTAAGACATGTGTCCCGATATCTCGGCCATCCATGACAACACCATGTTTAGCTGCAAGTGCTTGTTGTCTTTTGACCATGTCCTTGCGAATACTTGGATGTTTTGCCACATGGGAAACATGATTTGTAACCTCTAGAGAGCGAATTTCCAATGTGACATCATCCCCATTAACTAACACTCTTTGTCCGTTTTCCCCTTGTACAAGTTCGATATCTGTATGTATTAATAAATCAGCGAGACGACTTTCATCATCTAGTTGAATTTTTTCATCCAATGCCTTAAGGGTTAACGCGCGATACATTGCACCCGTATCGATATAAATAAAAGATAGTTCACTAGCGACGATTTTGGCTACCGTACTTTTTCCTGCAGCAGCTGGTCCGTCAATTGCGATTCGAATTGCCTTGTTATCCATTGGTGCTGTTCATTCCTCTCATTTTCCGTTACTAATAGCTGAAAAATTTGGTGATGCCAAATTTAATAGTAAAACGTAATATAAAAATAATAACATATCAAAAACAATAGCGGAAGTTGTTCCAAGTCTGTTTTATGCAGTGAACTTCTTAAGATATAAAAAAGCATAAAATTCGAAACGCTATTATGCTTACGCCACATGTTTTCGGTGGGTCGGGTAATCGACAGACCCAGGACGTCGCGCTCTTAGCCTGTAAGGGTGCTTGCGCTTTTCTTAAGATAGTTCTTTATTTCTAGCTTCTCGTTGCTTTTCAAAACAAAAACGGATAATATGCTGCCGATTTTGTGTTGAGATAGATGTGAATTTTAATGATGCTGTTCGTACTGAATTATCAGAAGTAATGACGCGAATCACCTCGGATTGTGCGTATACGTATTGATAATCACCGGTTTGCATAGGTAATACTAGCCATACATCCACCATTTCCTGCTCTTCTATCGTGGCCCCCCTAGGTAAAATGACGGATAAACCACCACCACTAACATCAGCAGTAACGGTCGAAAATGGGGCAAAAGACTCTTCTGTACTATGAATCGATACATCAACCGCAACGTCAATTCGGACATATTCTCTACGTTGAATACGTTTTATTTTATCTGGTTCCGGTATATTGATTACTAATCCCGGGACATTTAATTTCACCTTATCAACAATTTCAGAACGGAAAGAATAAACCGATTGGTCACTACCGATATATGTAACGGTGAAAGGTGTCTTTTTAGGTAAGGATGTTGATTTTTTTGTTTGTTCATCAATAGGATAATCGATAAAAATGTAATGCTTATTTTTCTCGATTACTTTGCATCGGAGTTTTCGTGTTTTGTTTGTAATAGGTTCTTTTGTTTCCAAGATGAGTACTGTTCCTATATTCATACATTTGTCCCCCAAATATCGGTGTTTTAATACGATATACCTATTATCACAGAAAAGTAAAAAAAGGGAAAGGCATTTGCCAATCCCTAAAAGTTTCCTGCAAATTTCAATTCTGTGCCACCTAACTTCTCCACCTTTTCTTCTGTCCCATTCATTGCATTAACAAAGATACGATACGTGTCATTGCCGAGAACACCTAAAAATTCGTATGTTAAAACTTCTTCACCAATATCATTATCAATAACCGCTAAATGTTCTTCGTTAATCTTTACTTCTGGATTTACTTTTTTCTTCGCTTCTTTCTTCGATATTTTCGGTTCAGGGATATCCCTATCAGCGTGATTCATGTAATAGTTTCGTGCTGTAAAGCCTAGTACATCTCCTTTATCAAGCCCTACCTTCACCTCTATCGAATCTGAATAAATTCGTACACCATCATCATTATAAAGGAACGAATAGACACCTATATTATCAAATTGGCTACTTTGAAAAATCTTCATATTTTCGAAATCGTATGTTTGTAAGTACTTCTCTGCCTTGTTCAACCCTTCATGTAAACTGATTTGTTTCTCACTGACAGGTCGATCCACTATTAGTGAAATTGGCTTCCCGCCCTTCTGTGCTAAGTCTAAATACCCATTTTTATCCCCATCTTTATAAGAAACACTGTATAAAGGGACATCTGCACCTTTTCCGCTTTTGGTTATGGTAAGCTTGTCCGCATTGTTCACATTAAATAAATCTTTACTTTGCTTCAAGGCATCCTTTTGGCTTATTTTATCACCTGATAAAAATTTGAAATTATGTTCCTCAGATGATGTTGCATTCACGTTGCTTTCCGGAAAACCTTCTACTTTTTTCTCTACCGTTTTCAACCCATCAATAATCGTGTTATCTGATTGTGCTTCATCGGATGCCAAGGCAAGCTGAACATCCATCCAGCGCAGATTATTATCTAAGACAACATGCTGGACTTGGCGTAATTCTTTCGTAAGGTCGCCAGATTGTTTATATAATGATTCTAATGTCTTCGTTTCTTTATCGGAAAGCGGCTCTTCTCCTAGGTCTCGTACAGCAGTTTTATAGGTGAAATCACCGATATTTGATAAAAATTCTTCTGTCTTATTAAATGGCAGCAACGAGAGTGGTAATTGTCCAACATTGGATAAAGCATCTGACGTAATTCGCCAAATTTCTACCAATTGTGGGGACAATGTATCTCTAGAATTCATTGCTAGCGCTGTACCAATTTTGTCATTTAATAAATCCATATGGTAAGAAAGTTCATGAAATGATCGTTGATACGTGTTTTCAGCCTGAATCAGTACAGCATTTTTCTCTCGATGTTCTTGGTATCCCCAAACCCCGACACCAATAAGCCCGATCGTTAGTACAGTAATTAAAATCCATCGTATCATTCCTATCACACCTTCCTATTTACAAAATATATGTTTGCCGATTTTTTTAATTTGTGGCCGTGACCAAATCCAAGCCGACGTTGCGGTATTGGGATTAAAATAATACAACGCATTACCTGTTGGATCCCAGCCGTTAAGAGCATCAAGAACGGCTTGTTTGGAGGTTTCGTTTGGCGTTAACCAAATTTGACCATCAGCAACTGCTGTAAATGCTCTTGGTTCAAAAATTACACCCGATACAGTATCTGGAAAAGTTGAGCTTTCAACCCGATTTAAAATAACAGCAGCAACCGCAACCTGACCGATATATGGTTCACCACGTGATTCTCCATGTACGGCATTGGCCAACAATTTAATATCGTTTTGAGAATACCCCTGTGGAACATTTACTGCAGTTGTCGATGTCTGATCTGTATTCGTATTAGGTTTGTTTGCTGACTGATTCGGTTTTGCCTTAGGTTTTGTTTGCTTTTCTTTGTCCACTCCGCCATAGTTGGTAAAGTCATTTCCTTTATTAATTTGTTCATGTACATATTGTTTATCGTACTCACTTGCCTTTACCAGTTTTTGTTTCGTAGTTTTACCTGCTAATCCATCAATGTCCATTCCAAACTCATATTGAAAATTCCGTAATGCCCAATATGTCCCCCAACCAAACACACCGTCGATATTTCCATTGTAAAATCCCAGATATTGCAACCTTGCCTGCAATTCGATTACATCTTCACCAGACGCCCCATGCTGAATTACTTGGTTACTAAAAGCGTGTACAACATTAGGGTTTTGGGAAGTTTGCAGTCCGATTGTAAAAAAACATATAATAATAAATAAAAGGGACATTTTTTTAAAGGTCATACTTCTTCCTCCTACTCTTCCATTATTGATATCTATTTTTTGATTAAATGTCCTTTTTATTCATGTATATAAAATAGGTTGTGGATGACTTGGAAATGAGAACGTAAAAAATCCTCCGCAAGTATGATTTGCAGAGGATTCTATGCACGTTGTTTTTCTTGTAAGATAAGGTTATGTGTTGGTTGTTGATTTGCTATCTTAACTTTTCGCAAACTATATACCCAGAGCACAATCATAAAAGGGATCAACAAAAATAACCAATCACTTGTAATAGTTTTTAAAATGTAGTTATACGTGCCATGCAGTAAAAATGGGACAACCAAAGCGAACATCATGTTTCGTTTTCGGTGTTGTTGATTCAGTTTTGCTTTGCCAAAGTAATATCCCATACTAACAGCGAATAAGGCATGGGATGAAACAGGAAACAATGCCCTGGAAAAAGCGTAACCGATCCCATTTGTCAACAAGTATAATAAGTTTTCAACCGTTGCAAAACCAAGGCTTATGGCAACAGCGTATACGATTCCATCATAATGAGCATCAAATTCAGTATGATGATAGATCACATATATGAAAATAAACCATTTGAAAAATTCTTCTATTAAACCACCCAAAATAAAGGAATTGATGACTGGACTTGTCACGATTCCCTCAGCCTGAAACGCGTATTGCAGGAACATAATTGGGAATACAAGTAACGCTCCATAGGTGAAAATCCGTATGATTAATCCTAAAGGTTCTGTAAAACGATCTTTTAAATAAAAGAAAGCCATTAAAGCAAAAGCAGGCGCTATACCGGCGGAAAGTATCGCAAACATTACGAAAGACCTCTTTCCAATTATAATAGTTTTATCGTATCATTAAGTAGCATGAAAGAAAATAGCAAATTCACCAGGTGGTTAGGCAGCTTACAATTAACAAACAGACAGAGGACGTGATGTAGTTGAAAAATATTTTAATCATCCATACAGGTGGAACCATCTCCATGCTGGAAAATAAAGAAACAGGTGAAGTCACCACAACAAACAAACATCCATTATCAAACATAGCGTACCATTTCAAATCCTATGCCAATGTAGATGAAAATATTGCATTTAAACTTCCTTCTCCACAAATTACGCCAAAACATATGCTGGAACTAGCAACAATCATTGATCAAAAGAGTGCTGTATATGACGGAATTGTTGTTACACATGGTACAGACACATTGGAAGAAACAGCTTATTTTCTCGATCAAGTTGTTCAGACAGATAAACCCGTTATTTTGACTGGTGCGATGCGTTCGAGTAATGAGATAGGATCTGATGCACTGTATAACTTAATTAGTTCATTAAGGGTTGCGGTGGAGAATGCTGCTTCCCAAAAAGGTGTGCTCGTTGTCATGAATGATGAGATTCATACCGCGGCAAATGTAACAAAGACATCGACGAGTAATGTTGCAACGTTCCAGAGTCCACAGTACGGTCCGATCGGAATTATAACAAAGGATGCCATTATTTTTCATCATACCATAATTGCTAGACACACGTATCCAATTAACAACGTGACAAAAAATGTGTTTTTACTAAAAGCCTTTGCGGGAATGGACGGGCAATTAATCGAAGCTGTGCAGCAAACCGAACCGGATGGACTTGTTATTGAAGGACTTGGCCAAGGAAATTTACCTAAAGACACCATTACACCTATTCAAGCATTGATAAAGCAGCAAATCCCAGTCATTCTTGTTTCCAGGTGTTATCAAGGTATTGTCCAACCAACATATGGTTATGATGGTGGTGGCAAGCAGTTAAAAGAAATGGGTGTTATCTTAGCTAATGGCCTTACTGGACCTAAGGCACGCATAAAGTTATTAATTGCCTTAGAGCAACAGCAACATGATCATGATACGTTGACGAATATATTTGCAGAATAAAGTACTGTTGTATGGAAAAAGCTCTTTTCGTAATGTTTGTTGCTTTTAAATTTCGTAGTTGATATAGAATGCGACGTAACTAAGAAGTCCCGCCAGAGTCTCGTTCGGATTGATCCACTCAGCACATATTAGAATGAGAGAAAGATTCACAAAATGAATTATCACTATGTCGCAGTTTATATCTATTAAGAAACAAGCAACAATCTTAGAAAACAGCTTATGAAAAAGGATGGGTGGTTACAATTGGTAACCTGTCCATCCTTTTATTGTTAGCCTTATTATCATTTATTTATAATCGAATTAGCTATTATTTCACCATGATACCTGCCATTTTCAATAAAAATCTCATTGTTATTATAGCCAGCAGCTACTACACCTGCCACATAAATTCCTGGTATATTCGTTTCCATTGTGTCTGGATCAAATTGTGGTTTTCCATTTGTTTCATTTACCGTGATGCCACTATTTTTCAAAAGTTGGTGATCTGGTTTATAACCGGTCATAGCAAATACATAGTCACTGTCAACTTTTTTCGTTTCCCCATCCACCATATAATAAACAGCATCCTCTGTAATTTCTGTAATGTGTGCATTAAAATCCATATGGACGATGTCTTTGCGGACTAACGAATCAAATTCTGGTAAAATCCACGGTTTTATACTTTTTGAATACGTACCACCACGATATAAAACAGTTACGCGAGCACCAGCCTTATGCAACTCCAATGTTGCGTCAACAGCAGAGTTTTTTCCACCGATCACAACTACATCCTTATTGAAATAGGGGTGTGCTTCTTTAAAATAATGCCTAACTTTTTCTAGGTTTTCGCCAGGGATATTCATTGTATTCGGTTGATCATAATAGCCAGTTGCAATAACCACGTGATTTGCTTGATAGGATCGTGTCTCTCCATTATCTTTTTCTGTTGTTACATCAAAACCATTTGTCGATTTTTTAATATCAATGACTTTTTCAAACGCATTTATTCGTATATTTTCCCGCTCGGCAACAGCACGGTAATAGGTTAATGCCTGAACTCGAACTGGTTTTTGTTTTTCGGTAACAAACAGATTACCGCCTATTTCTAATCTATCGCTTGAACTGAAAAATGTTTGGTGGGTTGGGAACTGATAAATGGTATTCACTACATTCTCTTTTTCTATAATTAACGGAGTAATACCACGGTTTTGCAATTCAATGGCACACGACAGACCACATGGACCCCCACCGATAATAATCGTATCTTCCTTCTGCATCGTACGCACTTCCTTTTCTTTACTTCTAGCCAAATTCTTTTTCACATACAAAGAAAAAACTCCTATCTAACTATACATGATAAGAGTTTTTCCGTCATTTATTCAGTTTGAGAATATACGATTTAAGAATTAAACCCAGCCACGGAATCTTGCCGCTTCGGCCATTTTGCGTACACCAATCATATATGCAGCTAAGCGCATATCAACGCGTCTAGTTTGTGCAGTGTCATAAATCGCGTTAAATGATTTAACCATAATGTTTTGCAGTTTTTCTTCAATTTCTTCTTCAGGCCAGTAATATCCTTGATTATTTTGCACCCATTCGAAATAAGAAACGGTTACACCGCCTGCAGATGAAAGTACATCGGGAACAAGCAAGATACCGCGTTCCGTTAATATTTTTGTTGCTTCAAGTGTTGTCGGACCGTTTGCAGCCTCAACGACAATACTTGCTTTAATGTTATTAGCATTTTGTTCCGTAATTTGATTTTCCACTGCAGCAGGTACTAGAATGTCACAATCTAATTCAAGTAACTCTTCATTTGTTATGGTATTATTGAATAGTTTTGTAACGGTACCAAAGCTATCTCTTCTGTCTAATAAATAATCAATATCAAGTCCGTTTGGATCATGAAGCGCACCGTAAGCGTCAGAAATACCGACTACTTTAGCGCCTGCATCATGTAAGAATTTAGATAAAAAGCTTCCAGCGTTTCCGAAGCCTTGGACAACTACCCTTGCCCCTTTTACATCAATTCCTTTTTTCTTTGCTGCTTCATTAATAACAATTGTAACACCTTTTGCAGTTGCAGATTCTCTCCCGTGCGAACCACCAAGCACGATCGGTTTACCAGTAATAAATCCTGGACTATTAAATTCATCAATACGACTGTATTCATCCATCATCCATGCCATGATTTGTGAATTTGTAAATACATCTGGTGCAGGAATGTCTTTGTTTGGACCAACAATTTGACTAATTGCACGAACATACCCACGACTCAAGCCTTCCAATTCACGGAATGACATTTCACGTGGATCACAAATAATTCCGCCTTTACCCCCACCGTAAGGCAAATCAACGATACCAGCTTTTAAACTCATCCAGATGGATAATGCTTTGACTTCTGTTTCGGTTACATCCGGATGGAATCGAACGCCACCTTTAGTTGGACCGACTGCATCGTTATGTTGAGCACGATAACCTGTGAAAATTTTGATGGAACCATCATCCATTCTGACAGGGATTCTTACAGTCATCATGCGAATCGGGTCTTTTAATAATTCAAATACTTCATCAGGGTAACCCAATTTATCCAACGCATTTTTTACAACAGTACGTGTTGAACTTAATACATCCATTTTTTGATTACTTTTTTCTTTGGTAGAATCTGCTGCTTTATCGGCTACCATGAATTTACCTCCTAGAATATCCATAAATATTTTATATAATAGCTGTACTCAGAGATTAGTATACACCTTCATCATAAATATGCAATAAAATAAAGCCATTTTATCTATTTATTTTAACCGCCAATGAAAGCGATTTCCTTAGACCCTGTTTTTAGAAGGTTTTGGGTGTTGCAAATGACCTATTTTATACTTTTTCTACCTCAACTATTTCAGGTGAATAGAGTGACAGCTACGTATAATTTGGATCATTCATATTTATTTCCCCTAAACGCACCAGGCCAATCATAACCGGATCAATAAAACGTGTCAATAATTGTTTTTACTGCATTTGTTCCCATGATAATTTTGCCATATTCCATTAATCTTGTTGAGGTGATAATGCTTGGCGATGAAAACTCGGACATGATCGCAATAACATGCTCTCGATTGTTTTTATTTAAATCGACATCTTCCAGTAGCATATAATAACGTTCATTCATATGATAAATTTGGCCACCAGTAATGGATTGTGCTAATAAGTAAGAAGATACTTGTATAATATCCTCGAATTCATCAAAAGAAAAAATCAATTCTTTGCTTTCATCCAAGGTAACTTTCATTTCAATAAAATCCTCATCCCAGTTTATATTTTCTATTTTTTGTGTAACAATCACATGCATACCCTGTGCTTGCATCAAATGAACTTGTACAAGCAGCATTCCTTCTAACTCAAACCCTAATTCACTACTTGCTTCATACATCATATCGCTAAACAAATTTCTGACTCCAGTAACATCTTCCCATAAATCATCTTTTGTAAAACCACGTTCAACTAAATCATCAAACGTTAAGAATATGGTAAATTGACTATCGGATACCCGTTCAATACGCATGTAGCATCCTCCTTTACTTAGCAATATAGTCTAATTTAGATCCTAAATTTTTGTGCTCTTACTATACTATATGCATAGGGAGCAATTGTTGAACTATTTGAAAAGGATCATTTTGCTTGTTTTTTCAAAGTTAGTACGTGACATTCAGCGTTTGTGCCTAAGCGAAATGGCAATCTGGTATAGCCATAACCTTCACTAACAAGAACATTGGAATGATGATGTTTGTGAAAACTACCCCTCTGATACGGCCCAAATCCAGCTATGCGAATTTGCCCTCCATGGGTATGTCCGGCTAATACGAGGTTGGCTTTCCGCTGTTCTTCTGCTTCTAAGTCATAAAACGTGCGTGGTGCATGAGTTGCTAATATGTAGAAATCTCCTTTTGCATGTTCCATCGCAAGGTCCATCCGTGCTTCTCGGTAATAACTACAATCCAAGCCTAAAATGCTCAGCATATCCCCGTTTTCGGCTGTTATGTCAGTGTGAGTGTTCGCTAAAATGATTACGCCTTCTTCTGATAACAGTTTAGCAATAGAAGGATAATCTGCCTCATAATCATTATTTCCCCATACAAAATAAATCGGTGCATTCCAGCGTTTTAACTTTTTAATGTTGGTTTTTGTTCGCTCAAGTGGGACACCCTTTTCCGTAAGATCTCCACCGATAATCACAATATCCATTTTTTCTGTTATGGATTCTAGTGTAGCATCGCGGATTATTCGTCGATGAATATCTGATATGAAAAAGATCCGGAAGTTGTCAAACCCGATTGGTTGTACAGTGTCATGAATCGTTTGATAATTGATTGTATCATGATGTGCTTGATAAACCATATACATAATGAAAACCAATAGTAACAGGATAACTAAAAAAAGCAAATATATCATCTATCCGCATCCTTTCCATTTGTATCCGATCATATCATATTTTAAGTGGTTCAGATAACGTGAAGATTCATAAGAAATAACAAAAAAACAGCATATCAATCGGTATGGTGTTTTTCCTTGATATGCATTTTTCGTTTATCTGAAGAGTTAAAAACAGGAAGGGTCAGAAAAAGCTACTGCTCGACTAACCAGACACAAGAAAAGGACAAGACGTTTGGAGGATATCTTATAACAGCAAAAAGAAAAGTGTCAAAAAAAGTCAAGAAATTGTCCCCTCAACCCGAGGGGACTAAAAAAACGAAATTGAGTTTTCTCAAGTCTTTCATAATAAAACGTAACAATTACACTTTCAATTTCACAATTTAAAGAAGTTGTAAACAAGTGTAAATATAAACAGCATACGAGGTGATCATTGCAAAGGCAATTTTGCTTTAATAATGTCCAAGTGTTCCCATCTTCCTTGCATGATTACTGGCCAATCGAAATGTAAATAGACCAATACCCATCCAAATCAACAAGTTGCAAATTCCATACCAAAATAAAGATCCGTTCTCAAAAAGTGTAGAACCTTCAATTACCATCTGCTTTAGTAAACCTACAATCGGTGCAAAAGGGATAAACATGAAAATTGTTCCCCAAGCACCATCAAAGTCTGTAAATGGGGTCATAATTACAAACAAAAGACCAAATTGCAACATGTTAAGAAATTGATCTATTCGTTTGAAAACGATTGTTATACTAGCAACTAAATATCCAATTCCGACAGCAACTCCAATAGCCATTAACAATGGGATCACATCTATCACTGAAAAACTTAAATAATTACCAGTCAGCACCATAATACAGATAAGAGCAATAATGATAAAGAAAATAATATAAAAAAGATTAGCTATATTCCGCAAAAGTAATACTAGTGTAGCGCCTAAAGGACTAAGAAAAATTTGTTCCAAGGTACCGTTTTGAGATTCCTCCGATATGTGAAACCCCATATCCCCAATGGCATCCAAAACCAAAACCCACAGGATATAACTAATGATCACAGCACTAAGCCGATCCCCCAGTATATCGCCACCAGTAACATATTTCCCTCCCAAAAATAAACCATAAAAAATTACTACAACCAAAAATACTTGGCTTATAAACTCAGTTGGATAACGCTTGAACTCAATAAAGTTTCGATGGAATTCAGCAATAAAAGCCGTTAAAATCATTCTAATCATTATTTATCTTCTTCAGCTCCTTGTATCATAAGTTCATCATTGTTTGTATAGTATCGAAAAGCTGTTGCCAAATCGGTGCTATCTTTTTGAAAACGTACAATTGGGTAAGGTTCAAGCACGCGAATAATATCATAAGGAGTTTGTAACCCATACAATAAAACCTTAAATGATGCTGGATTTATATATTCCGGATTATATGGTTCCAATAAACGCTTTAATTTATCGGATATTGGCTCTTCAGATTCAAATATGTACGTTCGATCATTAAAATGTTCCAGTACATCTTTTGTCTTTCCTCGTTTGATTATCTTACCCCTATTAATAATAACCACATGATCAGATAATCGCTCTGCTACCTCCATTTGATGTGTTGTTAACAAAATCCCGACATTATGTCTACTCGAAAGGTCTTTTATTAAAGCTTGAATGCGATCTGATGCATTAAGATCCAATCCCAATGTAGGTTCATCTAATAATAGTAATGGTGGTGAATGGATGAGAGCAGTACATATGGCGACCTGCTGTTGCATGCCTCTGCTTAATTGTTGGACAGTAGTATTAAGCTTATCTTCCAAACCAAAATAGCACATTAATTCTCGTCCTCTCTCCAAGGCTTTAGACCGTGGTACTCCCTTAATCCCTGCCCAATATTCAAAGTTTTCTAACGGCGTAAGACGCCAATATAAATTTCTGTTACCTTCTAACACAGCTCCAAAATAGTTGAGTGCGCTACTACGTTTTCTAATTATACTATTCCCATTAATTAAAACATCTCCGCCGCTAGGATCTATTAATCCAGCAATCATTTTTATTGTTGTAGTTTTCCCTGCACCATTTGGCCCTAAAAACGCAGTGATATCACCCGCCGATAGCTCCAAATTTATTGAACGCACCACTTTAAAAATATTATTTCTTTTCGTCTTAAAGCCCTTTTCCAATTTATCCACTTCAAGCAGCATAGACTACCTCCGAAATTATTTATTCTATTTATCAGTTATTTATATATGGAATTCCTTTATAATGTACAATAAATTCACCTTTTTGTAAATATTTTAACTTATTAAGTTTAACAATATAGGGATCAGAATCTTGTCATTATACGAACCTTTCTAGATCAGGATTTATTAGGGGGGGTTGTGTTTTTACTTGAGAATGTTGAACCATTGAAAAGAATCCTTTAATGCACAGTAAAAAAGTGCCGCATTGTATACTAACGGGTTCTCTTTAGAGGTGCAAACAAGAGAAAAACATCTCAAATCACAGAAAAATTTACAACAAAAACATCAGGGCAATTTACAGTAGTATTAACTTCTAATATTTGTTGGTGATAGAAAATTTATTGGGAGATTTCTGGTTCTGCTACAAATGGCCGCTCCAGAAAAACACTGCGCTTTCCGTGGGCGGCTGATGAGCCTCCTCGTGCTGTCGCACTGCGGGGTCTCACCTAGGCCTCTTCTCCCACAGGAGTCTCCGTGTTTTTCTTCCGCTGGATAGCAATCAGGGACAACAATTTTAAGTTAGATAATCTTAACTAGCGTAGGCAGAATACGTAGACTCCTGCGGGAACAGCACGTGTCCGAAGACCCCGCAGAGTGATTTTCTCGAGGAGGCTGAGGCCGTGCCCGCGGAAAGCGAAGTATTCTGCCGAAGCGGTTTTCCAGCACTAAATTAAGCGAGGATGTGAGAGTCAACAATATAAAGTTTATGTCATCCACAATCGGAACCGAGCCTTTTTGATTTCCACTTGTAAAATAACTGGTAGTTTATCAAATAAAATAGCAGAGTGAGAATATCTATTCCCACTCTGCTAAAGTTATTGCTATTTATCATGCTATTTTAACCAACAAATAGCCAAATGCATTGATATAACTACAAAAATAAGGGTGCGATACTGTATGTGATTTTGCACCCCATTTATATTGTTATTTGTTGTTTTGCAACCTTAAAGAGAACCCGTTAATTGTATACGCGGCACTTTTTTATTCTTCTAAAGCTTAAATTGATTTAATTCCTTATCCAGTTCATCGATCATGTCTTCAAGCTGGCTTACTTGTTGATGAACTTGCTGGAATGAGCGCTGCTGTTCTTCAACAGATGCGGCAATTTCTTCTGTACCTGCAGCTGTTTCCTCTGTTACAGCACTAATATTTTGGATAGATGATACAATTGTTGAACTCATATCACTTGAATCCTTCAAATCTCCTGTTAACTGCTGAAGCTGATTCGATATTCCGTTAACATTATCCTTTATAGTTGAAAAGGATACAACTGTCTGTTCCATCGATTGGGATTGTTCCTCTGATAGTACAGTTGTTTGTTCGGTAACGTCTTCAATTGTTTTGATTCCCGCTTGGATATTTTGTACCATCTTAAAAATTTGGCTTGTTGCTTTTGCTGACTCATCTGCCAATTTTCGAACTTCTTGGGCAACAACCGCAAACCCTTTTCCTTGCTCACCAGCACGGGCAGCTTCAATGGCGGCATTTAATGCTAACAGATTGGTCTGATCAGCAATGTCGTTCACAAGTTTAGCCGTATCCTCAATTTCTGTTGTATAGGTAACAAAGGATTTTACGGAAGTTTCGATTGATTTTGTTGAGTCAATACTTTTTTCCATAATGGACCGCTGTTTCTTTATCGATTCCTGTCCTTTTTCTACCGATGTTAGTGTTTCTTTACTCTTCTGTCTTGATAATTCACTCGTTTGCAAATTCGCCTCAACGTTTTCATTCATTTTATCCATATGATAAGCCGCATCTTGAATTTCCTCAGAGATGGACTGACTTCCTTGTGACAATTCATCGGTTGATGTTGCAACTTGACTAGAACTTTCTGTTAACTGTTGCATATTATTGGTTAATTTACTACTGAAATTTTGTACTTCCGTGCCAATTTTTTCAACCGATTGTATGGTTGTTTTTAGATTGGTAATCATCTGTTTAAACGCATTTGCCAATTGACCGATCTCGTTTTTCTCTTTTTCATTAACGGCAATATCAACCGTCAAATCACCATCTGCAACCTTGTTTGCGTATTCCGCCAAATGCTGGATTGGTCGTGCTGTTTTGGTTGTTAATCGGATAATCGCAAAAATGGAGACGATAATCAATACAATACTTGCAATGATTGTGACCGTAATGATACTCCCAATTTGTTTTCCTCTATCCGAAACGGTCTGATCATACCACTGATTGGAACTTCTTTGCAGCATATAAACATCATTTAAAACGCCGGAAGTTTTGGCAGCCTGCCGTTTGATCTCATTTGTATCTGTATCAGCAAGGGCTGTTTTAACAACAGGTTGTAGTGCTTCATATTTTGTCTGTACGCGTTGATACCATTGTTGATGTTCGGAAGTTTTTAGTTCGCCCTTTAATTCATCTAGCACATCTTTAATTGTTGTTAACTGTGTCGTAATTTCAGCTTTTGTCCCTGCTGATGGATTGTATGCATAATTACTTAATGCTTGTTGAACGGAAATAAATTCACTGTTTAATCCCTTTACTTCTAATAAAAGCTGAACGTCATTTTTAGATTCGTTTTGTAAACTATTCATTTGCATGATAATCATTGCAATCAAAGCCAAACTAAGAAGTAAAGGAATTAAGGACAGTATAAACAGTCGTTTTTTAATAGACATACACTCACTCCTCTACTTCAGTTGCTTGATCGATAATGGCTTGTTCTTCATCCGTCAATTTAATTAAGCGGATCGGTGCCAAGCCCACACCATTTTCTTTTAAGCCAAATGTTAGGTTTTCCCCATTTAACGTTTTACCATCGACTATCTTCTTAATGATGTCATATAACGCGACATCGACATTTTTAAGCATCGAGGTGACAACTGTTTTTTCAGCTAAGAAAAATTGGTCACTATCAACACCAAATGTATAAATGCCTTCTTCTTGTCCTGTTTTTAAGACACCGGTTCCTGTAAAACCAGCAGATGGGAAAATATAATCAGCACCTGCTTCAATTTGTTTCTGAGCAAGCTCTGCACCCTTTTGATCATCATTAAACGTGTTCGCATAGTCAACTAAAACTTTTGCGTCTTTGTTGACTTCTTTGACACCTTTTTTAAAACCTTTTTCAAAGTTTTGAATGACCGGTGCATTTTCACCACCAATAAATCCGACAGTATCTGATTTTGTTTTCATTCCTGCGATTAACCCAATCAGATACCCACCCTCATTTTCTTTAAATGTGATGGAGGTTACATTCTTTTTGTCTGAAACTGCATCAACTAGGATAAATTGCTGTTCAGGATATTTTTCCGCCAGTTCATCTACAGCTGGTGCAGCGTTAAAGCCGAGCCCGATTACAACATCGTGTCCTGCTTTGATAAGTTCCTCTAATTTTTCTTTGAAATCATTTTCTAATGGCTCTCGGTAATCAAACACGATTCCGAGTTCATCACGAGCTTTCTCTAATCCCTGAAATGCCGAATCACTGAATGATCCGTCTCCAAGCCCACCATCGGAAACAAGTAATCCAACACTTGTTACATCATTTGTTTCCTGGTTTGCGGTGCCTGCCGAACAAGCGCATAAGAAAACTAGCGCTACTAAAAATAGACGCCTCAATTCGATTCTCCTTTCTATGTTGTCTAATGTCAGACGTTTATTTCTTCCATTACCTTATATCGGTACATTTATTTAAAATCTGTAATAAACGATTAAATTCGTAATTTTTAGATCTTTGTATTTAAATTTATCCTGTGAGGCGATTTCATCATTGCAGTTTATTAAGGTTGTTTCTTATAGATTGTTGTTTTTGACACAATAGAAATAAAATGCGACGTAACTGCTGGGCTCTTTTCTATAGGTACGTGCATTTCACGCCGTCCGGGATCGCTTCGGGTGGATGCTTTCCGCGGGCACGGCCTCAGCCTCCTCGAGAAAACCACTCTGCGGGGTCTTCGGACACGTGCTGTTCCCGCAGGAGTCACCACCCTCCACTCACCCGGACTAGTGAAGTGGTAGGAATATTTATAGACACTTACAACTACGGCTAATGGTAGTAAATGTAATACCAGTGGAGAATATTCTGTATCCTGGTGTTTAAGATACTCCCACTACATCATTCCTAAATAGGTGTTTAAGAAATCCTAAGAAATCAGAAGCATTTTGAAGATATTCGAACTTTATAGAGGGAGGAAATACGTGTAGACTCCAGTCGCCCGCGGAAAGCGAAGTGTATTTCCGGAACGGCGGGAGAGCAATTTTCTAGTTGCGTCGCAGTTTCTATCAACTACGAAGCTAGAAAACAACCAAATTTACGGAAAGAGCTTCATTAATGACTATTTATAGTTGTTATTTAGCTCGCGGGTAGCTCTGAGCATTTGTTAAGTGGGGTTCTTTTATATAATAACAGCAATCTTTTATGAGCCAGGCAGTCTATATAAAAAACCACCTAACAACAGTGACCTGTCACTAGGTGGTTAAACGTTTATTCGGTAGGTAAGTGTAGAAGTTCATCTCCCCATACATAATAGAGTCCGACAAGGATACCGAGAACAATAATGATGACCAACACCAACCTGATGAATGGACGACTTATTTTCATATGTGCTCGCCCATTATCTTTCGTATGCACTTCTTTTCTTGGTGGTAAATTGAGAATATCAACTCCCCAGTCGACTTGCTCCGAATCTTCCGTAGACTCTTCTGCACTAGAATGATTATCGAACGAGGTGTTTGCTTGCCCTTCCTGAACTTCATTAACTAATTTTCTCAATTCTGTTGCCTGGTCTTCACGTTCTTTCGTCTGGTTCTCCATTAGCTAGCACCTCATTTTTGAAACCGGATAATTAATCCCAATAAAAAGTCAACAATAAAATGGGCTGTTATCGTTGTAAACAAATTTCCTGTTAGTTCAAACATATACCCGATATAAAAACTGACAAACAAGACCGAAACCAGCAATACTGGCTTCGTTATATAGCGAATATGGACGAGTGCGAATATGGAACTCGCTAGAATAAAACCAAAAGTTGTTTGCAACACGCCGCGAAACAACAACTCTTCTGAAACAGCTACAAGTAAAACAATCAGAAAGATACTCCCAATGGAACGATTCTGGAAAATTTTATTATTAATACCACCATCATCGTAATAACGCTTAGGAAAAATATACATAAGCAATAGATCACATAAAACGATGACCAATCCAGGAATAACCCCATACCAAACAACTTCTCGCATATCTAGTTGGAAATAGTCAAGCCATTGTGCCACGTGGTCAAAAAAGAATAGACTTAACACAAAACTAAGGATAAACAAAAGCATCTGGGACAAGATCAATTGTTTTCCCAACTCTTTGTCAGACATTTGTTGAATGATGTCACGTTGTCTAGCCATTGTGATCTCCTACAATCAATAAACGATGTAATTTCTCCTGCCACGTCGCCTCTTGTTCGATAGAAGGCTCCTGTTGTGGTGCCCACGCCGAAAATGAAAACCCGCAGTTACTGCAGCATGCGTGTTTTGGTTTCGTATAAGAATCTTGAAAGCCTTTATATAACTGTTCTCGTAAGCACCCTTGTTCATGTATCCAATCAATCATTTCCATTAGTTTTCTTTCTTTTATCGTTGTCCGTTCCTCGATAAAATACTGGATTCTCACAAAAGCCTGTTGCCAATTTTCATTATCATAAATGATTCTATTTTCTACTATCATACCATGTTTTTCGAATTGATAGTGTAAAAATCGCCATTGAATTTCACTTAGCTCAAAATCACGTGCTACCTCTTCCATATTAGCCGAAAGTAAATCCCCAGCATGGTAGCACTGCATCAACCTTTCAAACACAGTTGACAATTGCTCTACCGATGGAAGCTCTTTCTTAATTAAGTTATCAGGAATAAATCGATCTGTTTGTGAATAAAGGAGTAATCCAACACTTAACTCCCCATCCCTTCCTGCCCTACCAACTTCTTGGATATAGGATTCAATCTGTGATGGAAAATGGTAATGGATCACTAAACGAATGTTGCTTTTATCGATTCCCATTCCAAAGGCACTTGTACAACAGATAATATCTAATTGATCATTCATAAATTGCTGCTGAATGGCAACGCGATCGGTTTGCTCCATCCCACCATGATAAAAGGCAACCCGTTGATCCGGAAGTTTTAATCGCAATATACTTGCTATTGTTTCTGCTGACTGCCTACTAGAGAAATAGATAATTGTTGGAATTTTATATTGTTGGAACAGTTTTAACAATACATCCATTTTTTCTTGGTTGTCATTTACTTCTTGTATTGCAAAAATAATATTCTCTCTATCCATCGGAAAAATTCGCTTTACCATGTTTGGTCGCTCGAGAAATTTTACAATATCTTGTTGCACGTCTTTTGTCGCTGTGGCACTTAAGGCCATAATGGTTGGATTGTGTAACACTTCAATAATGTTACTAAGCTTTAAATAGTCTGGTCGAAACTCATGCCCCCATTGTGAAATACAATGTGCCTCATCAATCACAAATAAACGAACATGGATTCCTCTTAAACGATCTAGCAGGTCTTGCTGTTGCAATAATTCTGGTGAGACATAGATTAAATCATAGGACTGTAATTGACGGTATACCTGTCTTCGTTCATTCGGATGCATAAAACTATTCAATGCGACAACCGATTTGAATTTCATCGCTTTTAATTGTTTTACTTGGTCAATCATCAGCGATATTAACGGTGAAACGACAATCGTGGTCCCTTTTAAAAGTTTTGCCGGAAGCTGATAGCATAATGATTTTCCAGAACCTGTAGGCAAGATACCTAGAACATCATTTCCTTCCATGACTTCCTGGATAATTTCTTTTTGACCAGATCGGAACGCTGCATAGCCAAAATGATCATATAACGTTTGTTCCAATGTATCCTGTTGTTGGTTTATCATACAACTCACCTTTATTTGATTGATAGATTTTTAACAGTGGCTAATACGAGACGGATTTGAAAGTAGCTGATTTCGTCTGGTAATACTTGTTTTAATTGTTTTAAAGAAAATGAATTTATCTGCTTCATGGCATCAACAATTTGCGTATATTGTTCATTTGTAATAAACGGTGTTACCGGAAATGCCGGATTACATAGCGCAATTTCAACAATATGGTCATAAATGGTATTAACCTTTAACCGGCGTCGATCAGCAATTGCTTCCACAGAATAGTGACGCTTTAGCATCTGATATGTTCGATTGGCTGAATCCGTAATAAATGTCTGTTCTGTCGTATTATCGATCATGGCAAATAAGGTTGGAAATTCATGTTGATCGTGTTGAACGATGCTTACCATCCGATTCATGATTCTTGTCCACAACAATGGTACATCGGTAACTGGAATTTGATAGTAGTCTGCTAATTGCTGCCTGCTTTTTCCATAGTTTTTAAAGCCTGTTAGCCGATCAACAAATAGGCCAGCCTCTATTGTTTGGCATGTACTTAATATTCTATGTAACTCGTTATAAAGCGCATGTAAAAGTACTGCTTCATCCTTCTTATTATTTCGATAAAATTGTTTTACCCAGGCTTGAACGGACATTTTATCTACAACGGGAATAAACGAAAAGTTGCCCTTGCTGCTATTTGTTAGCGTTTGAATGAATAACAGCAGTCGATCTGAAAAAGTATCTGCCAATGCATGATAGTGCATACCATGAAAGTGTTCGAATGATAGTTTTCCTGCATGCTCTTTTAACCACCATTCCCCTTGTTCAGTGAGTTTGAAACCAGATGCTTCATCAATGGATAAAAGTGCTTTTTGTTCCAGTTGATGAATGATTGCATCAAACGTTTTTTTATGTAAGAATTTACCGATCCCATAAAAAGGTTGGATGTCATATAAATGGGCATCCTGAACCGTTTGAATGGATCTTTTTCCTGTTAACAAATGATAAATAGCTGAGGTGGTCCTTTTCGTTTTGATGTGTTCTGCACACGTTAGAATAACACCTTCCAGTAACATTATGTAACACCTCTAATTAATTATTTGTCCGCTTTTTGACATATATATGGGGAATTCTCCTTGAAACGAGTGAACGGTTATTGAAAAGTATCGGAAACAGTTTTACAATAAATGAGAACTTGTTTATCATGTTGGGAGATATGCTGTATGCCAAAGTATACAATTGTAGATAAAGAAACTTGCATAGCGTGTGGGGCCTGTGGAGTTGCTGCACCTGATATATATGATTACGATGATGAAGGCCTATCCTATGTCATCCTAGACGACAATAAAGGAACTGCTGAAGTCCCAGAAGTGTTAGAAGAGGATATGTTCGATGCACGTGACGGATGTCCGACGGATTCGATTAAAATTGCGGATAACTCATTTGATGGTGATCCTTTAAAATATGACGATGAAATGTAATACGACAGGCTGGTTTCTCCTATTTGGTCGAAATCAGCCTATTTATGTGCAGCGATCTTTACCACATCCAATACGTTTTTACCCAATGTAAATTGAATGATTTCGCTACCTGAAAAAAGTGCGCACAATGCGACAATCGTCGTCCAATTTGCACAAGTTCGCTTCTTTTCAATTTGTACAAGTGTTTTCTTAGAAATGCC
This sequence comes from Lentibacillus sp. Marseille-P4043, assembly GCF_900258515.1. Taxonomy (NCBI): domain Bacteria; kingdom Bacillati; phylum Bacillota; class Bacilli; order Caryophanales; family Bacillaceae; genus Lentibacillus; species Lentibacillus sp. Marseille-P4043. Next base: position 2,776,884 of record NZ_LT984884.1, on the reverse strand, counting down.
TAAAACAGCTGCCATCCGGTCCTGCGTATAATCATTCTCCACACGGATTAATTTGATTTTAGCAGAAAGGGAGTGTATGATCGATTTCTGATCCATTGTAGACACCATTCCTATTACAGTTTCCATACCTTCCTATCTATCATAATTCGCTCTATTAGAAAAGTCAAAGCCAAAAAATTAAAAGTGTTTTGCGAGGAAATCTATGCTTAGGTATTTTTTCAAAAACAACAATCTTTTTAATAACGACCAAATTAAAGTACCATCCCTAACATAGGAATGGTACTTTGGTCGTTACAATCGTTTTTCCGTATAACGTTTGAAAAAGAATGAGATGACTGGATATAGCAGAATCATAAATAACGCATTTCCAATGGCATGATACGTGTCAAACGGCAATCCTGCTAGATAATAAGGAATAAATTTTCCCGTGATCGAGTAGTTTGTCAAGGAAATAATCAACCCATAAAAATACCCGCTGAATATGGCAAAAATAACGATAAGGCTTAATGGAATTCGCTTTGATAGCTTGCCTAACATTCCACTCATAAAGCCAATCATCGCCCACGAGATAACTTGCCAAATTGTCCAGATCCCCATTCCCAACATCATATTTGATAAAAATGTCGTTAACAGTGCTAAGCAAATTGCTGCTACAGGGCCTAAAAATATTCCACAGATGATAATTAGAGATGTAACGGGTTGTACGTTAGGCATGAAAGCGAATGCATATCTCCCTACAACAGCAAGGGCTGCCAGCAATGCAAGTAAGGTTAATTTATATGTATTCACTTCCTATCATTCCCATTTTTGTAAATCGAATGAAACTTCATCTCCAGGGGATAATTCAATATCTTTTGCCCCTTCCATTGCTGTTTCTCCATTCACAAAAAACATCCATGCGGTTTGTTCACCCTTATCCTGTGCTACCCCTTCAATTGATGTAATATATGCGCCGTCAAAATCGGTTTCAATCGTAAAGTTTTCCTCCATGACATCCATTAAATTTGCCCCATCTTCAATGGCAACATCCTTTTCATCGATATATTCCGTTTCTTTATCTTTTGATATTGTAATTGTGACTGTATCTTCGCTTTCTTCCCCTTCACTATTGCTTTGTTGTTCGGTTTGATTGTCGTTCGAAGTCGCTTGCTTCTCTTGTTCATCGCTGTCTCCGCACCCAGTTAATAAACCGATAATAACGATAAATGATGCCAATGTAAATAAACTTTTACGCATTTTCTTTTCCTCCCTGTTTAATAACATAAATGGTATAAATAGAAAAAAGCTGACACACGTGACGAGTCAGCTGCAAAAGACAATCGAAATATATATCATCCATATGAATTCGGTTGTCCCAATTGCTTATACCCTCGAAGCAGATGAAACGTTGATAAATTGGCAGGTCTACTGACTTGTGATGATTCCCTACTCTAGAGCCTTCCCATATGCATTGCATACAGTGGATATCCCTATTTTGTACATCACATACAGTTGCGAGGACAGTTCCAGCTTTTCACTGGATTCCCTTTTAAGCATGTGCACCAATTTCAACTACTTGTTCAATTTTCTTACCATGAAAATAGTATCATAAACTTAAGAAAATGAACATATTTTACGTATCTTTTAAATTTGTCGGAACTTTAAAGGTAAAGGTAGTCCCCTGGTTTAGTTTGCTTTGAACGGAAATGGTCCCATGATGCGCATCAATAATGTTCTTGGCAATTGCTAGGCCTAACCCAGTTCCTTTTTTCTTTTTATTCCGTGTTCTTGATTTATCGGCTTTATAAAAACGTTCGAAAATAAATGGCAAATCTTCTTCCGGAATACCACTGCCATTATCTTCAATCGTAACATAAAATTCTTCAGACGATGAGACAACCGCGACGTTTACGAAACCTTTGACACCAGTGTGGCGAATCGCATTATCAATCAGATTTGTAAAAACTTGTTCCATTCGATCAGGATCACAGTTCAGTGCTGCATTTGTTATTTCCTTTTTCAAATGTAACGTGATTTCATTATCATCAGCAGTTCCTTTGAATTTTTTGAGGATCCGTTCAACAAATTGTTCCACCTGAACGGTTTCTAAATTCAACTGAATATGACCTGCTTCCATCCGCGCCAGGTCCAGCAATTCACTAACAAGTCGACCCATCCGCTGTGATTCCTCGTGAATAATCTGTGCTAACTCATTCTTCTCCTCTGTACTTTCTGCCACATTATCGACAATTGCCTCACTATATCCTTGTAATAAAGAAATTGGTGTTCGTAATTCATGGGATACGTTGGCGATAAAATCTTTCCGTAATTTATCTAGCCGTCGTTCCTCGGTCATGTCCCGGATAACAGCAACTGCTCCGCGCACATATTTCTGATCGTATAATGGGGTCATAATCATTACCCAATTTCTACCTTGTAAAATAATTTCTTTTAAAACTTCTTTTTCTCCTTGAACAACTTCCTGTAAGACTTGGTTTAACTCACTAGGCAGCTTTTTTTCCTCTTCGTTTATTGGCAAATTGTTTTCAAAGTACCAATCTTGAATAAACCGTTCTGCAGGTGGATTGATTACCATCATCTCGCCATTTCGACTTAATGTAATAACACCATCTGCCATGGAATTTACAATACTTGAAAGTTGTTCTTTCTCTTGCCGTAATGCGTTAATATGAAATTTCAACTGTCTCCCCATTCGATTAAATGCCATTGCTAATTCACCAATTTCATCATGAGTCAAAATTGGTACTTTTGTATTAAACTCGCCTCTTGTTAAATCGAAAGCAGCTTCCCTCATTTTGATAAGTGGTGACGTGATTCTGGTTGATAAGAAAAAGGCAAAAATTGTTGTTAGGATAATTGCAATTCCAGCAGCAAGAAAAATTATTTTTGTTGTCTCTGCCTTTGTTTGGTTGATGACATCTAGTGATTGATAAACGAACACGGCTTTATTTTTTTCGGGAACAGGAATACCAACAATCATGATTTCCGTATCTGTCCCTGGTATCATCGTTTGTTTTTTCACTTTATCATTTTTGGTCAATACATCAGCTAGATCCTGATCCGTTTCCAACCAACTTTCCGTTAACTTGGATAATTGATTTTTATTGCTTGGTGATACCCATAATTGATCGTTTTCGGATACGATAGCCACCCTGCTTGACGGATCTTTCACACGATCAGTTGTTTCATAAAGCAAACCCCTGTCATCATATTGGTCCATCATTTCTGAAACCTTTGTTGCTGTTTGCATTAGATCGTTTTCAGCCTCATCAATATGAAGGTTTTCAAAAAATTCCAACAGTAAAATCGTTAAAATAAATAATACAAAAGAAACTAGCAATAATATGGTTACTGCTAGTTTCCCTACTACGCTACGCCAAAACATTATACATCATCAACCTCGAATTTATATCCTACGCCCCAAACCGTTACAATCATCTTAGAGGCTTCTTTGGATACATGGTTTAATTTTTCCCGTAATCGTTTCACATGGGTGTCAACGGTTCGCAAATCACCAAAAAATTCGTATTGCCATACCTCTTTTAAAAGTTGTTCCCGATTAAACACTTTATTGGGAGCCTTTGCTAGAAAACATAATAACTCGTATTCTTTCGGTGTTAAACTTACGTCCCCTCCATCAGCGGTAACCTGATGGGCATCATAATCAATCGTTAGATGTGGGAACATAATCATGTTTTTTTGCTCTACTGGCTCTTCTACTTCTTTTACAGTAGTAGACGTACGACGTAACAGGGCTTTCACACGTAATACGACTTCTCTTGGACTAAAAGGTTTGACAATATAGTCATCTGTACCGACTTCAAATCCTTGGACACGATTAGCTTCTTCCCCTTTTGCAGTTAACATAATAACAGGGGTATCTTTTTCTTTTCTTAATTTCTGACAAACTTCTATTCCATCCATCTCTGGCATCATGAGATCTAGTAAAATGACAGCATAATCATTCTCCAATGCTAACTGTAATGCGTCATTGCCATTGCTTGCTTCCTCGACAATGAAGTCTTCACGTTCAAGATACATCCGGATTAACCGTCTAATTCGATCTTCATCATCAACAACCAAAATTTTCGCATTAGCATCCATGTAAAATTCCCCCTCTTATACCCTTAGATAATGTAAGATTGGTAAAAAGTATAAGAAAAACGCTAAGTGCGCTTTTCTTATAATAATGAATCGACTAGGCGTACGAGTGCAACCCTGCTAGGATTAGGTTAACAGCAATAAGGTTAAACATGATGATGGCAAATCCGCCAACAGCTAACCAGGCTGATTTTTCCCCATGCCATCCTCTAGAAAGGCGTAAATGTAAGAATGCTGCATAAAAGAACCATGTTACAAGTGCCCATACTTCTTTTGGATCCCAGCCCCAGAAACGGTCCCAGGCTATTTGTGCCCAGATAGCTGCGAATATTAAACCGCCAAGGGTGAAAACTGGAAAACCAATTGCAACAGCACGATATGAAATTTCATCCAATAAATCTGGCTTCGCTTTTCTAAGCAATGGTTGAATTGCAGCACCAATCCTTTTTCTAACAATTAACCGGACAAGAACATAAATAATTAGTCCCGTAAAGACAGACCAAATAACGGTATTAAGCTTACGTCCTGCATCGGCCCCATGCATCCATGATGGTGTTTCAAACCAAGGTTCCATGACTCCCTCAGAAATCAATGTGCTATCATTCGGTGCAGCGATTGCTGGCATGTGATAGTCCGTTGTCATCTGCTCATCTTCTGGTCCGTATTGGAATTGAGCATGATAGTCCATTGTATTGAAAATAACCGTTATGACACTGAACCCAACAAATATGAACAACGCGAATAAAATAATTTCCAGCCAAGTTGTTCGACTGCTTCGTACAGATTGGTCGATTTGGCGAATTAAAAAGATTAATCCGGCCACAAAGCTAATCGATAGGATTGCTTCGGCAAGTGACACTGTCGTTACATGAATGTATAACCAATGACTTTGCAGTGAAGGCACTAATGGCGAAATTTCAGTTGGAAACATACTTGCAAAAGCAATAACAATTAAAGCAATTGGCAATGCGAATAAACCTAAAATACTTAAGCGGTAAATAAAGTAAATGATAATAAACGCAAATACCAAGCCCATACCAAAGAAAGTCATAAATTCAAACATGTTACTAACTGGTGCATGTCCGCTCGCTATCCATCTTGTAACAAAATAAACAAGCTGTGAAAGAAAACCAATGATTGTTATGGTTATACCGATTTTTCCGGCAACACCTTTTTTATTTTTAACGTTTTTTTGCCTGATTGTCGCCCCGAAGAAAGCGGTGGCGATCAAATATAGAAAAAATGCGATATATAGGGTCGTTTCACTAATACTAAGATAATCCATCAATATCCTCCTCTTATAGGCGTAGGTTCACTTAATCTTCCAGTTCTTGCTGATCCACTACCATGTTAACGTTTGTACCTTCAATTACTTTTTCAATATCCTTCTTGATTCCAAACCAGTTTTTATTCGTATGTGCAGCAACAAGTAATCCGTTATCTTTTGGATGGATCCAAATCCGTCGATGATGCCAGTACATGCCTTGGATAACCCCAATCATGAAGATAATCGCACCTAAAATAAAGAATGGAAGTGTATAGTCTTTTCGTACGGTTATCCCACTAACATCACGAAGCTCATAGTCTGCTAATCCGAGCTTATACTGATTTCCTTTTGTCATCGGATTATTTTCTCCTACCCCAACGAAACTCGTTTCAGCCTGATCACTTCCAGGAGCATAGATCGATAACTCAAAAGCTGGATTTCTAGGATATTTCGATTTTGATCTTGGTTCACCATTATCCGAATAATATTCTGGATAGTATTGTTCCACCACAACACGGGTACCGTTATCCAATTTGTATTCTGGTTTTGGTGAATCTAAGTCGATGGTAAATGTTCCTAGACCATTGTTATTGTCATCAAGTGCGTCTTCATTGCGCAATTCGAAGTCATCAATCGCGAGTTGGTATTGATTTTCCCCAGTTGCGTCAATATTTCTACCTAACCCAACAAAACTTACCTCAGGGTCGTCACTGTCTGGTGGATAAACGAAAAAGACAAATGCTGGATTACGTGGAACATCCGAATCCGATTTTGGTTCACCATTATCCAAGTAATAATCGGGATAAAATTGATTTACAACAACACGAAATCCGTTATCAAGCTCGTATTCATTTTTAGGAGAGTTTAAGTCGATTGTAAATGAATCAAGCGTATCCCCCGTTTTATCATCATCGGTTATTTTATTTAGGTTAAACTGTAAATTTTTAAATTCCACTAATGATTCGATATTAAATGACATACTGGAAAACTCATTTAATTGGTAGCCTGCTTGATATAATGTGTAGCCATCAAATTTAAGTGGCTGATTCATACGAATTTCGCCATCTGTAACTTTTTCTAGTTCGGGATCTGCGCCCGCAACAGATGTTTCCTTCTTTTTATAGATAACTGCATTCGTTTGATAGTTTTTAGCGACCATGCCTTCTTGATCGATCGCTTCTTTAAATCGGCCTTCTGAATCGTTTTCGTCGTATGTTTCTAAAATAAAGTCGTTATTTTTAATGTAATATTCCCCATCCGTTGATGGAATGACTGTTTGTTGCCCCTCACGTACCCAAACATAATCATCTAGGTATAATAGTGGGGTCATTCTCAAAATTGCTGCTAGCAAAATGATAATTAAGCCGATATGATTGACATAAGGACCCCACCGAGAAAATCGCCCTTTTTCCGCTAAAATATGTCCATTTTCTTCGCGAACTTTATAGCGTTGTTGCTTCAGGGCATTCTTGATCTTTTCTTTTTCTTCTGTTGTTACTTCTTCTGTTTCACTATAAAGTCGTTGTCTGTTCAAAAATGTTTCATGGCGTTTTGCTTTTTGTCGTTTTAATGCCTTGTACAATGGAACAAAGCGATCAATACTGCAAATAACTAATGAAATACCGATAAGTGCGATTAATATCATGTACCACCATGAACTGTATAAATGGTAAAACCCAAGCTGGTAATAGATTTTCCCAAACAAGCCGAAAGTTGACTCATAATAGACAGCAGGGTCACGCGAAACTGCTTCAGCTGGTATGTATTCTTCTTGTGGGAAAATAGTTCCGATTGCTGAGGCAACCAATGCTATGACAATCAGCCAGACCCCAACCTTGACAGACGAGAAAAAACTCCATATTTTGTCGACAAATGACTTGTTATAGGTTTGTGATCTACGGGCACTGCCATCATAACGCATGTTTAATAATTTGCGTTTATCATTCCCGTCAATGTGCTGGTTTTTTTCAATCGGTTTCCCACAAGCCTCACATAAAACGGTACCCTCTGGATTAACGTGGCCACATTCACATTTAATTTCGTTAATACTCATACATATCCCTCACATTAATCGTGTTTATTTCGGTTCAATTTGCTGCAAGTAGCCTTCGATTCGATCCAATGTTAGTGCTCCTTCGACAATTTCTACTACTTCTCCCTCAGGATTAATAAAAAATGTACTAGGAATTGGACCGACACTGTATTGATCCATTACCGTTCCTTTTGTATCGTGTGGAACCGGAAATGTTAAATCGTACTTGTCAATAAATCGATTAATCACAAGTTCTGTGGAATCTAAATTAACGGCAACAATTTCTACACCTTTATCCTTGTATTCGGGATACAATTTTTCCATATAAGGCATCTCAGATTCACATGGTTTGCAATAGGTGGCCCAGAAATTAAGCATAACACCTTTTCCTTCTAAGTCACTAAGCTGAACTGTTTCAAGTTCGTTATTTTTGTTGATTTGTTCTAATGCAAAGTCTGGTGCTTTGTCGCCAACATCAATATTCGTTTTATCTTTTGTTAAATTAGATACCAAGGCATAAACCACCGCAACTAGTAATATTGCTAATATGACCGATCGAAACACGAGACGATTTCGTTTTTTCTTTTTTTTAGCCGGACTAATATCCCTTGTCGTCAATACTACTCACTCCCCATGTCATTATAGCATGTAAACATATTGGTAAATTTGACTATTATTCAACAATTTTGCTAGCTTCCTGGCGCATCTTTTTTACCTCATGGGGTGTTAAAGCTCTAAATTCCCCAGGTTGCAACCCTTTTAAGGTTAACATCCCGTATTGTTCCCTCTTCAGTTTCATAACGGGATAACCTATTTGTTCCATCATTCTTCTAATATGACGATTTTTACCCTCATGTAAGGTGATTTCGATAATCGATGTTTGGCTATCTTTATCTGTTGACAAAATATTATAATGGACAGCCTTTAATATATCTCTGTCTGCTTTAACCCCTTTTCTTAGAACGTTTAATTCATTCTTACGGGGAATTCCCTTTATTTTTGCAACATAAACCTTGTCAACGCTATATCTTGGATGCATTAAAAGGTTTGCGAATTCACCATCGTTTGTCAGGATTATAATGCCTGAGGAATCATAATCCAACCGTCCAATTGGAAAAATTCGCTCTGGTACGTCTTGAAAAAAATCTGTAACTACTTTTCTATTCTTGTCATCTTTAACACTTGATATAACGCCGCGTGGTTTATAAAGCATGAAATAAACTGGGGTTTCCTTCTGCAATGGTACCCCATTAACTTCGATCTCGTCATTGTTGGATACTTTTGTACCTAATTCGGTCATTACCTTGCCATTTACTTTTACCTTGCCATCGACGATTAGCTGTTCTGCCTTTCGCCTTGAGGTAACGCCGCTTTTAGCGATAACTTTTTGTAGTCGTTCTAACGTGTTCGTCATGTTATATCACCAATTTCCTTCTGATTTATTTTTGACACTTTTATTGCTGTTTTAAATACCCCTTTTTTGTGGAATGTTTCCTTTATCTCCTGCGGTTCACTCCAGTCTATACGTCGCTTATCGGGCGCTTTCGCTTTTGTTCATCCAGCTACAGCGCCCAGCGACTAGTAGACTTCCCTCACCTCCGTACGATAAGTCAACATTGGCTCGCTTACGCTCACCATGTTTCCTTTATCTCCTGCGGTTCACTCCAGTCTATACGTCGCTTATCGGGCGCTTTCGCTTTTGTTCCCAACACAATAGTAGCGTTAACTCTAGGTTAACGCTACTTTTAAGGTTTATCCAAATACGATTGTGACGATGATAATCGAGGCTATTATACCAATTAGGTCGGCAATGAGTCCAACCTTTAGGGCATATCGCATTTTTTTAATTCCGACTGCACCAAAATAGATCGTGAGAATGTATAAAGTCGTATCTGTACTACCTTGCATGGTGGAGGCCAATCGTCCGATGAATGAATCTGGACCGTGTGTGTCGATTAATTCGGTTGTGACACCTAACGCGGCAGTTCCAGAAATAGGTCTTACAAGTGCTAGTGGGACGATATCTGGCGGCACACCTAGAAAACTTAAAACCGGTGACAGAAGACCAATGAATGCATCAAGTGCACCTGATGCCCGCAAGATTGCGATTGAAACGATCATTCCTACTAAAAAAGGAAGTAAAGAAAATGCCATCTTGACACCTTCCTTTCCTCCTTCAACAAACAACTCGTATGCAGGAACGCGTTTCCATGTACCGACAATCAGGACGATCATAATAAAACATGGGATGAGCCACGTACTAACTGCTGTAATCGCAGCCAAAACTACCCCCTCCTTAAACTCCGATAATAATAAAAACGGTCAACCATTATTGCACTCAGGGATGACACGACCGTTGCAATGATGGTGGTACCGACAATTTCAGTTGGTGATGTAGCATTATAATGCATTCGGATTGCAATAACGGTCGTCGGAATGATGGTTAGGCTTGACGTATTCAAGGCTAAAAAGGTAATCATTGATCGTGAAGCGGTATCCGTACCACTTAATTGTTTCATTTGCTCCATTGCTTTGATTCCCATTGGTGTCGCCGCATTGCCTAATCCAAACATATTAGCAGTGAAGTTGGACAGAATATACCCGATTGCTGGATGATCTTTTGGTATCTCTGGAAACAATTTCACCACAATCGGACGGAATAATTTTGCGAGGAATTGTAAAATACCCGCCTTTTCAGCAATCTTCATAATACCGAGCCAAAATACAAGAATACTAATTAAACCAATCGATATCGTAACAGCTTCATCTGCACTTTCAAAAACTGCTTTGTTTACATCTTCCATGGTTCCGTTAATCATTGCATATAGTATTCCAATGATTGCCATGGATGCCCAAATAATATTAACCATATTAATCCATCCCAACCATTTGTCTTAACATTGACATTGTGTCCGTTAATAAACTAGTACGGACTGTTTTCTGCTGTCCTTTGCTAAATATCGGAACTTCACTTATCGGTTTATGGTCAAGGTAAAAAATTGTTTTCCCAATAATCTCGTCATCTTTTTTGGTAGTATCATCTAGTAAGAATGTTTTTTTCTGGATATTCCCTACTTCATCTTTCTGCAATGGATAATGAAGACTATGTTTAACATAGCCTCTCGTAATATCATCCGAGCCGTTTACGTGATAGGTTTGGACTCCTTTATCAAGCACGGAAGTCATGTCATACGTATCAAATGCCCATTCATACATGCCAATATGATCCTTCCAGTCATCAGGCGCGTTTAATGTTACTGCAATTAGATCCATCTTATCTTTATGAGCCGCTGAAACCAATGTTCGTCCAGCTATTTTGGTAAATCCCGTTTTCCCACCTATGCAATAGTCATATAACGAGGTTAATAGCTTATTTTTATTTCCCCATGCATATTCCCGTGTACTAGCTTTATAGGAAGTAGTACCGGTAATCTTCTTAAAAACATCATTGGACATGGCATACCGCATTAGTAATGCCATATCATATGCCGTTGAATAGTGTTGTTCAGCATGCAGCCCATGTGGGTTTTCAAAATGGGTGTTGGTCATTCCGAGCCACTGTGCTTTTTCATTCATTAAGTAGTTAAATCCTTCCACACTACCACCGACATGCTCTGCAATTGCAACTGCTGCATCGTTGCCCGAGCGAAGCATCAATCCATATACAAGATCTTTTAGTTTCATCTTTTCACCCTGTTCCAGATAAATTGATGAACCACCAGTGTATACAGCTCGTCTACTTGTCGTGACCATCTCGTCCATTTTTCCAGATTCAATTGCGATAATCGCTGTCATGATTTTCGTTATACTTGCGATCGGCTTTTTTTCATGCGCATTTTTCTCATACAACACCCTTCCTGTTGATTGTTCCATTAAAACAGCATTATTTGCTGATGTTCCTGGTTTTGCTTGTCCAATAATCGGAAAAAAGAGACTCAGTAACAAAAATAATGTGATTGTTAAATAAACAGAACGCATAGTGGGCTTCCTCCCGCAGTTTTTGTGTCTGTATATTTTATGCGGGACAAGATCGGATATGAATAAAAACAATTCTGTGGATTTTTTTCAAATGGCCTTTTATATATGACACAGACTGAAATGGAGATTGGACTGCCATTACGGAAAAACACTTTGCTTGATACGCAGGCTCGGGTTGATGTTTTCGTTTTCGGGTTGATGTTCCCGCGCTCGGGGTCGATGATTCTGCTTTTGGGTTGATGTTTTCGCGCTCGGGTTGATGTTTTCGTTTTCGGGTTGATGTTTCCGTTTTTGGGTTGATGTTTTCGTTTTCGGGTCGATGATTTTGCTTTCGGGTTGATGTTTTCGTTTTCGGGTTGATGATTCTGCTTTCGGGTTGATGTTTTTGCTTTTGGGTTGATGTTCCCGCGTTAGTTACATCGCATTTTATATCTATTGTGCAAAAATACAACAATCTTTTAAAAAACAGCCTAAATAAAAAAGTAACCCCTTGCCATATTTATAAAGCAAGGGGGTTTGAGCATTAGTTTGACTGATCCATTTCCATATTAAATTTTTCAAAAAACAAATCTGCTTCGTGCTCGACATCATCCTGCTCAACATTATCAGGTAATGGTGGCAATTCATCTAGTGAGGTTAGTCCAAAATACGTTAAGAAATCTGTGCTAGTGCCAAACAAGATCGGCCTGCCAACACCTTCACGCCTGCCAACTTCTTCAATTAACGACCTGGCAAGTAGAGTCTGCACTGGCCGATCACTTTTGACACCACGAATATCTTCTATCTCCGTTCTTGTGATCGGTTGCTGATAAGCGATGATTGCCAGGGTTTCTAAAGCTGCTTGCGACATTCTGGACGTTTGTGGTGTTTCCAATAGTTTTTTGAAATAAGCACTATGTTCGGGTTTCGTTGTCAAATGGAATACGTCATGTGATTGCATCATCATGATACCCCTATCCGTATGTTCGTAATCATATTTTAATTCTTCAAGCAAATGGATAACTGTTGATGTGTTCACTTCTAGTATTTTAGAAATCTGCTTGATTGTAATGCCTTGATCACCGCTGGCAAACAATAACCCTTCCACAATAGCTTTTAAATCTGTATTCTTCACGATTGTTCCTCCATATAAAAAACATATAGTGTATCCAATTGTTTCTCTTGAACACAATATACTTCTTTCTCTTTCATTAACTCTAATAATGCCATAAAGGTAACAACAATATGGGAGCGGGATTGATAAGTAAACAAATTATCAAACGAAACACCCTGCTCAGATGCTTTTACGACCTGTCTGACTTCCTTCATCCGTTCTTCAATGGAAATTTCGATTCGTTTTATCTTTGTTTCTAGCGGCTCGTTCCATTTCTTTCGTTCCAGCATTTTCCCAAGCGCACCTAACATATCATAAATGGAAATATCGCCTTTTTCGACTGGTTGATCCACGTCAACATTGTCGAAATGGACAGGAGATCGTGTGAAAATTTGGTTCGCATCAAGTTCTTTCTCCTGCAGGTTTTCAGCTGCTTTTTTATATTTTCGATATTCAATGAGACGACCCATTAACTCCTCCCTAGGATCTTCCGCAAATTCGTCATCCTCCGTTTCGATTTCCTGTTTTGGCAGGAGCATCTGACTTTTTAATGCAAGCAATGTTGAAGCCATAACGAGATATTCACTAGCAATATTTAATTCCAACTTTTGCATCGTGTGTATGTATTCCATATATTGTCTGGTGATTTGCGCAACCGGAATATCGTATATATCAATCTCATACCGATTAATTAAATGTAATAATAAATCAAGCGGTCCTTCAAAAGAATCTATTTTCACTTGGTATGCTTGATTCATATCGTTTTTCTTCCTTTCTGTTTGAAGCCTATAGACGAATTCAACGAAAAAATAACAAACCTGTCATAATCGCCTATACATTTTGTCTGTTCCCTACATACGTTATTAACGTAAGATAAATGTTCTCAAATAGACATTTATTCTTTAAGTCGAAAAAGGAGGAATTTCATTATGGGTGCAGGTTATGGCGGTGGATTTGCGTTAATCGTCGTATTGTTCATTCTTCTAATTATCGTTGGTGCTGCGTGGTTATAGAATTATAGTCTCGTCACATTAACGATAACAAAATGATTGATTAGAGACGAAATGAATGAACGGGTACAAAGAGCCAACCCAATCATAAAGGGTTGGCTCTTTATTTTAGTTTTCATCATTACATTTATTGTAAAATTGTTGGGTAAACTCATCGGCACATACAGCGTATTTATCTTGGTACATATTGTTTATTTCATGAACCATTTTCTTACCAATGCCTGCATTTCGGTGTGATGGATTAACAGAAATATGCTGAACAACCGCATTAAGGTCGTCCTCTATTCTTAATCCAATTGCACCCAAAACATCATCGTCTTCTTTCCATAGAAAAAGATGCCAATTTGGATTCGATTCATATTCTTTAATTGTTTGCTGCAATTTTTTTACATCTTTTCCTTCAGGCATAAAAGACAGTAATCCCATTGCAATCTTTTCCATATTCTTTTTATAACGAATTAGCATAGATACCCCTCATTATGAAAATAACTTACCAACCATGGAGAGAAGGAAAATAATCCCTACAACTACGATCACCCAAAACAATATTTTATCTTGTTTTGCTCCATTTGTCATTTCGAAATCATCCCCTAAAGGAGTTGTATATTCTATTTATGCCCTAATACGGCATAATTGTCAAATTGAAATGTCTAAAAAACAAACACTGTCCAATAGATAATTCCCCAAGTTATGCCGATGGAGAGCAGTATGGCAAATAAAATCCAATTCTTTTTACGTTGACTCAAGTGACTTTCATCCTTTATTCAGCATTGACAGTTTCTCTAAAAGTATACTATTTATCTATTCCATTCCTTAAAATGTGTGTAGGCCTGAGAAACTGTTTTTACGATTGTATAACCATCTGAATGTTTTTCTTTTAGTTTAAATGGAATAATATTAACGATGGCAAGCCATATATTAAACAGAATGAATAATTGAACATATCCATTTGCAAAACCAAACAGTAGATAAACCAAACAAGCAGCGATCCCGTTAATAAACGGGCCGCAGATGGTAATCCAAACGATTTCCATTGGTTTATAAGGTTTATTTCTTTCACTATATGCAAGACCACCCAAAAAGAACAATGCATGAATAGAAACACGATATTGTTTGTGCGAGAAATGATACATCTTTTTCCCGACCCCAACTGCTAGTGTTATCTGATCGGCTTTTACCAATCTTGCTCCAAGCATATGACCACATTCATGCAAAACTGTACTAATAGGAGCAATGAAAAATAGTAGCCATAGTAGTACATAAATATCCATACATCACTTCCTAAATGTACAGGCTGAATCCTTACGCTTCAAAAACCTTCATTTCTTTCATGACATCGCCATTCTTCATTGCCTTTGCGTATTCCACACCTGATGTAACTTGTCCAAAAACTGTATGAACACCATCTAGATGTGGTTGAGCTTCATGAACAATGAAAAATTGACAGCTGCCAGTATCTTTTCCAGCATGTGCCATTGATAATGATCCTTCTACATGTTTATGTGGGTTTCCTTCCGTTTCACATTTGATTGTATAACCGGCATTGCCTGTTCCATTTCCATTTGGACAACCACCTTGACTGACAAAGCCATCTATTACCCGGTGGAATGTTAACCCATCATAAAAATTGTCGTTCGCAAGTTTTTCAAAATTAGCTACAGTATTTGGTGCTTCCTCTGGAAAAAGGTCAAATTCGATTTTATTCCCATTTTCCATTACAATATATCCTTTTTTAGCCATTATTCTATCCCCTTTATGTAAAATTCCTTTTTAGATCAAGTTAATCTTACCATTTAATTCGTTTTATTAAAAGAAAATAAGCGTATTCAATGATACGCTCATTTTTCATATGATAAATCATTTCTCACAACATCTTGATAGGTTTCCCTTGCAACGACTAGCTTGTCCTGCCCATTTTCAACAAAAACAACAGCAGGGTTTGGAAGCCGGTTATAGTGGCTGGCCATTGAATATCCATAGGCTCCTGTTGAGAAAACGGCTAGAATATCACCATCTTTTACTTCTGGAACAGGTAAATCCCAAATGAGCATATCGCCGGATTCACAACATTTACCAGCAATCGATGCCATTTGAACAGGGTCATGATCGACCTTATTCGCGATAACCCCGTCATATTTAGCTTGATACAGCGCCGGACGTAGATTGTCGGTCATTCCGCCATCAATTGAAATGTAGTTACGAATTCCCGGGATCTGTTTCATGGAACCAACTGTATACAAGGTTATTCCAGCGTTTCCAGCAATTGCCCGCCCTGGCTCAATCCAAATTTCTGGTAAAGGTATGGATAGTGCTTCAGCATGTTGCTTAACCGCTTTGACAAGGGCTTCCACGTATATGTTTAAGTCGATCGGGTTATCCGCTGCTGTATAACGAATACCAAAACCACCACCAAGATTCAATACTTCCGGTACATAGCCGGATTGTTCTTTCCATTTGGCAATTTCTTCAAACAATCGTTCAGTGGCCATTAAAAAACGGTCTGTCTCAAATATTTGTGAGCCAATATGGCAATGCAACCCCTTGAAATTTATGCGTTTATGGTTGTACAGTCGCACAAATGCTTCATCAGCCTGTCCATTATGCAAATTAAAGCCGAATTTAGAGTCTTCATTGCCTGTCATAATATATTGATGTGTGTTTGACTCAATTCCAGGTGTTACCCGCATCAGCACATCCATTTGTTTTTGATGTTCGTCAAGTAATGCTTCTAGAAGGTCGATATCATGAAAATTATCAACCACAATGCAACCAATATTGTGCTCAATGCCCATCTCCATTTCCTGGATGCTCTTGTTATTTCCGTGTAAATGGATTCGCTCAACAGGGAAATCCGCTTGTAATGCGGTATACAATTCCCCCTCCGAAACAACATCAAGGCTTAAATTTTCTTGTTTCATTACTTGCAGCATCGCAATGGAAGAGAATGCCTTGCTTGCATATGCAACTTGAGCTTTTACATTCAATTGTTCAAAAGTATGGACAAACGCCTGACAGTTCCTCCGAATCATGCCGACGTCATAAACATATAAAGGTGTGCCGTATTTCGCAGCTAAATCAATTGTATCGATACCACCTACCATTAAATGTCCATTGTTCGTTAAAAATGGATGATTATCTTTGATCATTTTGTCCCCATCCTCTTCACGTTGAATCATAAAAGTACTTTATCATAATGAAGCAGAAATGAAAAGGGATGGCTTTTTTATGAATCTTTTTTTAATGGTTGGCTATAGGTGTTTCGCGGATGTACGATACTTGGCCGTTTGTTGTTGAATGGTACAGGGATACGAAAGAGAATATGTGTAATCGCCCTTAAGTTGAACGGAATAAACGGCCAAAAATAAGGCGTCCGCAATGATTTTAAACTTACCAAAAAGAGAAGATAAGCGGTAAATCCGACTGCAAAACCAATTACACCAAATATAGCTGTGACAATGACTAGGAATAACCGGCCCAATTTGTTGGCCACACTTAATTCATAACTAGGCGTCACATAAGAACCAATCGCACTAATGGAAACATATAAAATAACTTCCGGACTAAGCATGCCGACATCGATCGCGATTTGGCCAATCAACACCGCCGCAATTAATCCCATGGCTGTTGACAATGGGGTTGGTGTATGAATGGCCGCCATTCGCAGGAATTCCACACCTAAAATCCCTAGTATAATTTGTACCGTTATCGGGATATTTCCTTCTTCGTTTGGACCAATAAACGATAGTGACTTAGGCAACAATGTCGGATCCATGGCAAAGAGCAGCCACATTGGCAAAAGAAAGATGGATGCTAAAATTGCCAGAAACCTTGCCCAGCGAATAAATGACCCAACAGCAGGTCGTTGCCGATATTCTTCAGCGTGTTGAACATGATGAAAAAAGGTGGTCGGCAAGATGATGACACTTGGTGATGTATCAACGATAATCACGACATGCCCTTCTAGTATATGATGGGCAGCAACGTCTGGTCGTTCAGTGTATCGGACCATCGGATATGGATTCCATTTACTGTTGATCATAAATTCTTCTAACGTTTTATCCGCCATTGACATGCCATCTATTTCCACTTCTCGGATTTTCTTTTTGATTAATTTGACTAATCCCTCATCTGCTACATCATGTAAATAGCAGACACAAACGTCCATTTTTGAACGTTCTCCTACCTTCAGCATTTCGTGACGCAATCGTTCATCACGAATTCTTCTTCTCGTTAAGGCGGTATTTTCAATTACATTTTCTGTGTATCCGTCCCTGGAACCCCGAACGACGTGCTCTGTATCCGGTTCTTCCGGGGTTCGACCAGGATAATGACGAACATCAATGACAAATGCCTCGTCTTCTCCATCAACAAAAATAACGATTAAACCAGATAAAATTTGATCAACCGCTTCATCCAATGATTTAATTCGCTCAACCTGTTGATGGACTAATCGATTCTCTATGATTTCTTGAACTTTTTTTCGATTTCCTTCATTATCATTAATCTGAACAAGGACTTTCATAATTTGCACAATTATAGAAGAATCAACTAAGCCATTCAGGTAGTACAATTGGATCTTATTTTTTAATACGACCATTTCTCGAAATCCAACATCGAACGAGATGCCAATTCCAATTTTTTCTTTCATAAAAGCTTCAATATCATCGATGTCTGGAGAAATTGGACTTTTATCCTTTGTATCTGTCATAGTTGCTGAATCACTCCATTCCTAATTGACATTACTTTACAAAAACGAGCCATTGAAACAACGACCCAGCTACTTTTCCAAAAACGATTGCCATCAGAAATGCTAATAATTGCTGTTCCATGCCTATTCGTTTAGAAAGAAGCGGGAAAACATTTAATACCTCTGTCAATGCTGCGGCCAACATCCCGTTGAAAATGCCATGAAATCCACCCCAAAGAATTAATATAATCAGCGGTTGATTCCACGTTATATCTGTAAATGAAAGATAGGTTCCAACTAACATACCAATGATCACGCATGCACCATAAACACGTATTAAATGATCAGTTTTACTTAATTGAATTAATCTGGGAATAATGCCTAAAACGGTTAAAAAGGCAACAAAGCCACCCCCAACAGCAAGACCTCCAGCAAATCCTATAATTATTTCCGCAAGACAAATCAAGCTATTACTTATCATTTAGTTTATTTTCGTTGTAACTGACATATTGATCAAGATCTTGCTGGTAATTAAAGATCTCCACTTCAAGTGGGCTTGGCTCCTCATTAAACCGTTTTTTAAACCAGTGATTGAAAAATAATAACATGCCGAGTCCGAGTCCGATTGAATATGGTATTTGAATCCATAGCGGATAGTCATTATGCTCACCGGTTAGCAAAAAATGAAGTCTTTGCTGAACCTCTTGCATACTGACATCATAATGAAAATTCATGATTGTCATCGCTGTTCCGATAAATAGTAATAGCCATACAAACGCAACAACTAAAGGATTTGGTGCCTTTTTTCGTTTGACAATCCGGATGATCGTCTGATTTGGACCTAACAGCTGAAATTCCAAATTCGGATACTTGTTTCGTAAATGGTCAATGATTAAAAAGCTATCGATAACAACGATATTACGGTCTTTTTTCGTAATCCTATAGAGGACGGTTTCTTCCATTTCGGTTTTATGCTCGGAAGACGTTGACAAATAGGCAATATCTTTTAAATGGACGGCCTGCAAATCTGTTGTTTCCACATTCTTTTTCATCCGCAAATAAACAATATCGACCATATGTATCACCTCAATTATCTGTGACGTAAGGATAGTATTTGTTAAACGTGATATTTTATAACAAAAAAACAAATCACCACATAAATGTGATGATTTGTTTTTGGGTGTTTGCGTTATGTAACTAACCCATTTGCGCTTTCATGTCGTGTAATATTTTTTTCTCTAATCGTGATACTTGCACTTGCGATATTCCTAGCCTGTCTGCTACTTCCGATTGGGTTTTATCTTTGTAGTACCGCAAGTAAACAATTAACCGTTCACGCTCATTCAACCCCCGAATCGCTTCTTGCAGTGATATTTTGTCAAACCATTTCGTGTCCTGGTCAGCTATTTGGTCTAATAATGTAATTGGATCGCCATCATTTTCAAATACGGTTTCATGAATGGAATGTGGCGATTTTGCAGCCTCTTCCGCATGGACAACATCTTCTGCAGGTATATCCAAGGCTTCTGCTATTTCATGAATGGTTGGTGACCTTCCAAGTTTTTTGGTTAATTCATCTTTTTTCTTACGGATTTTATTCCCTACTTCTTTTAAGGAACGGCTTACTTTAATGCTTCCATCATCACGAATGAATCGTTGAATCTCTCCAATAATCATGGGAACGGCATACGTCGAAAAACGAACGTCATACGAAAGATCAAATTTGTCAATGGATTTAATTAAACCGATACTACCAATCTGAAACAAATCGTCTGGGTCATAGCCACGATTGATAAAACGCTGCACCACAGACCAGACAAGTCGTATATTTTTTTCTACGAGTAAATCTCTAGCATCTTTATCGCCTTGTTGACTTTTATAAATATACTCCTTTACTTGCTCATCGGTTAAAGGATCTTTACGATTCAAATGCTTTACATTTACATCCATAGGCATCCCCTAGTTACAAACCGTCTTATTTTTCGTTAATTGTTTTGTCATTTGTACCGTTGTTCCCTCTCCAGCCACGGAGATGACGTTTACTGTATCCATGAAATTTTCAATGATCGTAAATCCCATTCCCGATCTTTCTAATTCCGGTTTTGATGTGAATAACGGCTGTCTTGCCTCTTCCACATCTCCAATTCCAATCCCATTATCTTTAATCGTTAATTCCAGTTCATCATCGCGTAACACACACGATATAGAAACTTTTTGATTCGACTCATTGTTGTATCCATGAATAATTGCATTTGTCACCGCTTCTGATACAACGGTTTTAATTTCGGTCAGTTCGTCCATTGTTGGATCAATCTGTGAAACAAATGCTGCTACCGTTACACGTGCAAACGATTCATTTTCACTAACACTGGCAAATTCCACAACCATTTCATTATTCATGAAGCCACCCCCAACGTTACTAAAGCAAATTGCTCGTTCTCCTCTAAACGAACAATTTTAAATAGACCAGACATTTCGAATAAACGGTTAACTGCTGGTGAAACGGAGCAAACAACCATTTCACCACCCAATTGCAAAACTTCTTTATAGCGACCTAATATCACCCCAAGTCCTGAACTATCCATAAATGATACGGATTCGAGGTTGAGTACAACATGTTTTACTGCGTTTTTATACATCATTTCCTTCCATTCATTGCGCAGACTTTCCGCTTCGTGGTGATCTAATTCACCCGACAATCGGACAATTAAGACATCTTCTTTCACATCAAACATCGTACTAAGACCCATTTTTGCTTTTCCTCCTCACAAATACGTTGTACAGTCTATTTCAAGATAAAGTGGGTCAATTCCTGCACGTTGACAAAAGAAGAAATAATTCGACGAAACTAGAGCAAAAATGCAGGAAGTGGAAGATTAATTGTCCACTCCTGCTAACGATTCATTTCTTCAAAGCCTTAGCGGTATTTTACCATTTCATTGATGGAACGTTTGAATAAGGTTAAAAATGACGCTGGTTGAACATTTTTATTGATAGTGAGTGGCGTTTTCGATAAAACCTTATCTCCATCTTTAACAGTTAATGTCCCTACTTGATCCCCTTTGCTAAGTGGTAGATCTAAGCTATTCTTCAATTTGACAGATGTTGTAATATTTTTTGGTTCTTCATCTTTTTTATGAAGTGTGCTGATTGATTCGGATGCAACAACGTTTAATTTTTTATTCTCAGCTTTTAATAAATCAAGCGTTGTGATCGTTTGCCCCTTTTCAAATAGTTTTGTTGTACCAAATTGACTAAAGGCATAATCTAGCATTTGGCTTACAGTCTCATTGCGCTCTTTTGTTGTCTTTGCTCCCATTACAACAGCAATTACACGCATATCCTGTTTTTCTGCAGTTGCCGTTAAACAATACTTTGCTTCATTCGTATAACCGGTTTTCAGACCATCCACACCAGGATAAAATTTCACGAGTTTATTCGTATTCACTAACCAAAATTCATCCTCGGTTCCTTTTCGTAAATAGTCCTCATAGATTGATGTATAATTCGTTATTGCTTCGTATTTTAATAGTTCCTTCGCCATAACTGCCATATCATGGGCTGTACTATAATGATCGTCTGCGGGTAGTCCTGTTGTATTATTGAAATGGGTGTTTTTTAAATTTAATTCTGCTACCTTCTCATTCATTTTCTGCACAAATGCTTCCTCACTACCGGCTATTTTTTCAGCCAGGGCCACACTTGCATCATTTCCGGATGCAATAGCAATCCCTTTTAACAGATCATCGACCGTCATTTCTTCCCCGGCTTCCAGAAATATTTGCGATCCCCCCATGGATGCTGCTCGTTCACTTACTCTAACTTTCTCATCCAATTGCAAATTTCCTTTATCGAGTTGTTCCATAATTAACAAGAGGGTCATGATTTTCGTCATACTTGCGGGCGGAAGTTTTTCGTCTGCATTCTTATCAAATAATAGTTTACCTGTATCGCGTTCCATTAAAATTGCCGATTTCGCATCAGGTGCAAGGTTTACCGACTGATCGGTTTTATCCGTATCCTTCTCCTCACCAAACACAGTAATGGCTGAGACCGATAATAGAGAAAAAACGATACTAACTAGTAAAACAATTTTTTTCATAACCTTACCTCCAAGAATCAATATAACCCTAGGATTGCCATGATATTAAATTTTTATAACATGAGAAAAGCGGAAGCGCCCGTTAAGCGACGTATGAACTGCGCCCGTGCAACACGGGTGGTTCAAGACGTGAGCGCATAGCGGCGAACTTAATTGAACATTCCTACCGTATGAGATAAAGGAAACATGCCACTTCATAGGGGTATGCCGACGTTGGACGCAAAGTCCGGTTTTAGTCGGCCCTCCTTCAATACCTGAATCGATGTTGACTTATCGTAAGGAGGCGGGTGTTGTTCACTAGTCGCTGGGCGCTGGTCGATGAAAACGCCACGTCCTGTGGCTTCATCGACACTAGTACGTCCTGTACGTCGGAGCTAGACATGGCCTACCTTGTCATTAGTGGGACAAAGCCAAATTTTAACTTCCATATCTAACACAAAAAGGGCACACATTGTTTCTGTGTGCCCCAAGTATGAATAGAATTATTCTGTTACGATATCATAGATTAAAGAAGGTGCTGAAACGTTGTCAGTTGAGACTTCAATCGATTGATATAGTTTCTCTTTTACTTCTTCAATATTAGCTTGATTTGCATGAATAGTTAACAATGATTCGCCAGCTTCAACCTGGTCACCGACTTTCTTATGAAGAACGATTCCCACAGCAAGGTCGATCACCGATTCTTTTGTTGCTCGACCGGCTCCAAGCATCATGGCGGCTGTTCCTAGGTCATCAGCGATAATGTTCTTGATCGTTCCTGCTTCTTTTGCTGGCAATTCAACCATGTAGTCAGCTTTTGGCATTAATTCAGGGTGATCAGCCACACTTGCATCACCGCCTTGCGATTGTAAGAACGTTTTAAACTGTTCAAATGCTTTGCCGTTCTCCATGTTTGCCTTTAGTTGTTCTCTAGCCTCATCAAGACTGGAAGCTTTTTTAGCTAGTACAACCATTTGACTACCTAATGTCAGACAAAGTTCTGTTAAATCTTCTGGGCCTTTTCCTTGAAGTGTGTCAATTGCTTCTTTTACTTCAAGCGCATTCCCAATTGCATAGCCAAGTGGTTGACTCATGTCGGAAATAACCGCCATTGTGTTTCTGCCAACCCGATTTCCAATTGATACCATTGCTTGTGCAAGACTTTTGGCATCATCAAGGCTTTTCATAAATGCACCGGCACCTGTTTTTACGTCAAGTACAATAGCGTCCGCACCAGAGGCGATTTTTTTACTCATAATCGAGCTTGCAATTAATGGGATTGAATTAACCGTTGCTGTTACGTCGCGTAAGCTGTATAGTTTTTTGTCTGCAGGGGTTAAGTTTCCAGATTGGCCGACGACAGCGACTTTATTTTTATTTACCAAATCGATAAATTCATCACTCGTTATTTCAACGTGAAAACCTGGGACAGCCTCTAACTTATCAATCGTCCCACCAGTATGGCCTAGTCCTCTTCCGCTCATTTTTGCAACTGGTACACCAAGCGATGCCACAAGTGGGGCAAGAATTAATGTTGTAGTGTCCCCTACACCGCCTGTGGAGTGCTTATCTACTTTTATTCCGGATATAGCAGACAAGTCAATCTTATCACCAGAATCAACCATTGCGGTCGTTAACACAGCACGTTCTTCTTCGGTCATATCTTGAAAATAGACTGCCATTAATAATGCACTAACTTGATAGTCCGGTATATCTCCATTTGTATAACCATTTATAAAAAATTGAATTTCCTCATTTGTGAGTTCGTGCCCGTCTCGTTTCTTTTCAATTAAATCGTACATTCTCATGTTATCTATCACCTTTACATCTAATTTTTATGGTAGTGTTTGAATAATTTTTTTCACGAATTGCAAGAAGTTTTCTCTGACCTTATCTGTTGTTTCGATTACTTCATCATGGGTTAATGGTTGATCAAGGATTCCTGCTGCCATGTTGGAAATGCAGGAGATCCCTAATACGCGCAAACCTGCATGTCCTGCAACAATTACTTCGGGAACTGTTGACATACCGACAGCATCTCCGCCCATTGTCCTGAGCATTTTAATTTCTGCAGGTGTTTCGTATGTCGGACCTGTATTTCCCACGTACACGCCTTCTTGTACCGTGATTCCTAATTCGTTTGCACATGATTTTGCATGTGCTAAATATTCCTTGTCATACACTTGTGACATATCAGGGAAACGCACACCAAACGCATCATTATTTGGCCCGATTAATGGATTGGTTCCCATATTATTAATATGATCACTGATGAGCATTAAATCACCAGGATTAAAGGTTTCATTTATGCCGCCAGCAGCGTTAGTCACAATTAGTGATGTGATTCCAAGTTCCTTCATAACTCGTACAGGAAAGGTAACTTGCTTCATTGAATATCCTTCATAAAAATGAAAGCGGCCTTGCATGGCAATAACTTGTTTTCCTTCTAACACTCCTGCAACTAGTTGTCCTTTGTGACCGGATACAGTTGATTCTGGAAAATGTGGTACCTCATGATATGGAATGACGGTAGGGTTTTCAATTTTGTCTGCTAATACACCCAACCCAGACCCTAAAATCAACCCTATTGCTGGTGTAGCTTGGAGTTTTTCCTGAATAACTGAACTCGCTTCTTTTACTTCTTGATGATTCATAATCGTTCCATCCTCTCTTGTAAAATGTTCGTAATCGTATGTATAAGCCAGGAACCAGCTAGGACTGGTTCCATGATCTTTTTTCTAGCGAATATTATCTAAAAAACTTTTTCCGTGTTCAGGCATTTTTACATCAAAGTTATCCGCAATGGTTGCGCCGATATCTGCAAATGTTTCTCGAAGTGGCAGTTGTTTTTCTTTGTTACTCTTGTTTGTATGATAAACAAGTAATGGCACATATTCGCGTGTATGGTCTGTTCCATGATGGATTGGGTCATTCCCATGGTCAGCTGTGATCATCAGCAAATCTTCATCCGTAAGTTTATTTAATACTTCTGGGAGTCTGGCATCATATGCTTGCAATGCTTCCCCGTAGCCTTCCGGGTCACGTCTGTGGCCATATTTCGCATCAAAATCAACTAAGTTTAAAAAGCTAATTCCATTAAAGTCTTTTTCCATTGTCTCAACTAGTTTTGTCATGCCGTCATCATTGTCTTTCGTACGAATTGCCTCCGTGACACCTTCTCCATCATAAATATCAGAAATTTTCCCTAATGCGATAACATCGTAATTAGCATCTTTTAACTCATTCATAACGGTACGTCCAAATGGTTTTAATGCATAATCATGGCGGTTAGATGTGCGTTCAAATGCACCTGGGTTACCGACAAACGGCCGTGCGATAACGCGACCGACCATATAGCGTTCGTCCAATGTTAATTCACGGGCAATTTCACAAATCCGATACAATTCATCAAGTGGCACAATGTCCTCATGTGCGGCGATTTGCAACACGGAATCTGCTGACGTATAGACAATTAATGCACCTGTTTTCATATGCTCCTCACCGAGCTCATCAAGAATTACTGTCCCAGATGCTGGTTTATTTCCAATCACTTTACGGCCGGTTTTTTCCTCTAATTCATTGATTAATTCGGGTGGGAATCCGTCTGGAAATGTACGAAATGGTTTTTGAATGTTTAATCCCATGATTTCCCAGTGACCAGTCATGGTATCTTTCCCGTTTGATGCTTCTTGCATTTTAGTGTAATAAGCCGTTGGTTCTGCTGCTGGCTCGATTCCTTTAATTTCTCGAATATTACTCAAGCCTAATTTTCCCATGTTTGGCATCTTCAAACCGTTCATCCGTTCTGCGATATGTCCATATGTGTCTGCACCTACATCATTAAACTTCTCAGCATCTGGTGCCTCACCGATCCCAACTGAGTCCATTACGATTAAAAATACACGTTTAAATTGATTCATGTTGATTACCTCCCGTTATTATATTCCCTAAATATACCTTTAATATGTCTATTTTACTACGTTGTAGGATGTCAGACAACTAAAGTTAAAAACTATGCTCGTGGATGATACGTTTTATACACATCTTTCAATCTAGCTTTTGTAACATGGGTATAAATTTGTGTTGTTGAAATATCGGCATGGCCAAGCATTTCCTGGACAGAGCGTAAATCAGCACCATTTTCCAGCAAATGTGTTGCAAATGAATGTCGCAATGTATGTGGTGTAATGGCTTTTTTAATCCCGGCATCCTTAGCAGCGCCTTTGAGAATTTTCCAGAAGCCTTGCCTTGTTAAAGGTCTACCATGCTGATTAACAAATAATGTATCCGCCCCACTACGCTTCACCAAGCCGCCGCGGGCATACTGCAAATAATTTTCCACTGCACGCTCAGCAATGTTACCAAGTGGGACAATTCTCTCTTTTGACCCTTTTCCAAGACAACGGACAAATCCCATCGTTAAATGTAGATCACTTACCTTCAAGGTGATTAATTCGGTCACGCGTAATCCAGTCGCATACAATAATTCCAACATTGCCTTATTTCGGATTTTTAAAGGGGAATTCCCTTCAATCGTGAGCAACGCTTCCACATCTTTTGGTGACAGGATATCCGGCAGTTTTCTTTCCTGTTTCGGTGTCTCTATATGTAAACTGGCATCATGTGTTACGATTTGCTCACTAATTAAAAACCGGTGAAATAAACGAATCGATGATATTGCACGAGCTAACGTTGCTGCTGATTTCCCATCATCTTTTAACATATACAAAAAGCCTATAATATCACTTCGTACAACAGATTCCCACGATGTTTTCTGGATAACCTTTTCCATGTATTGCTGATACTGGTTTAAGTCACGTTTGTATGATTTTAATGTGTTATTAGACAACCCGCGCTCGATTTGTAAATAATGAAAAAAATCTTCTAATGTAGACGCTAACATAGCTACTACTCTCCCAATTGAAAAAATATGTTCAATCGATCAATAAAATCCGGTTCTTGGTTAAAAACCTTTACTGATGGTCCTTCAGGTGAATCGTAGCGATGAATTTGTTCATATTCGGTGTGCATAATCCGCAATCCAAAATAAAACAAACATGTACATGCTACAAAAATGACAAAAATCTTTAGTGTATCCCATACCATCCGCTTCACAACAGCATATCCCCTTTTAAATATCTAATACTATTAATAAAAGATATGCCAAAAAAGCGGAACAATATACATACAAGCTTAAAATAGACTAGAAAATTACGTTATCTTCAAAATACCCTATTTTCATTCATTTGTAAATTATAAAGGAAATCCTGGTTCACGCTAAAACGTTTGTCTCCATCACCTCGATTTACCTTCGTTTCTGTTGAATATTTTGTATAGATTATTTTCATATGTCGAATACTTACTGTAGTACCCATAAATGAGGTGTTTTTTACAATGTATAAGGAAAATTTTTCAGTTATAGGTAAAGATGTACAACGTGTTGATGTTGCGGATAAAGCTTTTGGCAGGGTGAAATACACGAACGACATTTCGATTCCGGGTGTGCTGCACGCTAAATTACATACGAGTTCGCATGCCCACGCAATGATTACTTCCATTGATACATCAAAAGCCTGGGAGGTCATAGGAGTTCATGCGATTTTAACTGGCAATGATATATCGTTTCTTGTTGGTCCACTTCTTGCTGACCGTCCAATTCTTGCTGTAAATAAGGTAAGGTATTACGGTGAACCAGTTGCCATGGTAGTTGCTGATACGGAACACCATGCTAAACAAGCTATAAATCTCATTCAAGTAGAGTATGAACCCTTACCGGTCATCAATTCACCTGGTCAAGCTGTGAAACATGATGCACCATTAATTCATGAAAATTTAGGTGATTACCAGGTACAAGTGGAAGGTGTTCATGCGATACCTAACACCAATATTGCCAACCGAACCAAAATCCGAAAAGGAAATATAGCTACAGCTTGGGAAAAAAGCGATGTTACGATTGAAACAGATCTATCCTTCTCCCCTGCTGACCATGCAGCACTAGAAACTAGAGTTGCCCGGGTAGAAATTCTTCCAGATGAACGGGTGATGATTTATTCAGCAACCCAAGGCCCTTTTTATATCAAGAAATTATTCAGTCAATTTTTCAACCTTGATGCAGGAAAAATTTCCGTACATACACCGATGGTTGGCGGAGCATTTGGTGGGAAAGGGACCGTACAATTGGAATTCCTTGCATATCTAGCTTCACGTGCGGTTGGAGGCAAAATGGTCAAAATTGAAAACAGTCGGGAGGAAGATTTAATCACCTCACCTGTACATATTGGACTTGAAGCCAGGGTTAGGCTTGGGGCATCCAGCGATGGGAAGTTACAAGCAGCGGAATACGAGTTTTTATTTGACAGTGGTGCCTATTCTGATATGGGGGCGGGCATGAGTAAAGCAGGTGCAGTTGATTGTACAGGACCATATCGAATCGACAATGTTACATGTGACTCCCATTGTGTTTATACAAATCATCCATATGCAACCTCGTTTCGCGGGTTCGGTCACAATGAGCTTACATTTGTTATGGAAAGAGCGATGGACTTGCTTGCTGAGAAATTAAAGATGGACCCACTAGAACTTAGACTGACAAACGCTATTAAACCAGGAGATACAACACCAACGCAAACCCATTTAAATGCAAGCAATATTGGTGATACTGCTGCATGCTTAAGGAAGCTTAAGAAATTAATTAATTGGAATGAAGGACAAAAAATAGAAACAGCAGATGGAAAGATCCGGACAAAGGGAATCAGTTCATTTTGGAAAACATCTAGTACTCCACCTAATGCTACTGCAGGTGTTATTTTAACATTTAATCGCGACGGAAGTGTTAATTTAAATTGTGCTGCAGTGGAAGTTGGTCAAGGGACGAAAACAGTACTTGCGCAACTTTTGGCTGAGAAACTTAAAATGGATATGAAAAATATTCATGTAACGATGGAAGTAAATACCCAGTATGATCCACATCAGTGGAAAACTGTCGCGAGTAGTACAACATATCTAGCTGGACGAGCGGTTATCGCAGCCGGTGAGGATGTTAAAAAACAACTGAAAAATATCGGATCTGTTGCATTAAAATGCGCCCCTAGTGACCTTGATGTAGCGAATGGACAAATTTTTCTAAAAGATAGTCCCGAGTACGGAATTAAAATTAAGGACGTTGCTATCAGCTATAAGTACCCGAATGGCAATTCTGTTGGGGGACTTATTATCGGCGAAGGATCTCATGTTGTTCGTCATTTAACACCATTGGATCCAGAAACAGGCTTTGGTAAACCAGGACCACAATGGACTGTCGGTGCACAGGCAGTTGAAATAGAATACGATCCGACGAACTTCACGTACAAAATTTTAAAAGCGGCAACTGTACTTGATGCTGGAAAAGTAATTAATCCAAATGCAGCAATTGGACAAATGCGCGGTGGTATGTATTTAGGCTTAAGCTGGGCGAGCAGAGAATCGTTTACATTCGATGATGCTGGACGTGTTTTAAATCCAAAGTTACGTTCTTACGATACGCTTCGCTTTCGTGAGGCTCCGGAATATTTAGTTGACTTCGTTGAAACGCCGCTCGTTGATGGTCCATATGGGGCACGGGGAATTGGCGAGTATGGGGTGATTGGAATGGCCGGTGCACTTGTTAATAGTCTATCTGCTGCTTGTCATACCAATCTTAATCAACTCCCTCTCACCCCTGAGCTGATTTGGAAAAAGGTTAATAAGGAGAGTTCCAATGATCGCATTTGATTTTGCATATTACAAGCCTACGATGGTAGAAGAAGCAGTAAAACTTTTTCACGATTTGCAGGAAAGCGGAAAAGTACCCTATTACTACGGGGGCGGTACCGAATTTATCAGTCGAGCAAGAATGGATGAAGTTCAGGCGGATGCTCTTATTGATTTAAAAGGTATTCCAGAATGCAATGACCTGAAAACAGAACAGAATGAAATCATAATTGGGTCTGCGGTTTCGCTAACAAGTATTGCCGATGCTAATATTTTCCCGTTGCTTACAGAAGTAACACGATCCATTGCTCACCGGACTGCCCGTAATAAAATAACAATCGGCGGCAATATTTCCAGTCACTTGATTTATCGGGAAACTATTCTCCCTTTTTTGCTTGCAGATAGTGAGGTTATTATCGCTGAAAAAGAAGGATTAAGAAGGACGTCAATCAATAACGTATATCAAAATGGTATCCAGCTTAAAGACGGGGAATTTATCGTGCAAATTGTGACAAACAGTAAATTTTCTCAATACCCTTATACTCATAGTAAAAAGACAAAACAATCTACCGTGAATTATCCAATTGTATCTTTGGCATCCTTGCAGGTAAATGGACAGTTTCGTGTTGCTTTAAGTGGTGTTTGTAATTATCCATTTCGAATCGAAAAAATAGAATCGGAATTAAACGACACATCCAATTCGTATGAGAAACGAATTAAAAACGCCTTTAATCATTTGCCAGGTTCGGTCCTACATGATATGGAGGCGTCGGAAGAATATCGGAAGTTTGTTCTTAACCAAGCATTTATGGAAATGTTAATAAAAATGGAAGGAGTATCCGAATGATCGAAAGCCTCCATACAAGTCAACTTGTTACACTAACAATCAATGGCCATACAAAAGAATTATTTGTAAGGAATGCTGAGACACTTTTATATACCTTGAGAGATCAGTTGGGGCTAATGGGAGCTAAACCAGGATGTGAAAACGGTGATTGTGGGACTTGCACCATTTTAATTGATGGGACGCCAATTAACTCCTGCCATATTCTTACTGTTGAAGCCGTGGGCCACCAAATCACAACGATCGAGGGCCTCACAGATTCATCTATACAAAATGCCTTCATCAAAAATTGGGCCATTCAATGTGGATATTGCACACCCGGATATGTTTTAAACAGCTATGCACTAGTCCAAAATTGCCCGGACGCAGATGATGAAACTATTAATGAATGGTTGGAATCCAATCTCTGCAGATGTACAGGATATCAGGAAATAAAAGAAGCTGTAAAAAATACATTGAATGCGAGGAAACAAAATGGATAGTATTCAGCAAATTCTGGATGAAATTGTACGTACAGATCAATCAAGCGTGTTGGCGACAATTATTCGAGTCGAAGGATCTGCCTATCGTAAAGAAGGAACATCCATGTTATTTTTAGCAAATGGACAGCAAGTTGGAATCATTAGCGCTGGCTGCCTAGAAACGGATCTAGCAATCCAAGCTAAGAATCTTTTTTATAACGATACGATTCATTCCCGAACAATCGTGTATGACATGAGTGCAGAAGACGACCTTTCCTGGGGGCGTGGTGCCGGATGTAATGGAAAAATCCATATACTATTGGAAAAAATAACACCTGAATTAAAAAAACAACTTGGCACCCTACATAATAATCTTAGTCAAGGTACTTCCGTTACCATTTTCAAACGATTAGGTAAGGTTGTTCGGTCAGTTTTTGTAACTGAGGATCACCACATTTTTGGCAAGCAGGATACTGTTTCGGATCACTTCATACAGGGTGCATTGGATGGGAAAAGATCCGGTATTCAGTACGTAGAGGATGTTGAGGCAAATGTATATATTCACACCTATAAACCAAAACCTAGGCTATTTATCTTTGGTGCCGGTCCTGATGTTGTACCGTTTTCTTCAATGGCTGCCCAAACAGGCTTCTCAATAACCATCTGGGACTGGCGACCTGCTAACCTTGATCAAGTTCGTTTTCCAGATGCTCAGTTAGCAGATCCTGTTTCCATTCCGGAAATCATAAAAAAGATAGATTTCACCCCGACCGATTCCGTGATCATCATGACCCATGATTTTCAAAAAGATAAACAACTTCTTCATCGTTTACTAGAATATAAGCAATTACGTTATTTAGGCATTTTGGGTCCACGGAATCGAACTACTCGTCTATTGAATGGAGCGAATATTCCTGATCATCTTCGTTCCCCTGTTGGCCTCGCAATTAGTGCTGAAGGTCCAAATGAAATTGCGATTAGTATTATCGCAGAACTTATACATGTTTTGCGGGAAAGCCCTAATGAAAAGGAGCGTACTTTTGAAAAGGCAAGGAATCGTAGGTATTTATCTAGCAGCGGGTAAAAGTAAACGATTTGGAAAAAATAAGTTATTTCAGCGGGTTGGAAATGTTCCACTTGGTAGTCTAGCTTTACGCACTGCCTTACAATCACAGCTTGATAAAGTGGTCGTTGTTACGACAGAAGCGGATACAC
This sequence comes from Lentibacillus sp. Marseille-P4043, assembly GCF_900258515.1. NCBI lineage: Bacteria > Bacillati > Bacillota > Bacilli > Caryophanales > Bacillaceae > Lentibacillus > Lentibacillus sp. Marseille-P4043. The sequence continues at coordinate 2,744,387 of NZ_LT984884.1, read as the reverse complement.
TTGGGTGGATTCCTGCTGAACTGTTTCCCTTATATCAAAAAAAGTGGTTTCAGGCTGTTTGTAAAGAATCTGTTAATGGACAATCCTATTCACTGAAACATGGATTACGATTTGCCAAAAAACTACAGGCTGATGCTGTTGTTATCCTATTGGCTGATCAACCATTGGTTTCAACGTGGATGATCAATACCATTATTTCTCGTTATCAGCATGGAATAACCAACAATTGTTCATTTGTAGCAGCGAGTCGTTTAGGCGTAACCTGTCCACCTATATTATTTTCCAATAATATGTTTGACGAGCTTTTTCATTTGCAGGGTGATATGGGTGCCCGCTACTTGATTAAAAATAAAGCAAATGCAGGGAGCTACATTGAGTTTTCTAATCCGTGGTCATTTTTTGATGTAGATACACCGGATGATTATGATACGTTGTGTAAAAAACATTTGTAGTAATAAAGTCTTCCTTCCTTTTCCATTAAGGTTAGGAAGACTTTCGTTTAATTTATTGTTGATTAATGAGGTTTAGTGTTTGGCTGGCTTGTTGAATTTGATGATCAAGCTGTTTTAACTGCTGTTCAGTACCTTTTGGAAGGCCTTGTGTAAGTTCTGGTGCGGATGTTTTTAACTGCTGCAATTGCTGTGTTGCATATTGTAATCGTTGATCCGCAATCTGCAGCTGAACCTGGGTTGGGTTAGCTGATTGAGCTTGTCGTACCGATTGATGTGCTTGATTTAAAGCTTGTTGGGTTTGTTTGAAAATTTTTTGTAGTTGCTGTTGGTTTGGTGGTTTTTGCTGCTGCTGTTGGATTTGCTGATTGAGCTTATCCAGACCTTGCTGCATAATTTGTTGCTGCTGATATTTTTCCTCAACGGTTTGTTTTTGCAAGAATTATCACTCCTTTTCGCCTTTATTACTACTCCTGTTATTATTTCCAGTTTATTATTTCTTATGAAGTAACAAAAAGACAAAAAAAAAATGCCCTTCTTCCTTATTTAGAAAAAAGGCACCGTATAAATTAGGTTGATTTAACAGTTACTTTTTGACATTGCTTACAAATACCATGAAATGTTAGGCGATGGTCTTTCACTTGAAATCCCCAGTCATTCTCAACAATTTTCTCGACATCACCTAAAAGATCATCAACTATTTCTTCAACAGACCCACATTCAATGCAAACAAGATGATGATGGAAGTGTTCAGCCCCTTCTTTACGTAAATCGTAACGAGAGACACCATCACCAAAATTAATTTTATCAACTATTTTCAGTTCAGATAGCAATTCTAATGTTCGATAAACGGTAGCAAGCCCAATTTCAGGTGCTTTTTCTTTCACTAACAAATAAATATCTTCAGCACTGAGATGGTCTTCCTCGCGTTCCAATAATACCTTTACTGTTGCTTCTCGTTGCGGAGTCAGCTTATAGCTTTGTGCATGGAGTTCCTTTTTGATTCGATCGATTCGATGTTCCATGGCCATAGCAGGTCCCCCTCCCTATTATCCCCATCTTCATTATAGGCACAGATGGAACCAGTGTCAAAGTATAATTATTACAAACTGTTTTCAATAATAATTATCATATTATAATAATTATTATTTGTAAATAGATTTGACTAACGCTTCCATCGCTTCATTACTCACAAAAGCTTCCATGCCCGCTGCAACAACAGAGACGATTAATAATAGGGAGAAGATCGTAATATATTTTCCAAATGGCTGTAAAATTGGTCTAGATAGTTTATTAGTAAACAATTTACTTAGCAATGTTAAAGAAAAAATCATCGACAGGCTGCCCGCCACGATATAGACCGGGATGATCAAAATATTTTGTGGGGCGATTGCTAATGCGGCTAGTGCCAATCCTTTGAAGCCAAGCTGATTGACAATAAAGCCGACAGAAAAGCCGACGACCAAGCCTTTTAAAAATAACAAAATCCAAACAATTGGAAGGCCAATAACAGATAAACCTAACACAAACAAGAGCAACAAATATTTCATATGATAAAAAAAGCTTTCCTTAAAGATGTCCATATTTTCAATGGATTGTTTCCCAGTAATTTGTCCGAAGAAACGTTCCAAATAGAAAAACAAATCCAGTTTTTGGACAACACCCATACTGTTTACAATAATTGCACCAAAAATGACGCCAGTTAAAAATAAAATGGTCATAAACAGGTAGATAGTTGCATGTTCCTTAACGTGATTGACTGCTAGAGTTCTTTTTTGGTACATCGGAATCCTCCATTCAAATTCAAAAGCTATTGGTGCTAAGCAAATGATTTTGTCTATAGTTAGAATCTATGAAGAATTCCAGATAAAAATACCAAATTTACTCTTTCAATGTTTATTTTTTCACTTTAAAAGATATAGCATTTCACCCGCATGTTCATTCCGACTGGGCGATGCTGCCATATCTCCCGCCACCGCCAGCGTTAATCATTAAATTTCCTTCTCGCATTTGAATAATTGCGGTTGCTAGTTTTTCCGGAACAATCTCTTGTAACTCTTCTAATGTGGCATGGTGGATTACATACATTTCGGTTTGAAAACGATCTAATAGTTTTTGAAATGTTTTCGGCCCAAGTTTTGGTAAATATTCTAATGGAACTTGATATAGATATGGCGGTCGTTCCCTTGTAACTGTTTCGGCATCAGTTAATTCTTGAATACGATCAAACACACCGTTAATAATTTTTTTCGAACCACAGCTTGGACATTGTTTCGTGTTATATGGCACTTGCTCTAAACATTTACTGCATACAGTTGTATGGTATTTGCCTAGTTGAGGATTCATGCCGAAGTTTTTGGTGATTTTACGGTCATTCACCTCGTGTAACGCCCAATAAAATTCCTTAAATGACGGTTCTTCCATCCGGATTTCTTGGTACTCCCTCGCTATTTTTGCTAGTGAATGAGCATCTGAATTGGAAACGAACGTGTAATCATGCAATTCACTAATTTGATCAGCCATGTCAGTATCTGAACTCAAGCCAAGTTCAATTCCGTCAATTAAATCCGGATCGAATACCTCTTTTAGGGACTTGTGAACCCCCTTGCCATACGTGCTTTTAAATGGTGTAAACACATGGGCTGGGATAAAAATTCCTTCTAATTCTTTAACTTTATATTGCAATTCTTTTGCGGTTCCGTAATAGCGTTGGGAGCTCAACGTAATGTTCTTCATTTTGGTTGTTAGCCACTCGGAAAACTGTTCAATTTTTGCAAGGGTCGGGAAAAAACAAAGCACATGAATCGGACCTTTACAGTTTTCGTCATAGATTTCAATTTCCGAACCCAACAATAATGTCACCTGTTCAAATTGTACGCCGCCATCGTTCAGTTCATAAGCCGCCCCTTGTTCGATCAATTGTTTCAGTTCCTGTTGAACAGCAGGAGCATGACTGTCTATCACACCAACCATTTGAATCCCTTTATTTCTGCTAGCTTCTTTCAAAACATTTGTTAGGGTTAAGGTTTTCGCTCCCGTTATTTTCACCGGTTTATTGTACATATCCCTGCCAATATGGATGTGCATATCGGCAAAATAAGTTTGTAGCATGTCTACATCATCTCCAAAGTTTCTAAGTAAAGAATCGCATAGTTTGTTTTCGCATCATGAATTCGTTGTTCTTTCACGTATTGTTTCGCTTCCTCTAACGTCAATTCAACGAGTTCGACAAATTCATCATCATCACCAGCCACTTTTTCCGTCAGGGCTTCTAATTGATCAGTCATGTATAGATGCATCAATTCGTCAGCAAATCCTGGCGATGTATAAAAGGACGCGACGTATTTAAGCTGGTTTGTTGTGTAACCTGTTTCTTCTTCCAGTTCCCGGACTGCGGTTATTTCCGGCTTCTCCCCTGCTTCCAGCTTGCCAGCAGGAATTTCGACGAGTGATTTTTCAAGCGGTTTTCGATATTGTTCAACGAAAATGATTTTTTTATCCTTGGTAATTGGGATAATCCCTACTGCACCCGGATGTTTGATCAGCTCGCGTTTAGCTGTATTTCCGTCTGGTAATGTTACGTCATCTACTTGTAGCTTGACCACTTTTCCATCATATATTTTCTCTGTCTTTATTGTTTTCTCTTCAAATTTTTTCATTGTATCAACCTCATTTATTTATGCTCACTCTATTTTACCATAATTGAAAAGCTTGAGTTTGGTGTGGGGTATTTTTACAATAGGTGTATGGAATTTGGAAACGGAGGGAATGGAATGAAGAAAAAACAGTTGGGAAAATCAGACTTATATGTTTCAGAATTGACGCTCGGGTGCATGTCACTAGGCACAGACCAAAAACAAGCACAAACGATTATCGATCAGGCTCTAGCAGCTGGGGTCAATCATTTGGATACCGCTGATTTATACGATTTTGGTTTGAATGAGGAAATCGTCGGTGCAGCATTAAAAGGCAGACGCGAGGAAGTGATTATCACATCAAAGGTTGGCAACCATTTTAATCGTGAGACGAAGGATTGGTTTTGGGATCCGTCCAAGGCACATATTAAGGAAGGTTTGAAGGATAGTTTACAACGTCTTAAAACAGACTATATCGATTTTTATATGCTACATGGTGGAACAATTGATGATCCGATTGATGAAACAATTGAGGCATTTGAGGAACTGAAAAAAGACGGACTTATTCGCGCATATGGGATATCATCGATTCGCCCCAACGTGATTCGGGAATATGTAAAACGTTCGCATATTGATGCTGTAATGATGCAGTACAGTATGCTGGATCGCCGGCCGGAAGAGGAAGTGTTAAATCTATTACACGAAAATAATATTAGTGTTCTTGCTCGTGGGCCACTTGCCAAGGGTATTTTGAGCAATAATGGTGAAAAACAAATTGAACGAAAATCGCGCGAAGGCTATTTGGATTACACGTATGAGGAATTAGTAAAAGTCTATGACGAAATAAAAGATATTATTGGCGAGGATGCTTCGTTTAATACCGCAGCACTGCAATATGTGCTTCATCATCCTGCAGTTGCAAGTGCTGTGTTTGGCGCAAGCTCTATAGATCAGCTTGTAGAAAATACGGCAATTACTCAGGCCGCTCCATTAACAGAAGAAAAGTATCAAGCATTACAAGCAGTTACAAAACCGATGCAGTATACGAATCATCGGTAGTGAAAAAGGATCGTCATGGTTGTGGCGATCCTTTCATTTGAACTTTTGTTTCAATGACGTATATATCATAAAATGCTATGATTTTTCCGTTTTCTTTAATTCAATAACACTACCAACAAAACCAATAAAACCACCTACTGCTAAAATAACAGGGATAAAGGATACATTTGATATGGAGCTTTCCGTTACCAATCCATACACACCGTAAATACAGATAACAAGATTAGCGATTATACCAATTAGCATTCTAGTTTTCTTACTAAATTTAGACACCCCATTTACTGCTTGAATTTCTGGAAAGGTTGCAGAATTAACGGCGGGATTTTATTCTAACACATGCGTGCTCAAAACCCTGTAACTATATCCCCACGTACAGGATCTATTCCATTCTCAATTTTTATTCGGATTGAAGTCGCTTCTTCCCATTTCGGGCTATCAGCCACATGAAAATGAATGTGCGGCTCACTGGAATTACCGGAATTCCCAACCAAACCTATTAAATCATTTGCACTTACTTTATCGCCTTCCACTACTTTCAAACTGCCTTCTTTTAAATGCGCAATCACGCTGTATTCATTATTTTCATGCTCGATAATAACATGATTTCCAAGCGGTTCTTCTGTATTTGTATCGACGGTCGGTGTATTGTCCGGGATCGCACTTTCAACAGATACAACTACCCCATCCCTTGGCGCTACAACTTCTTTGCCAAATGCATAGTAACTTTCATTATTTGCTGGATCACCCTTAAAAGATGTATCCCCATTCATCATGACAAGATCATACGCATACCGCTGATTTTCTGAGGCATAGTGGTAATTAACAAGTTCATTTGTTCCGCCCCAAAAAGTGAGCCATTTTTCATTCACTGGCATTCGATACGTATTCTCCGTATATCGCGCATCACTCTTCGGATAAGGTGTAATTGGCATAAGCTGTATCCCTTCAATAGTCATGTCATCGGCAAAGTAACTGCGAATTCCTTTATCTCCTTCGTCACTGATCCATTGGTACTCAGTCATGTTCTGTATAGGCATTTTAGAAACAAGCTGATAACCGTCTACACCTTTATTAAACCCTTCTCCAAGGTTAATAAATTGATCTAATGATACGTCAGCCTGGAACGTATCACTTGTTTGTTTGTAAATCGCCTCGAAATTGCTAGCTAAAAATTGATCCGGGAGTTGATCTGCGGATGCTAATTTTTCGAATGTATTTTTAGCATCCTCCTCCTGTTGTTTACCCGATGAATCTTTTTTTGTTCCTCCACATGCAACTAAACCAATGGCCAAAAGCAAAACGGATGATATTTTTAAATACGTTTTCATTGTTTAGCCCCTTTCCGACTTCCTATTACTTTATACGGCTGGGAGAAGGGAAAGGATTCAGTTTGTTGTCTGTATTCAGATAAACTTTACGCCTGATACCACGTTATTGCTTGTCTTTCTATTTCCAAAACAAGCTGTTCTTTTCCCTTTATATATGCTTCCACGTCATTGGGAAATCGTTTGGCTAAGGATTCTTTTAGGTTTCCATATTTTTCGGCTGTATCTGAATGCGCCCGCAAATAGTCCCGAAATGCAATGTGACGTTCGCCTTCGTGATTACCTGATTCAAAAATATGAACATGATGTGTGCGGGTATCTCCACCTTTTTGAAAATATCGCCGCCCAGGTATCCCATTTTCACCCTTTGCTTCATAGCCGATTTTCTTCATTGCATCGTTAAACGAATCAACCGACTCGATATTTTTTACCAAAGGCATCATATCAATAATCGGCTTTGCCTTTAATCCTTTTACCGATGTGCTGCCAATGTGATGGATGCTGGTGATCTCCGAGCCAAAAATTCCACGCAATTTGGCAGCCTCTTCTGCAAACATTAACGGCCATTTTTCGTTGTGATCCGTTACTACTACTTTTCTCATTTCATCACCCTTCAGGAAATGCGCCTGATTTGAATTATTTAGTGGCTAGCCAAATTGTCCATGGATCTTTTTCTATAATTGGACCATCTTGAATCGATTGATTTACATGGTCGGCGAATAACAATACTTGCTGATCTGATAAATCATGTAGAATAGATCGTCCGTTTCGGGATTTGATATCGTTGAGCAATAGTTTTTTGTTCGTATACGTTTCTCTTATTTCCCAAAGTTTCATTTCTTTAATGGATCGAAAGCCTGCTTTTTTAAGCTCGGTTTTAACGATTGGGGAGGCATATCTTCTTTTTGTCTCGATTTCTGCAAGATGCGGGAATAGGGTGAACAGGTAACCCCGAATATGATGACAATCCCCTTTTAACAAACAATCTTCGGGCGTCCTATCTTGTACTAATAGCATCCCATCTTGCTTTAAAATTCGATGGGCCTCAGAAAAACACGATGTTAAATCATCAAGGTGATGGATGAGTGCCCGCTCTAAAACGAAATCCGTATATCCATCTGGCAATCCGGTACAATAAGCATTCCCTAATTGAAACTTTATTTGTTTGTATGAGCTACAATTTTGTCTGGCAGCATTTACCATAGCCCTTGAAAAATCAATGCCGGTAATGGAGGGAATATCTATATCGGCAAGCGCCTTTGCATATATCCCTCCGCCTGTTCCAATATCCACTGCCTTGGTAATTGCCCGATCTTGAATCAATGTCTTTACAACACGTAACCATGTATCATCAGCTTGTCTTGTCACATAACTATGTTTATTCTTTTCATCGTGAAAGTTCATCCCCATTAAAATTACCCCTTTTATGTAAGATACCTTTAGTTTACAAGGAGAATAGCTACTTTGATAATACAGGTTTCAAATAGGTTACAATCACATTTTCTTATTGCACATACAGAATAAATTAGTTTGATAAAAAGGTTAACGCAACGACTGCGCTGATATGTGTCTTGTACAATTATGCAACTTCAGCTTCCATTCCACGTCAGCCTTTTCCAGTATTGTCAATGAACAGTTGTGAAGCGACGTCTCGACATCCTCATCCGGCAACATTTCTCTTAAAAGGGATTTAATAAAAGATCCATGGCTAACAATTAATATGTTCTTCCCATGTTGTTCGTTCAAAATTTCAGCCA